>CAYTPY010000031.1:0-22042 GCA_964439725.1 uncultured Erythrobacter sp. | reverse complement strand
GTCTTTCGACAATCGATTTTGAGTCGATCGCGTCTACCATTCCGCCACAGGGGCTAGCCGCAGCGGTCGGCGCTTAGCGGCAGCGCCGGGCGCTTTCAAGCACACTGCGCGCCGGCAGTCACTCAGGCTTTGAGTGCGCCGGCGACGAGCTTGTGCAGCCGGGAATGCAGCGCGTCGTTCGCGGCGATGATCTGCGCGTCGCACACCGGCAGCGATCGGCCGCGGTAGTCGGAGACGAACCCCCCCGCCTCGCGCACCAGCAGGCAGCCCGCCGCGGTATCCCAGGACTTGAGGTCGCTCTCCCAGAAGCCATCGAAGCGACCGGCCGCGACCCAGGCGAGATCGAGCGCGGCGCTGCCGAAGCGGCGAATGCCGGCCACTTGCGGGCCGACGGCGCCCAGCACCTTGATCCACTCTTCGAAGTTACCGTGACCCTGGTAGGGAATACCGGTGGCGATCAGCGCTTCCGACAAGTGGCGGCGGCCTGATACCCGCAGGCGGGCATCCTGCAGCCAGGCGCCGCGGGTCTTTTCCGCCCAGAACGTCTCGTCGGTGATCGGCTGATAGACGACGCCGGCGACGACATCGCCCCAGCCCGAGCCATCGAGCTTGGGCTCCTGCGCCGCGATCGAGATCGCGAAGTGCGGGATGCCGTGGAGGAAGTTGCTGGTGCCGTCGAGCGGGTCGATGATCCACCGCGGCTTGGTCGGGTCGCCTTCGATCGTGCCGCCTTCCTCGAGCACGAAGCCCCAGTCGGGCCGGGCCTGGCGCAGTTCGTCCCACAGCGTCCGCTCGGCCGCCTGGTCGGCTTTCGAGACGAAGTCCGACGGCCCCTTGCGGCTCACCTGGAGGTGTTCGACCTCGCCGAAGTCGCGCCGCAACCGTCCGCCCGCTTTACGCGCGGCGCGTTCCATCACGCGGATCAGTCCCGATACTGCAGCCACAATTTACTTCCTGTCAGTCGAATGCGACGCGGACGGAGGAGGCCGCGACCTTGATCTCCCCCCATCCGCAAGAGAACTCGAAGTTCCGCCCATCCCCCGACACGGAATAAATGATGCTGTAGTCCGAAGGCTCGTCGCCGTTCGGGCGAGCCTTGTCGATCTGCAGGTCTTCGATGTCCGCGAAACGGATGAAGCCGCCGCGATAGCAGCCCTCTTCCGTCGGCTGCGGCGCAATGAATTCGGGGTGAAGCTCGGTCAGCCTGAAGTCCATCTCCAGCGTCAGCGATTCATCGTCGTAGATGACTCCGAGCAGATAGCTGCGCTCGAAGTCGATGCCCTTGAAGCGTGAATCGCCAATCGTGCTCATAGAACCCCGCCCCTGTTTACCCGGCCTTGCCGACGTACGTCCGTTCATAGACGTCGACAACGATCCGCGTGCCGCTTTCGATATGCGGCGGCACCATCACCCGCACCCCGTTGTCGAGCACGGCCGGCTTGTAGCTGGAAGAAGCGGTCTGCCCCTTCACTACCGCGTCGGCCTCGACGATCGTCGCTTCGACCTGCTCCGGCAGCGCCACGCTGATCGGCTTTTCGTCCCACAGTTCCAGCGTCACGTCCATTCCGTCCTGCAGGAATGCGGCGGCGTCGCCGAGCAGGTCCGCCGGCAGGTTGATCTGCTCGTAAGTGTCCTTATCCATGAACACGAGCTGGTCGCCATCGGCGTAGAGGTACTGGAAGTCCTTGGTGTCGAGACGGACGCGCTCGACCGTGTCGGCGCTGCGGAAGCGGACGTTGGTCTTGCGGCCGTCCTGCAGGTTCTTCATCTCGACCTGCATGTAAGCCCCGCCCTTGCCGGGCTGGGTGTGCTGGATCTTCGCGACTTTCCAAATGCCGCGCTCGTATTCGAGTATATTGCCGGGACGGATGTCCACGCCGCTGATCTTCATCGCAGATGCTTTCGAAACCTAGGATCGGAAAAGAGCCCGCGGGCCGTAGCCCTTCAACCCATTCATGGCAATGCAAGCGGCCACCGGGTATGGTGAAGGCATGATGCGCGCTCTCCCCCTGCTTCTGATCGCCGGCTTGGCCGTGCCTGCGACGGCCCAAGGGCCGATCGGCACGATCGAGCGCGGCACGTACGTTTGCGAATTGCCAGGCGATGCTGGCGGCCGCGCCGGTATTCCGCAGCCTGACCGCGAATTCACCATCATCAGCGCGTCGCGCTATTCCGCTCCGCAAGGCAAGGGAACTTATCTGCGCCGGGGCGACACGCTGCTGCTTTCGACAGGGCCGCGGCAGGGCGAGAGCTATGCCGTTGTCGGCACGGGATTCTTGCGTCAGATCGAAAACGGAGAGCCTGGGCGGCTTCGCTGCATCCGGTCCGGGCGATAGGCCACGAACGAAACGGCCGGGCAAACGCCCGGCCGCTCTGTTCTCAAATGTCTCTAGGGTCTACGGGCTGACCGGAGCGTCGTCGCCGTCGTCAACCAGGACCACGATGCCGAGCACGATCGCCAGAATCGCGAGCGCCGGGATCAGGAACCCGCCGCCAGCCAGGCTCTCGCCGTCGACATTGGTGGACGCCCGTGCATCGGCGGCGGCAGCCTGCGCAGCCACCGGAGCGGTGATCAGCGACGCAGCGACAGCGCTCGACGCCAGCAATTTGCTCAAACTCATGCTCAAACCCCTATTCGATTCGCCATTACCATCCCATTGTTTACTGGGATGTCTTAAATGACACAATGCGCGTTCAATCAGCACCGAACTGTTCGACCTGTCTATCGTCCGCTTCGTAGCAACGGATAAGGGTTGAGCGCGGTTCCAGAGGCCCACCACTCGTCACCTGGGTCCACCCGCCAGATCGCGAAGTGAAGATGCGGTGCCGCAGGGTCGGCATTGCCGCTCGAACCGACGCTGCCTAGACGCTGCCCCCGCTCGACGCGCTGCCCTTCCCGCAGATCCGGCGCGTAAGACTGCAAATGAGCATAGTAATGGATCGTCCGGCGGTCGGGCAGTCTGACGTAGACCGTGTTTCCCCCATCGCCGGAGACGAAAAGCTTCTCGATTACCCCGGCGGACGCCGCCAACACCGGGGTGCCCGACTCGGCCGGGATGTCCAGCGCGTCGTGTGGCCGGCCCCCGTCGCCTCGCGCATCGGCGAACGTATCTGTCAGTCGCTCGGGCCTCACGCCTTCGACCGGTACGAGCAAAGTTCCGCTCGGCGCCGCCGCCGAAGCCGCTCGCGGCGGCGCGAGCGCCGCCTGAGCCGTCTCGGGAATGGCCACCGGAGTAGCAGCCGGGGGGCGCCGCCACTCGGTATCGCTGAACGCCACGATCCACACTGCCGATGTCAGCGTGGCGGTGACCGCCACCGTTAAGATCCGATCGACGAGCTCGAGCGCCATCAGGCCTGGAAAAGAACCTGCGTGGAACTGTCCACCATACCAGCCAGGCGGGCGGCATCCCAGTTGGTCAGGCGCACGCATCCGTGGCTTTGCGTCCGGCCGATGTTCTGGGGCTCCGGCGTCCCGTGAATGCCGTAATGCTCCTTGGTGATATCGATCCACACAACACCTACCGGGCTGTTGGGCCCGGGCGGGAGTTGCTGCTTGTCTTCACTGTTCGGCACGTCCCAGAACAATTCGGGATTGTAAGTGAACGGCGGGTTGTGAGCGACGGCGTTGATCCCCCATTCGCCCAGCGGGAGCGGATCGCGCTCGGATCCGGTCGTGACGGTAAACATCGCGATCAGCTTGTCGTCTGCATCATAGGCCTTCAGCCAGCTCTCGGATTTATCGACGACCACGCGCGCCGCCTTGGGCTGGTCGGCCGCGACACCCAGCGAAGCCAGCGTGCGGCTCCACGCGGCATCATCGCCCGCGGCGCCTGATGCGTATTCGATGCCAAAGCCGACATTGGGAACGCGGATCAATTGACCAGGGCGGAAACTCGCCGTGATCGCCCTACCTGCTTCGGCCTCGGAGCCCGGCTGCGGAGTCGGCGTCACCCGGGTGCGGGGCGGGTAAGCCGGAACTCCCTCGGCAACGTTCCCCTGGGTGCCCGCGGCGGACGGCTGATTCCCGGCGGGCTGGCCGCCAGGGTTCATCGCCTGCAAGACTTCGATGGTGGTGTGAAATCGCTCGGCCAGTTTCTCGTCCAGCGTTTCGTAGCCGAGCTGCTCCATCTGGGCTTGGTCGGCTGGCTCGTCCGGAACCGGGGCAAATGTGATCTGGCCCCAGCTCTCGGGAATTCGCACGACGCGCGTCGCCGGTACATCGCTCCAGCGAGCGAGCGCCTGCCGTGTCGCCTCGTCCAATTCGCCGGTGACGGTCAAACCGTTGGCTTCCTGGAAGCCCTTGAGGGCATTCGCGGTCGACAGACCCTCCTTGCCGTCGATGACGCCAGGAGTGAAGCCCTGCTGGTCCAGGACGACCTGAAGCTGCATTTGCGGCCGCGCCTCGGCGTCGGCCAGCTCCACTTCTTCCCACTGGGCGAAATCGGGGTCCGTGGATCGCTGGTCCACCTGCGCGGCGTCAGCTTGCCGTTCGCCCTCGTCGGGATCGGTGCCATTGAACCCGCAAGATGCGACTAAGAGCGCGGCTGCCGCGGCGGCAAGACGGGGGGTATTTGAGGAAAGCGTATGAAAAGCAAAGCGGCGCATGGTTTCTCCTTCTCGAAAGAGACAAACCTTTGCGCCTGCAAATGGCTCCCTACCCCAGGACGGCGCTGAAGGCGCGGACCCGTTCGGCTTCATCCCCGCCCCAGACGGCCTGGCTTACCGCCAGGAAGTCCGCGCCCGCTTCCACCAGCGGACGGCAGTTCTCCGGAGTGATGCCGCCGATGGCGACACACGGAATCTCGACCAGGTTCTGCCACCAGGTGAGCAGCTCCGGATCGGGACGATGCTCGCTGGACTTGGTTGAGCTGGGAAAGAACGAGCCGAAGGCGACGTAATCGGCCCCCGCTTCGCCGGCATCGAGAGCGAGATGGCGGCTGGCGTGGCAGGTAACGCCGATCTGCGCCTCACGCCCCAGTATTTCGCGGGCCTCCCGCACGTCGCCGTCTTGCTGGCCGAGGTGGACCCCGTCGGCCTTGAGCCGCTTGGCCAGTGCAACGCTGTCGTTCACGATGAAGGCTATATCGCGCTCGCGGCAGATCGCCTGCAGCGGTTCGGCGAGCGCAGCCGCTTCATGTTGATCGACGTTCTTGACGCGAAATTGAAACGCCGCGACCGGCCCGGCGTCGAGCGCACGCGCCAGCCGCTCCGGGAACGTGCCGGACACGTCGAGCGGAGAGATCAGGTAAAGCTCGCAAGCCCGCGCGTTCGGAGCCGAAGCGCCCCGTGTTGCATTGTTGCTCTCATGAGCGCTCACGACATGGCTCCTGCTGCTGCCCCGGTGCCGGTACGGATCGGCTGCTCCGGGTGGATCTACAAGCACTGGCGCGGGCTGTTCTATCCCGAGAAGCTGCCCGTCAAGCGCTGGTTCGAGTACTACGCCGGCGAGTTCGATACCGTCGAGATCAACAATAGCTTCTATCGTCTGCCCAAAGCCGAAACTTTCGATGCTTGGCAGGAGCAGGCGCCGCCGGGGTTCTGCTATGCAGTCAAAGCCAACCGCTTCCTGACCCAGGCGAAGAAGCTCAAGGACTGCGAAGAACCGCTCGGGCGAATGATGGCGCCGTTCCGTCACCTCGGGTCGGCCTTGGGACCGATCCTCTACCAGCTTCCGCCGCGCTTCCGGCTGAACGTCGAGCGGCTGGAGAGCTTCCTTCAACTGCTGCCAGGCGACACAACCAACGTCTTCGAGTTTCGTGAGCCGTCCTGGTATGCTGACGAGGTCTTCGATCTTCTCGATCGATACGGGGCCGCTTTTTGTGCGCACGACATGCCCGGGTCACAGAGTCCCCGGATCGCGGTAGGGCCCGTTGCCTATGTCCGCTTCCATGGTGGGCTGGGAAAATATTGGGGCCGCTACAGCGACGAAGTGCTGCTTGGCTGGACCGACTGGATGATGGAGCAAACCCGCGTCGGCCGGCCAGTCTGGGCTTACTTCAACAACGATCCGGAAGCCCACGCCATTCATGATGCGCAAACCCTGCGTGCCATGGTACGGCAGGCGCTGCGATGATTCACGAAGGTTTCTCCATGAAACGAGCGATCGTTCTTGCCCTCCCCGTTCTCCTCGCCGCCTGCGCGGGGTCGAAGTTCGCGCCGCTCGAAGGCATGCCGACGGCCTTGGGCGAGACGGTGCGGGTGGGCGCCTTCGAGGCGACGCCGCGCTCGGTGGTCGAAGACAGTCGCTGCCCGGCAGGCGTACGCTGCGTGCAGGCAGGCCGGCTGGTGGTATCGACGCAGATCACCGGCGAAGGCTGGAGCGAGACGGTGCCTTTGACCTTGGGCCAGCCGCACACGGTGCAGGGCCGAACCATCACCCTCGTATCCGGCCGCCCTGAAATGTATCCGGAGCGGCGGGCTCCCCGCAGCGAATACCGCTTCGTCTTCGCCGGCGGCGCTTAGGCAGCTACCTTCTGCGTGCTGGCGCGGTGAATGGCGTCGATCGCCTCGCCCAGGGTCCGATCGAATTCCTCGTCGCTCATCTCGGCGCGAAGGCCATCGAGCAGGGCCCGGCTGAAGCTGGCAATCACGCCTGCATTGCGGGCGAGCTGCGCACAGGCCTCGTCGCGCGTGTAGCCGCCCGACAGAGCCACTACCTTGAGCACGCGCGGGTGCTCGACGACCGGCCGGAACAGGTCTGGCTCGACCGGGAGTGAAAGCTTGAGCATCACTTGGCGCTCTTCGGGCAGAGCCTCCAGGTGAGTCAGTATCTCGTCGCGAAGGATCACTTCGCCTTCGGCGCGGCCATCGGCTTTGATCGAATACTCCGGCTCCAGGATGGGCATCATGTCATGGTCGAGCACGCGGCGCCCTAGTTCGAACTGCTGCGCCACGATGTCGGCGATGCCCTGCCGATCGGCGGAGTTAATCACCGAACGCTCTTTGGTGCCGAACACGCCGAGCGATTTCGCCCGGTCGAGAAGCGCATCGAGGTCCGGGATCGACTTCATCAACTGAACGCCGTTCGCTTCGTCCTCCAGGCCCTTGTCGATCTTCAGGAAAGGCACCACGCCCTTGTCGATCAGGGCCTCGGGAACCGGAACGCCATCGACGGCGCCATCCATGGTTTTTTCGAACAGGATCGCGCCCACGACCTTGTCGCCGCTGAAAGCCGGCGAGCGAATGATGCGGCTGCGCATCTCGTGGATGCGCGCGAACATCTCCTCCTCACCGTTCCATTCCTCATCGGCCACCCCGTAAGCGCGCAGCGCCTTGGGAGTGGATCCGCCCGATTGGTCGAGGGCGGCGATAAACCCGTCGCCGCGAGCGATACGGGCGGTCATTTCCTGTCGGTTCATGGTTGGGGGTTCTCCAGTCTTCCCGACATGGTCGGGAATTAAAAAAAGGGGGAAGCTCAGCTGTTATATTGGACTGGTTGCAGGAAAGGTCAAATCCAGCGCCGGTGCGCTCTTCGGGCGGCTATAATGTTGCGTCGACTAATCCGAACGGATCGAGAAATTACTTTAATTGGCCGGCGTACATCTGCTGCAGCGCCTCGTACAGCACGAACGCCCATTGATCTTGGGCGTGTCCAGCCGCAGGATAGCGCGCCGTGACTTCGAACCCTGCTTGGCTCAACGCTTGTTCCGCGGTCTGCGCCCCGCGATAAAACCCGGTTTCATAGAGCCCGCCCGAGACGTGGAAACGGGCGCGCGGTTGGCGGACCAGGTCTTCGGGCGTGATCTGCACGATACCGGGCGACATTGCGATCGCATCGCCGAAGATCTCAGGATGAAGCAAGCCGGCCCACAGCGCGAAGACGCCGCCGTTCGAAGCGCCCGCAACAGCCGTCTCGCCGCGACCGGAGGACACGCCAAACTCGTCGCGTGCGTAGCGGACGAGCTCGCCGGCGAAGAACGCCATGTGCCGCTCGAAGCGATCGCGCCCCTTGATGTATTCGGCGCCTCGCATGTCGCCTTGTTCCGTCATGCGGCCGGACTCCGCGCTGACGATCACCGTGGGGGAGATCGCTCCGTCGAGTATCATCTGCTCGACCATAGGGGCGAAGACCCGCGCGTTGCCGTCCGTCATGAACAGCGCAGGCCAGCGCTTGTCCTTGGTCCAGCCCGGCGGGAGGTAGATGCGCAGCAGCCGCGTCTCACCAAGCGCGGCGCTCGCGAACTCGCGCTCGAACTGCTGACCTTGCAACGGAAACCGAGCCAGCACCGGCTCCGGCGGGGCGAGCGGGCCGCGCAGGAAGAGGGGCTGAGAGCCGCGATCGGCCGTATTCACCAGGAACAGCATCGCGCGCTCGGCCTCCGGAAGGCGGCGACGCGCGGCCCAGTACTGGCTGTCGCCGACGCGCTCGAACTCGCCTTGGATCGAGCAACACAGCCGGACCTCGTTGTCGCTCGAGCGCGTGACTACGGTGACCGTGTCGCCATCGATACGCCCGGATATGGCATCTTCGCCCAGCAGCTCACGCGCTCCGTCAGGCGTCAGATCGTCGATCCCCACCGCGCAGGTATTCGGAAGCCGCATGTCTGGCGGCCGCGCTTCGGCCGGTTGCGCGGCGAGCCAGTCGACCAACTCGCACGGCGAATTGTCATGGAGCGTGAGACGCCAATCCGCGAACGTCGCCACGAGGTTCTCGGGCATGGTGGGATAGGTTGCACGGACTTTCGCAACCAGCTCCGGACGCTCCGCGTCTGTAGGTGGCTCGACAGTGACACCCTGCGCCCCTGCCTCGGTCGCTGTCAGCATCAGCACGGCCCAAAGCGCCACGAAGCTCGTCCCGAATCGCACGGCCATTCCCGTCCTCGCGAAATCCGAGACGGCAATTTGCCTAGTTTCACGCCCGAGCGCGAGCGGAAACTCCCGCGGTAGCGGCGGCCTATCCGGCGCGCAGCGCCGCCACTCCCGGCAGCTCGCGGCCTTCCATCCATTCAAGGAACGCGCCGCCAGCCGTAGAGACATAGGAGAAATCGCCCGCGACTCCGGCATGGTTGAGCGCGGCCACGGTATCGCCTCCCCCGGCCACAGAGACCAGCGAGCCCTCCCGCGTGAGCGCCGCCGCGGTCTGCGCCAGCGCAACGGTGCCCCGATCGAACGGTGGCGTCTCAAAAGCGCCCATCGGACCATTCCAGACCAGTGTTCGGCAGGTTTTCAGTACATCACTAAGCGCTTCATTCGCACGTGGGCCGACGTCGAGGATCATCTCGTCGGCGGCGACCTCGTGCACGTTGCAGGTGCGCAGCGAGGGCGGATTGGCGGCAAATTCCCTTGCTACTACAACGTCATAGGGCAAGTGCACGGTACAGTCCGCGCGGTCGGCGGCATCCATGATCGCCTCCACCTTCGCCGTAAGCTCATGCTCGCAAAGGCTTTTTCCCACGTCCACCCCCCGCGCAGCCAGGAACGTGTTGGCCATTCCGCCGCCGATGATCAGGTGATCGACGCGCGCCACTAAGTGCTCGAGCACGGCAAGCTTGGTGGAAACCTTGGCGCCGCCGACAACTGCCGCCACCGGCTTCTCCGGGCTTCCCAAGGCCTTGTCCAGCGCCTCGAGCTCCGCCTGCATCGCGCGGCCGGCGTAGGCAGGCAGGAGGTGCGCCAAGCCTTCGGTGCTCGCGTGCGCGCGGTGCGAGGCGGAGAAGGCGTCGTTGACGTAGAAATCGCCGTTCGCTGCGATCGCGCGAGCAAACTCGGGATCGTTCTTCTCTTCACCGGGCCAGAAGCGCGTGTTTTCCAGCAAGCCGATGTCGCCCGGGCGAAAGATCGCCAGCGACTGCTCGACTACGGGGCCGGAGACTTCCGAGATGTACATCAGCTTGCGGCCGAGAACTTCCTCCACCGCGCCCTGAAGGTAGCTGGTCGACATCGTCGAGTGGCGCTCGCCCTTAGGCCGCCCATAGTGGGCCAGCAGGAGCACTTTCGCCCCGGCGTCCGCGAGCTCGAGGATAGTCGGCGCCACCGCCCTTGCCCGGGTGAGATCGGTCGCCCGGCCGTCGGCCATCGGCAGGTTGAGGTCGACGCGCACCAAGGCGACCTTGCCGTGGACATCGTGAAGCGAATCCAAGGTACGGAACTGAGCCATCATAGAACCCTTACTTCATCCCCGACGGCAATCTCGCCATCCTCGATCACGCGGCCGCAGCACCCGCCGCGCCAATCCGGCGTGAGCGCCGCACGCAGGCCCGGATGCAGCATATCCATCCGGTCACACGGATCGCACTCGGATGTGATCTCTATAACCAAGGTGTCGCCGATGAGCACCTGCGTGCCCCTGTGGCGCGGCAGCCGAACACCTTCGACCAGCAAGTTGCGACGCGATTGCCACCATTCGAGGTGACCATGCGTCTCAGCCATCGCCGCTGCCCAAGCCTCCGCTTCGACCAACGAAACCTGACGCTTGCGGGTTGGCTTGGTGGCAGCCAGGCTGCCGCGGAAATCGCCACGGACACCTTCAGCCGAGGTGACGAAAACGCTTGCAACGGTCTCCATCGGTCCCTTTGGCCGGTCGTGCCTTGCTATTCCCGCCAGCCTCGCGGCCACCCGGATCTCCTCAGAGAAACTTCGCCATCACGCCGGCTGTATCGATCATTCGGTTGGAGAAGCCCCATTCGTTGTCGTACCAGGAGACGACGCGGGCAAGCCTGCTTTCGAGCACGGCGGTCTCAAGGCTGTCGACCGTCGAACTCGCCGGGTAGTGGTTGAAGTCGCTGCTGACCAGCGGCTGGTCTGTATAATCGAGGACGCCCTTCATGGGGCCGTCCGCCGCCGCCTTGAGCGCGGAATTGAGCTCCTCAGCACTGGTGTCGCGACCCGGAGTGAAGACCAAGTCGACCATCGACACGTTCGGCGTCGGCACGCGGACCGACGAACCGTCGAGCTTGCCCTTCAGCTCCGGCAGTACCAGGCCTACGGCGCGGGCCGCGCCGGTGGTCGTCGGGATCATGTTCATCGCCCCAGCGCGGGCACGGCGCAGGTCCTTGTGGATCTGGTCCAGCATCCGCTGGTCGTTGGTGTAGCTGTGGATCGTGGTCATGAAGCCGCGTTCGATGCCCACGGTCTCGTGCAACACCTTGGCGACTGGTGCGAGGCAGTTGGTGGTGCAGCTGGCGTTGGAGACGATCACGTCGTCCGCGGTCAGGGTGTCCTGATTGACCCCGAACACGATCGTCTTGGAGACGCCTGTCGCGGGCGCGGAGATCAGTACGCGCTGAGCACCGGCTTCGAGATGCGGGCGGCTGGCCTCGTCCGACTGGAAGAAGCCGGTGCATTCGAGCACCAGATCCACACCCATCGCCTTGTGCGGCAGCTTGCCGGGATCGCGCTCGCTGGTAACCGCAATTTCGCGCCCGTTGACGACGATGGTGTTCTCCGTAGCGGTAACCTCGCCAGGGAAGCGGCCGTGAACCGAATCGTATGCAAAGAGCAGCGCATTGGACTTGGCATCGGCCAAATCGTTGATTGCGACGAGTTCCAATCCGTGATCATCGCGCTCGAGGATAGCACGCGCGACAAGCCGCCCGATCCGTCCGAACCCGTTGATCGCTACCTTAGTCGCCATCTGAAGAACTCCTGCTAGCTTGCGAGCTTGTCTTTGATCTTCGGAACGATCGACTCCACCGAGAAGCCGAAGCGCTTGAACAGGTCCTCAGCCGGAGCCGAGGCACCGAACCTGTCGAGACCGATGTTGAGGCCGTTGGTCGTGGTGTAACGTTCCCATCCCAGGGTGACACCGGCTTCGATCGAGACCTTGAGTACGTCGTCGGTCGGCGGCAGCAGTTCGTGGCGGTAACCTTCGTCCTGCTGGTCGAATAATTCGAGGCAAGGCGCCGAAACCACGTCGGCGCCAATGCCGTCGGCTTCCAGAGCTTTCGCGACATCGACCGCCAAGGCTACTTCGGAGCCCGTTGCAATGAGGATTACCTTGCGCAGGTTTTCGGCCCGCTTGAGCGTGTAAGCGCCGCGCGTGGAGAGCATTTCACCCTCATGACGGAGTTGCGGCAGGTTCTGGCGGGTCAACGCCAGGACAGAGGGGGTCTCCGGGCTCTGCAGAGCAATGTTCCAGCACTCTGCCGTCTCGATCACATCGGCGGGGCGGAACACGTTGAGATTGGGGATGAGGCGCAAGCTCATCACATGTTCCACCGGCTGGTGGGTCGGACCGTCCTCACCGAGACCGATCGAGTCGTGCGTCAGCACATAGATGACGCGCACCTGCTGCAGAGCCGAAAGGCGGATCGCATTGCGGCAGTAGTCACTGAAGATCAGGAACGTTCCACCGTAGGGAATCACGCCGCCGTGCAGCGCCATGCCGTTCATCGCGGCGGCCATACCGAATTCGCGAATGCCGTAGTAGACATAGCGGCCGGCATAGTTGTTGGCATCGAGCGGCGGGGTAGCCGGCGTCTTGGTATTGTTCGAACCGGTAAGATCCGCCGAACCGCCAATCATCTCGGGCAGCAGCGGCGTCAAGACCTCGAGCGCGAGTTCAGAGGCGCGGCGGGTGGCAACCTTCTGATCACCCTGGAGCCAGGAGGTGAAGACCTTTGCAGCTTCATCGTTCTCCGGCAGGCGCCCTTGCATCCGCCGCGTGAACTCATCCTTGTCGGCATGGCTATCGAGCCGCTGCCCCCATTCCGCACGCGCCTGTGTGCCGCGCTCAGCGGTGCTTCGCCATGCCGTCAGCACGTCCTCCGGAATCACGAACGGATCGTGGCTCCAGCCGATCGCTTCGCGAGTGGCGGCGACTTCGTCCTTGCCCAACGGCGAACCATGAGTCTTGCTGGTGCCTTGCTTGGTGGGGGCACCCTTACCGATGATCGTGCGGCAGGCGACGATCGAAGGGCGATCATCTGCCACAGCCTCGTCCAGTGAGCGCCGGATCGACGCGACGTCATGGCCATCGCAGGACACTGTGTGCCAACCAGTGGCCGCATAACGAGCGAGTACGTCTTCGCTGGTGGAGAGGTCGGTCGAGCCATCGATCGTTATCTTGTTGTCGTCCCACAACACGATCATCCGGCCGAGCTTCAGGTGCCCTGCCAGACCGATCGCCTCGTGATTGATGCCTTCCATGAGACAACCGTCGCCGGCGACAACCCAAGTACGGTGATCGACCAGTTCGTCTCCGAACACAGCATTGAGGTGCCGTTCCGCAATCGCCATTCCGACCGCCATTGCCAGCCCTTGGCCCAGCGGCCCCGTAGTGGCCTCGATGCCTTCGATCAGGAAGTTCTCTGGATGGCCAGCGCAAGGGCTGCCGAACTGACGGAAGTTGCGGATTTCGTCTAGCGTGGGGTGTGCGTAACCGGACAAGTTGAGCAGCGCGTAAACCAGCATCGAGCCATGTCCGGCCGAGAGCACGAAGCGGTCGCGGTCCGCCCAATCGGGGGCGCTGGGATCGAACTTCAGGTATTCCGACCATAGGACGGTCGCGACATCCGCCATGCCCATCGGCATGCCCGGATGGCCCGAGTTCGCCGCCTCGACCGCATCCATCGCTAGGGCGCGGATGGCATCAGCCATAGGCGCGTAACGGGCAGGGTCGTGGCTCATGCAAAGGCTCCGGAGGCTTCGATTTGGGGGCCGCGATTCGGCTTCGCGCCTCTTGGGGCGGGGCCGCCCCTTGCGTCAAGCGTAGCGCCGAGAGCGCGAGAGATGTGCAGCGCGCGGCTTATTCACAGCTCCCGCCGCCAAGGTTTTGCTGAACCAGCAGGTTTTCACTAGTCTTTTGGCATGGATGGAGAGCGCATCGCGCGGGCGGCAGCCCGCATCGAGGCGGCGGCACGCCGAATAGACGCCGCCGCAAGCCGCCCGGGGGCCGACCGCGACCAACCCGAGCTCGCTCAAAAGTACCAGATGCTGCGCACCGAAGCTGAAGCCGCTCTCGCGGAGCTCGACCAAGTTATCGGCGCGTTGGGACAATGAGCAACGTCAATCTCTCTATTGGTGGAAGGCCTTACACCGTTGCGTGCGGCGACGGTGAAGAGCCGCACATCGAACGGCTCGGCCGTATGATAGACGAGAAGCTCGCGCGTCTGCCGAACATAGCCGGGCAGTCGGAACCCCGTTTATTGCTGTTCGCTGCGCTGTTCCTGGCTGACGAGCTTCACGAGCTACGCTCCCGATCGTCCTCATCGTCCGCCGGTGAGGCCGAGGTCGGTGAAGCGCTGGAACGTGTTGCTGAAACTCTCGAATCTCTGGCGAGCCGTCTTGAGGGTGAGGACGCGACCTCCTAGATAGGACGTGGCGGGACTGCCCGGCACGAGCCTTGTGAATATCCCTGAGGCTATAAGCAATCCACGGGAGCTGTCCCTGCCCGGCCCCTGGGCCGGTGCATACGGCGCCCACCTGACGTTTAGGCGTCAGAGGATTTCCCGGTAACGACCCATGGTGGTTCCGCCACTTGCTCCCCTTTCCCATCGGCGGCTAGGGAACAGCATGACCGATCCGAACGTCGCCGAACGCAAGAAGCAATTGCGCACTGAACTGCGCCGCAAGCGCCGCGAACATGCCGCGGCGCTGCCCCCGCAAGCGAGCGCGCTGGTGTTCAAGCAGCCACCCGGCTCAGTGCTTGATCTGGTGCCCGGCAATGCCACCGTCGGCCTGTACCGCGCCGACGCCGGCGAGGCTCCCGCTTTCGGTTACATCAAGTTCTTCTTTGAACGCGGCCACGCGGTCGCCCTGCCCCGTGTCACCACGCTCGACAAGCCGATGGAATTCCGCCTGCACACCGATCCCTATGAAGAGAGCGATCTCGAGAGCGGCGTGTGGGGATTGCGGCAGCCGGGCGTCGACGCGCTAGTGGTCGTGCCCGAAGTACTGTTCATGCCGCTGGTTGGTTTTACCGCCAAAGGTGATCGGCTCGGCCAGGGAGGCGGGTATTACGATCGCTTCCTTGCCGCGCATCCGCAGACCATCGCCATCGGGATGGCTTGGGATGTGCAGGAGGTGGATGAACTGCCGACCGAGCTCCACGACATGCGTCTTTCGGCCATCGTCACGCCGACCCGGGTTCTCGGACCTTTCTAATGCGCGATAAGCCGACGCTGCGTATTCCGTTTGGGGTGTTGGCGCTGCTCGTCGGGCTGATTGTCTATGCCTTGGCCGTGGCTTGGGCGTCCCAATGGATCGAGCGTCTGCCAGCCCTCGCCCAAGCGGTAGTCTATTGCTTCCTGGGCGTGATCTGGCTGATGCCGTTGCGGCGCTTCCTCATCTGGATGGAAACCGGCCGCTGGGGCTGAGTAGATAAGATGAGCCGCAAACCATCGGTTGGCGAGCCGCTCACTTCATAAGTGTACGAAAACGTCCCAAGTGGCGCGAGTGACGGGACTCGAACCCGCGACCTCCGGCGTGACAGGCCGGCGCTCTAACCAACTGAGCTACACCCGCGTAAATTGGGCGTTGCACCGCTTGGGAGCCGCGCCACTACGGCAGCGGTTTGGGGCTGTCAACTGCCCGCCCCGCGCCCTCCATCACCATTACGTGCGGCAATAAAGTTCCAAGCTCGTTAACCATATTTTCGCCATTCGGCCGCACCTCCTCGCCCTCGTGCAAGACGCGGATGGGGGAACTGAGATGCGGGGCATGATTGCGCTGGCCGGTCTTTTGGCTGCCAGTGCTGCCAATGCGCAGGATCTCGCGATAAGCAGCGCAGTATACGTCGAGCGTGTCCGCGACGGGACAACCCAGATCGAACCCGCTACCCGCGTCACCCGCGGCGACAGAATCATCACGATCATGCGCTGGAATCCGCAGCGACACGCCGCTCACATGATCACTACGGCGGTGCCGGCCAGCCTGGTCCTGGAGAGCGCCAGCCATCCGGCTCTGCAAGTTTCCACCGACGGGGGCCGCACTTGGCGTCGGCATGCACATCCCCAGGACATTCCTGCCGAGACGACCCACTTGCGCTGGCACGCTGGGGCGGAAGGACGGCTGAGCTACCGCGCTGTCGTACGCTGAACCTCGTGTTCAGTTCGCCAGCAGCAGTACCGGCGTTTCGATCAGGCGTTTAATTTCCTGCACAAAGGCAGCGGCATCGTAGCCGTCGACCACGCGATGATCGCAGCTGATCGACAGGTTCATGAGCTTGCGCTTGGCAAGGCGCTCTCCGCCAACTCCATCCGGCACGAATATCGGGCGTTCGGCGATGCGGTTCGGCGCGAGAATGGCAACTTCCGGGCGGTTGATGACCGGCGTCGAGGCGATACCGCCTAGCGGCCCCAAGGAGGTCATCGTGAAGGTGGAGCCGGATAGCTCTTCAGACCGGGCCTTTCCTTGGCGTGCCGCTTCGGAAAGACGCAGGATCTCAGCCGCAAGCTGCCACAAGTTCTTCGCTTGAGCATCGCGTATCACCGGAACCATCAGCCCGGCTTCGGTCATTGTCGCCATCCCCAGATGCACGGCGCCATACCGGGTGACTAGGCCAGCCTCGTCGTCATACCGCGCGTTGAGCATCGGGTATTTGGGTAGCGCACGGCACAGAGCCGCAATCAGCAGCGGCAGCAGAGTGAGCTTAGGCTTCTCGCCACGGCTGTTGTTGAGATCGGCGCGCAGTTTTTCGAGCTCCGTGACATCGCACTCCTCGACGTAAGCGAAGTGGGGTATATTCCGCTTCGAAGCCGCCATATTCTCCGCGATGCGGCGGCGAAGCCCCACGACCTTGATCGTCTCGTCGCGGCCGGCCGGGCCAGCGTGCGCATAGCCGGATGCCCCGCCGTAGGAGAGGAAAGCGTCGAGATCGGCGTGGCGGATACGATCGTCGGCCGCGGGACGCACCTTAGCGAGGTCGATGCCCAGTTCCTTCGCCCGGGCGCGAACCGCCGGACTGGCCAGAACTTTGGCCGGTCCCCGACTACGTCCATCGACGAGCTCACGGACATCGCCTGCGAGGTCCTCTTCCGGTTGCGGGTGAGCGTCCTCGGGTGGCGATACAGTCGTACGACGAGGGGGTGACTGCGGCGGAGCACTTCTTGACGCCTCGTCGGCAACCTCAGTTCGTCCTGCGTCTTTCGCGGGAGGCCGCCCTGCCGAGAGGCTCTCCGTGAGTTCCGGCACACCAGGTGTTTCCGCCTCAATCCGCTCCTCGACTACATCGACCTTAGGGCCGGGCACCAGAGCCCCCTCCGGCCCATCGCCGGCAGTCTCGAGCACCACGAGCGGCGAGCCAATGGCGATCACATCGCCGACTTCGCCGGCGATCTCGATCACTTTGCCCGCTACCGGACTTTCCACCTCGACCGTAGCCTTGTCGGTCATTAGATCGGCCAGGCGGTCATCTTCAGCAACGGTATCGCCGGGCTTTACGTGCCAAGCCACAACCTCCGCTTCGGCGATCCCCTCCCCGATGTCCGGAAGGCGGAAGGTAAAGCGCCCCATCGCTCAGGCCTCCAACAAGCGGTCGATGCCTTCGCCCACCCGGATAGGGCCGGGGAAATAGGCCCATTCGAGGCTGTGCGGATAAGGCGTGTCGAAACCGGTAACCCGCTCGACCGGGGCTTCGAGGTGATAGAAACAGCGCTCCTGCACCAGGGCAGCCAGTTCCGCGCCGAAACCAGAGGTGCGGGTCGCTTCGTGCACGACCAGGCATCTGCCGGTTTTCTCCACCGATTTTTCCACAGCCTCGATGTCGAGCGGGACCAGTGTACGCAAGTCGATAATCTCCGCGTCGACGTCCTTTGCGCGGCACACGGCCTCGGCGACATGCACCATAGTGCCGTAGGCGAGAACCGTCAGCGCCGCTCCTTCGCGCACGATCCGAGCCGTGCCCAACGGTATTGAATAGTACCCTTCCGGCACCTGGGCATCGGAATGGTCCTTCCACGGCCTTGTCGGGCGATCGTAGTAGCCGTCGAAGGGCCCGTTGTAGATGCGTTTAGGCTCAAAGAAGATCACTGGATCGTTGTCTTCAACGGCCGCGATCAACAGGCCTTTGGCATCGTGCGGCGTGCTCGGCACCACGGTCTTGAGACCGGCGACATGGGTGAAGAGCGCCTCCGGGCTCTGGCTATGCGTCTGCCCGCCGAAGATGCCGCCGCCGAATGGGCTGCGCACGGTGATAGGCGATATGAACTCGCCTGCGGAGCGGTAGCGCAATCGTGCCGCTTCGCTGATCAGCTGGTCCAGCCCGGGATAGATGTAGTCGGCGAACTGGATTTCCGGCACGGGCCTTAAACCATAGGCCCCCATCCCAACGGCCACGCCGATGATCCCGCACTCGTTGATCGGGGTGTCGAAAACACGCGTCTTGCCGTACTTCTGCTGAAGGCCGGCCGTGGCGCGAAATACCCCGCCGAAATAGCCAATGTCCTGGCCGAGCAGGACCACATCCGCATCCCGCTCCAACATGATGTCGAGCGCATCGTTGATCGCCTCGATCATCGTCATGGCCCGAGCAGGCGCTTGCACCAGGGTCACCGGTTCATCGTCAGGGTTCATTCGGGCCATTTGATCTGCCTCTCGCGAATCGCCTGGGCCGCCTGCTCCTCGAGATGCCAAGGGAGTTCCTCGAACACGTCCTCGAACATGGTGTGAAATGGATGGTGCAAACCGTAGCCGAGGATACCGTTCTTCTCCGCCTCGCGCTGAGCAGCCTTCACTTCCTCGTCTAGTTCGCTCTCCATCTGGGAATGCTGCTCTTCAGACCACTCTCCAATAGCGATCAGGTGTTCACGTAGGCGCGTGATCGGATCGCCGAGTGGCCAGGCTTCGCTTTCTTTGGCGCGATAAGCGTTCGGATCGTCCGAAGTTGAATGGCCTTCTGCGCGGTAGGTAAAGAACTCGATCAGGGTGGGCCCTTTGTTCGAGCGGGCCCGATCTGCGGCCCACCGCTCGGCGGCATAGACCGCCAGTGCATCGTTGCCGTCCACCCTGAGGCCGGCGATCCCATAGCCAATAGCCCGGGCGGCGAAGGTGGCCCGCTCAGCCCCGGCAAGCCCGGAGAAGCTCGAGATAGCCCACTGGTTGTTGACGACGTTGAAGATGACCGGCGCGTTGTAAACCGCAGCGAAGGTCAGCGCCGCGTGGAAGTCTCCTTCCGCCGAAGCGCCCTCGCCCACCCACGAGGAGGCGATGCGACTGTCGTGCTTAATCGCACTGGCCATGGCGAAGCCTGTTGCCTGAGGCAGCTGCGTGCCCAAGTTGCCAGAGATGGTGAAGAAGTTCACGGATCGCGCCGAATAGAGGATCGGCAGCTGGCGACCTTTCAACTTGTCGGCCCGATTTGAGTAAATCTGGTTGACCATCTCTACGATCGGATAGCCCCGCGCGATCATGCATCCCTGCTGACGGTACGAAGGGAAGATCATATCCTCAAAATCGAGCGCCTGCGCGGCGCAGACGGAGGTGGCCTCCTCGCCTGAGCTCTTGAGATAGAAGCTGGTCTTTCCTTGCCGCTGGGCGCGGTACATTCGATTATCGAACGCGCGAGTGAGCGCCATGAGCCGCAGCAACTCGCGTAGCTTGTCAGGCGACAACCGGGGATTCCAAGGGCCATGAGCTAGCCCGTCATCGCCCAGAACGCGGACGAGATCGTTACATAGCGGCCAAGTCTCGGAGGCTTCACACACCTCGTCAGGCCGGGGCTGATCACCCGCCCGACTGATGGCAATGTGGGAAAAATCGACGGTGTCCCCAGGACGGAACCTTGGCTCCGGCACGTGCAGCGACAGACGCGGACGGTTGCGTCTGGCGCTATCCTGCCGTTCGGTCATCCCTCTCTCCTGCTTGGAACAATATTCCAAGTTAATGACAGATTATTATCGCGCTCACGGAACGTCAATCGTAAGCCCGTCGAGCCTCCCGCTTCGATTAGGCAACGACTCATCCACACTATGGTGCCAAGGCCCGCATGAGGAGGTTTGACGATGCAGTTTCTGATCACCGGCACCGCCGGCTTCATCGGCTTCCACTTGGCGCGTAGGCTGCTCGACCAGGGTCATGAAGTGACCGGCTTCGACGGCCTGACCGATTACTACGACGTGAAGCTAAAGCACGCCCGGCTCGACCAACTGGCGGCATATGCCAGCTACCGCCATGTCACTGGGATGCTCGAAGATCGTGCCGCATTGGATCAAGCGGCTGCCATCGGTGTCCCGGAGGTTGTTGTTCACCTGGCGGCGCAGGCGGGCGTGCGCTATTCGCTCGAAGCACCGCGCAGCTACATCGACAGCAACTTGACCGGCTCTTGGAACGTGCTGGAGCTGGCGCGCGATCTGCAGCCGCGGCACTTGCTGATGGGCTCTACATCAAGCGTGTATGGCGCCAACAGTGAAGTGCCGTTCAATGAAAGCCACAAGGCGGACGAGCCGCTCAACCTCTATGCCGCCACCAAGAAAGGCATGGAGGCAATGTCTTTCTCCTACTCACAGCTTTTTGACATTCCCATCACCATCTTGCGGTTCTTCACGGTTTACGGACCTTGGGGAAGACCCGACATGGCCTTGTTCAAGTTCGTTTCCGCCATCCGCGACGGTCGGCCCATCGATGTTTATGGCCACGGCGATATGGCCCGTGACTTCACCTTCATAGAAGATCTGGTTGAGTCGATCACGCGGCTGAGCTTAGTCGTTCCGTCAGAGGACAACCGCGGCAGCGGCAATGATACGCTTTCAGCGGCGGCCCCCTATCGGACCGTCAACATCGCGAACGGCGCGCCGGTTCGGCTGATGGACTTTGTGTCGGTGGTGGAGCGCAGCCTGGGGCTGGCGGCTGAGATCAACTTCCTGCCCATACAGCCCGGCGAAATGCAGCAGACGTTTGGTGATGCCACCTTGCTTCAGGCACTGACGGGCTACATCCCGCAGATCACGATCGAGGAAGGCGTGCCGGCCTTCGTCGAGTGGTACACCGAGTTCTATGGCGGCGCTTCCCTTTAAACCGCGACGGGCGCTCGCAACGTCCCTTGCGGCTGGTAATCGACCACTTCAAAGTCGTCGATGCGGTACTCGAAAATCGAACTGGGCTGACGCTTGAGAACAAGGCGCGGCTCGCCGGCGGGCTCACGGCTGAGTTGCTCGGTAACGAGTTCACCGTGGTTCAAGTAAAGGTGCGTGTCGCCGCCGGTCCACACGAGTTCGCCGGCTTCATAGCCGGTTTGTGCCGCGATCATCCGCATCAGCAGCGCCGCGCCGAACAGGTTGAACGGTAAGCCCAGCGCAACATCGCAACTGCGCTGATAAAGCATGCAACTGAGGTGGCCGGCAGAGACATGGAACTGATAAGTCTTGTGACACGGCGGCAGCGCCATCTGCTCCAGTTCCGCCACGTTCCAGCCTTCGATGATGTGCCGGCGGCTGCCCGGGTTGGAGCGCAGGCTGTCGATTACCTGCGCGACCTGATTTATGCCGCGCCCCGGCCGAAACATACCCTCGTCGGCCGGCTCGTAAGTGGGCCAGTTCACCCACTGCTTGCCATAAACCGGGCCGAGATCGCCCCACCTGGCGGCAAACTCGCTGTCTTCTACGATGCGGGCTTCAAAAGACTCCTGAGAAATCGGATCTCCGCTAGCTTTCCTGTATTTCGCCAGGGGCCAATCGCTCCAGATCGTCACGCCCTGCTCGAGCAGGGGCCGGATATTGGTTTCGCCGGTGAGGAACCACAGCATCTCGCGCGCGGCCGCTTTCCAGAATACGCGCTTGGTGGTGAGCAACGGAACACGGTCGCCGGACAGATCGAACCGCAACTGCGGCCCGAAGATCGCGCGCGTGCCTATTCCCGTACGATCGACCCGCTCGTCCCCGATATCCCAAATTCGGCGCATGAGATCGAGATACTGCCATTCCCAATGCTTGGGGGCTGGCGCCTTGTCGCTGTTCATGGCCGCATCCGCTACCACCCGAAAAGCTTGCTTGCCAGCCCGGGAGCACCCTCCTATAGGGCCGCCTCTGCCTCGCCCCGGACACGTCCGGGAGCGCCGGTCGGGGAGTAGCTCAGCCTGGTAGAGCACTGTCTTCGGGAGGCAGGGGCCGGAGGTTCGAATCCTCTCTCCCCGACCAACTAGCTTTAGTACCTGACAACGCTTCGTTCAACC
>CAYTPY010000030.1:19838-23470 GCA_964439725.1 uncultured Erythrobacter sp. | reverse complement strand
TGATCGTTCGCCAGATGCTGCAGAAGGTCGAGATCACCGACGGCGGCGACACCACCCTGCTCGCGGGCGAACAGCTCGACCGCGACGAGATGGACGAGGTCAACGCCAAGTTGGGCCGGAACAAGCAGCCGGCGGTCGGCACTCCGGTGCTGCTCGGGATCACAAAGGCCAGCTTGCAGACTCGTTCGTTCATCTCGGCGGCTTCGTTCCAGGAAACGACCCGCGTGCTTACCCAGGCTGCTGTCGAGGGTAAGAAGGACACGCTGATCGGCCTGAAGGAGAACGTGATCGTCGGCCGTCTCATCCCCGCCGGGACCGGTGCGGGCATGAATCGGCTGCGGGTTACCGCCAACAGCCGGGATGCTGCGATCCGTGCTTCGTGGCGCAAGGCTCAGGAGAGCCTGATCCTCGCCCGCAACGCGGAAGAGGAGCACGCTGCCGAGCTTGAGCAGGGTCCGGAAGCGGCGATCGGCGACGATCCGCTGGCCCGGGTCGAAGGCGAAACGCATGGCACCGACGCGGATGCGGGCGAATACCTGCAGCAGAGCGACGAGACGCTCGAGACAGCGGACGTCAGCGATAACGAAGGCGCTGCCGAAGAGGAGTAATCCTCGCTCGGCTCGCCCTATGAAAGCCCCGCCGGAGCGATCCGGTGGGGCTTTTCTTTTGCCTGCCGTATCGGCGCGTGTAACTTCGCCGCCATGATCATGCGCCTTGCCAGCCTCGCGGCAGCTTCGCTTGCGGTTGCCGCCTGTCAGCCTTCCGAACAGTCGCCGGTGCCCGGCGACCTTGCGCCCGTCGAATCCGGCAGTGAATCGGTGCAAGGCGCCATTGGCTCTGCGGCGGAACTGGTCGGCGAGTACCGCATCCCCGGGGCTGACGGTCAGGATATCAATCTGCCTCATGGAATATCGGCGATCATCGACGAAACGACGATCCGCGTTTCGGCCGATTGCTTGAACTTCGCCTGGACCTATCGCTTCGAGGGCGACCGCCTGATTACCGAGCAAACGCCCGTCGTCAGCTGCCGGCGCGGCCTTCTTCCCGAAGAGGAGGCGGTACGGGCGGCGTTTGATGCAGCGGAAGCGGTACGGCGCCTGCCTTCGAACGGTATCGAATTCTCAGCCGAAGGCCGCTCGGTCGTCTTGTTCAGCCAGTAAGCGGGCGCTAGGCGCCGTCTATGACGGTCGTCACTCGCTTCGCCCCTTCGCCAACCGGTCGGCTTCACGTCGGCAACATCCGCACGGCGCTGCACAACTGGCTCCTGGCCAGAAGACACGGCGGCCGCTTCCTGTTGCGGGTCGACGATACCGATGCAGCCCGCAGCGAGGAGCGGTTCGTCGAGGCGATCCGTGAGGATCTGGCCTGGCTCGGGCTCGACTATGACGCGGAAGCGCGGCAGTCGGCGCGGCTCGATCATTACGAAAAGGCGTTCGAGCGGCTCCGGTCGGATGGACGCGTCTATCCCTGTTACGAAACCGCGCAGGAACTCGACCTCAAGCGCAAGATCGCGCTCGGTCGCGGACTGCCGCCAATCTACGATCGTGCTGCGCTCCGGCTCGGCGATACGGAGCGGGCTGCGAAGGAAGCCGAAGGCGTTGCGCCGCACTGGCGCTTCGAGCTCGATCATGATGCTGCCATCGAATGGCAGGACGGCATCCGCGGCGCGCAGCAGTTCGATGCTGCGCAACTGTCCGACCCCGTGGTCCGCCGCGCCGACGGCTCCTGGCTCTACATGCTGCCGAGTGCCGTGGATGACATCGAGATGGGCGTCACCGATGTGCTACGGGGCGAAGACCACGTCTCTAATACGGCGGTGCAGCTGCAGATGTTCACGGCGCTCGGCGCCGAGCCGCCGCGCTTTGCGCACGAGGCACTTCTGGTCGGGAGCGAAGGCAAGCTGTCGAAGCGGCTCGGCGCGCTGGGCGCCAACGTCCTCCGGGAGCAGGGCATCGAGCCGGAAGCCGTCGCGGCGCTCCTGGCCCGTCTCGGCACCTCTCAGCCGGTCGAGCCGATCCTCTCGCGGACGGTTTTGGTCCAGACTTTCGATCTCGCGCACTTCGGCCGCGCCCCGGCCCGCTTCGATGAAGCCGAACTGGCGCGGCTCAACACCGCCATCGTGCACCAGCTCGCCTACGAGCACGTATCGGCCCGTTTGCCGGATGGAATGGGAGGGGCCGCCTGGGAGGCGATCCGCCCGAACCTCGAGCGGGTGGAGGAGGCGGCCGACTGGTGGAGAGTGGTCACGGGTCCGATCGAGCCGCCCGCTCTGGACGAAGAAGGCCGCGCCTATTTGGCCGAGGCCGCTCGCCTGCTTGCCTGGTCCGCTGATCCGTGGAGCACGCTCACCAGCGCGCTCAAGGAAGCGACGGGACGCAAGGGCAAGGCCCTGTTCCATCCTTTGCGCTTGGCGCTAACCGGCCGCGATTCCGGGCCGGACATGAAGGCCCTGCTTCCGCTGATCGGCGAGGCGGAAGCACGTCGTCGGTTGGAAGCCGCCGCCTCGGCTTAACGCCGCGGAGCATCGGTTCGGCGCAGGATGTTTGCGTACGCGCCCCGCCCCGCTAGGGCGAATGTTATATTGTAACATTGGCTGGGGCCGTCTGTAATGATCTTTCTGCGCGTTGCTCTGCTCGCGACCACTTGCCTCCTGTCCGTTCCGGTTCTCGCGCAGGACATGGCGCCCGGGCACGACGAAGCGGCGGTTCCTCCCAGCGGCGACGATTTTCATGGCAACGTGATCTACGTCACCGCGGGCGGCCTTGCCCGGCTCGACATGCTGGCCGGAACATCGGTGATCGAGGGCGACGAGCTGCAGCGGAACATGGCCGGACAGATCGGCGACATCCTGGTCCGCACGCCAGGTGTATCGGCCACCAGCTTCTCGCCCGGGGCCTCCCGGCCGGTGTTGCGCGGTCTCCAGGGCGACCGGGTGCGCGTGCTGGTGGACGGTATCGGCGCCATCGACGCGTCGAACACCTCGGCCGATCACGCAGTCACTATCGACCCGCTAACTGCGGAGCGCATCGAAGTTCTGCGCGGTCCTGCGGTCCTGCTCTATGGCAGCTCGGCCATCGGCGGCGCCGTCAACGTGATCGACAAACGCATCCCGCAGCGCGTGCCGGAGCACGTGCACGTCGACGGCACCGCAGCGGGCGACACCGCTTACGACTTGCGCGAGGGCGGCGCCTCGGCGGACGTGCCGCTTACCGAAAACCTGGCGCTCCACGTGGGCGGCTCCTGGCGCAAGACCGACGACGTCGAGGTGCCGGGCTTCGTCCTCGCACCGCCACTCCGAGCGGAGCTTCTCGAGCAGGCCGCCGACGATCCGGACGAGGCGGACGAACTGATCGAAGCGGCCAACCTGCGCGGTGTCTTGCCCTCCAGCGCGACCGAAACCTACTCGCTCGGCGGCGGCCTGGCGTGGTTCGGCAACGGCGTCAGCCTGGGTGCCTCGCTCGGCTACTACGACAGCCAGTACGGCGTCCCGCTCCGCCCCGGTGCGCACCACCACCACGATCATGACGATCATGACCATGACCATCACCACGGCGCCGCGCCCGTATCGATCGGCCTTGAGCAGTGGCGAGCGGACTTTCGCGGCGCGGTCGATCTCGGCGGCGGCCTGTTCG
>CAYTPY010000030.1:0-19738 GCA_964439725.1 uncultured Erythrobacter sp. | reverse complement strand
GAGCAGTGGCGAGCGGACTTTCGCGGCGCGGTCGATCTCGGCGGCGGCCTGTTCGAGGGGCTGACCACCCGCTGGGGCTATTCCAACTACAGCCACATCGAGTTCGAAGGAGATGCGGTCGGCACCACTTTCGAGGTCGAAGGGGTCGAGGGCCGTGTCGAGCTGATCCAGCAGCAGCGCGGCGGCTGGCGCGGCTCGGTCGGCGGGCAGTACATGTTCCGCGACTTCGCCGCAGAAGGCGCCGAAGCTTTCGTCGCGCCCAACACTACCGAGAGCTTCGCGCTGTTCACGCTCCAGGAGGTCGACTTCGACCCGTTCGAGATCGAGCTCGGCGCCCGCTACGAACGCACCGACCTGGCCTCGGAAATCCTCGCCGTCACCCGCGGCTTCGATACGGTCTCCGGGGTGCTGGGCCTGGCTTGGAGCCCCACGCCGGGCCTGCGCCTCGGCCTCAACGGTTCACGCGCCGCGCGCGCACCTTCAGCAGAAGAGCTTTTCGCCAACGGGCCGCATATCGCCACGCAGCAGTACGAGATCGGCAATCCGGCCTTGCGCCAGGAGACCGCCTGGGGCCTCGAAGGCTATGCCCGCGCCAGCTTCGGCGGCGCGGATCTCGGCCTCTCGGTCTACCGCACCTGGTTCGACGACTTCGTCTTTCTGCAAGCCGCCGGCGAGGAAATCGACGAGCTTCCGGTCTACCGCCAGCAACAGCAAGGCGCCGACTATTTCGGCATCGAAGCCGAAGCGAGCTTCCCGATCACCCGCCTCGGCGGCTTCCGCCTGATCGGCGACCTGCAGGGCGACTATGTCCGCGCCACCCTGGCAGACGGCAACCCCGTTCCCCGCATCCCGCCGCTCAGCCTGCTCGGCGCGCTCGAGGCCCAATCCGCTGCGGTGGATCTGCGGGCCGAAGTCCAGTGGTTCGACAGCCAGAACCGCACCGCTCCGCTGGAGACCTCGACCGCCAGCTTCGCTCACGTCAACCTTTCCGCCGCCTGGAAGCCGATACGCGGCGACGACAACCTCACGGTCATGCTCCAGGCCAGCAACCTGTTCGACGTGGAAGGTCGCCGCCACGCCAGCTTCACCAAGGATTACGTGCCGCTCGCCGGCCGCAACGTGAAGCTCAGCCTGCGCCTCAGCCTCTAGGGCTCCTCGTAGTGGAACGGGGCGATCACCGGCTCGGGGAAGGCTTCGTACTCGAAGCTCTGCGGCCGGTCGGGCTCCAGGCCTGAGGTCGAGCGCAGCAGCGGTACTCCGCCCTTGTGCCAGCCCTCGTCGTATTCGGCGTAGAAGTTGATGATCCCGTGCAGCGCGGCGATGCGCCACTTGCCGTCCTCGCGCACGTAGCTGTTCTCGTAAGTCGCTTCGCCCCAGCGGCCTTCCTTGCCGAGGAAGCCGACCATCATCAGCGTGCGCCAGCGGCCTTTCGCCGTGCCCGCCTCGCTGTCGATGTGCAGCACCGGCTGGAGCTGCATGTGGTTGAAGATCACGCCGTGGCCATAGGCCGGCAGCCGGTGGAGATACTCGCGCACCCGCTCCCGCCCGGCATAAACGCCGCGCCCCGCGATCTCGAGCGTGCCGTCTTTTGCGAACAGGTCCGCGGCTTTATCCCACAAGCCCTTGTCGACATAATAGCCGTAGGCACCCTGAAGGTTCACCAGCTCGCGGTAATCCTCCGCCTCCCGGGCGCGCCGCTCGAGCTTCTCGATACGATCGAGCAGCACCGTGATTTCCGACATTCCATTCCCTCCCTGGGCGTTCAGAACCAGCGGCGGCGCGGCCTCGTATCCGGGATGCCGTCGCCGTCCACGTCGGTGGTAGCGACCCGCGGCGCGGTTGTCGCACCCTCCGCCCTTCCTTCCGCGCGGGCGGCGCGCAATTCCGCCTCATAGGTCCTCCGCCGCTCGCGCATGTAGTCATAGCTGCCGCGCATCTGGCCATAGGCGAACACCATCAGCAGCCCGCCGGCGACCGCCGCCAGGAGCAGCGCCATCGGCCCTTCAACCGGATCGGCGAACTGGTTGTAGAAGAAGAAGATTTCCGCCAGCACCCAAAGGAACAGCAGGAACGACACCAGCCGCGTCATCAGGCCGATCGCCAGCAGGATGCCGGCGACGAGCTCGAAAATGCCGATCGGCACGATCAGGCTGGTCGAAAGATTGGTGTCCGCGAACAGCGGCGCGACGGCAGCGGAGTTGACGATTTTCTGCAGCCCCGCGACGATGAACAGCAGGGCCAGCAACAGGCGGCCAATCACGGCGGCGATCATGGACATGGCATCTCTCTCCCCGGCGTCGGCCCGTCCTGCCGCGCCCGCCATCAACGCACGTCGTGCCGATCCGTGCCGGTCAGAGCTTCGGGAGAGTCACTCCGCGCTGGCCCATGTACTTGCCGGCCCGGTCGGCATAGCTGACCTCGCATGGCTCGTTGCCCTGCAGGAACAGGAACTGGCAGGCGCCTTCGTTGGCATAGACTTTGGCCGGAAGCGGCGTCGTGTTGGAGAATTCCAGCGTCACGTGGCCTTCCCATTCTGGCTCCAGCGGCGTGACGTTCACGATGATTCCGCAGCGGGCATAAGTCGATTTTCCCAGGCAGATCACCAGCACGTCACGCGGGATGCGGAAGTATTCAACCGTGCGGGCCAGGACAAAGCTGTTGGGCGGAATCACGCAGACGTCGGTCTTGCGATCGACGAACGAGTTGGAGGCGAAATTCTTCGGATCGACGATCGCGCTGTCGACATTGGTGAAGATCTTGAACTCGTCCGCCACCCGCGCGTCGTAGCCATAGGAGGAAAGGCCGTAGGAGATGCAGCCTTCACGCCGCTGCGCTTCCACGAACGGCTCGATCATGCCCGTCGTCTGCGCCTTGTCGCGGATCCACTTGTCGCTGAGAATTGCCATGCCGCCAGATTCCGGAGCGCGGCGGGCAGAGCAAGCCGGCCGCGCACTTTATCCCCCTCCCGCTCGCCCAGAGACCGGCAGCCTCATCCCTCTCCCGCTGGCAGGAGGGGTCAGGGGTGGGCGCGGCCTCATCCCCGCCCCGTGCAGGAGGGCCAGGGACCGATGGCCTTCTCCCCTCCCGCCTGCGGGAGGGGTTAGGGGTGGGTTTGCTTGCTGGTGGCGCACTGGCCCACCCGCAAGCGGGAGGGAATGCTATCCCCCAGCCAGCAGGCTCGCGTTGCCGCCGGCAGCGGTGGTGTCGATCGTCGTCACCCGCTCCGTGGCGAAGCGGATCACGTAGTTCGGACCGCCGGCCTTGGGGCCGGTGCCGGAGAGGCCCTCGCCGCCGAACGGCTGGCTGCCGACCACCGCGCCGATCTGGTTGCGGTTGACGTAGAGGTTGCCGACACGGGCTCGGCTTTCGACCAGCCGGCGAGCGGCGTCGATGCGGCTGTGGAGCCCGAGCGTGAGGCCGAAGCCGGTGCGATTGATGTCCTCGATCACGCTCTCGAGGCCGCCGGCGGGGAAGCGCGCCACGTGCAGCATCGGGCCGAAGTTCTCGCGTTGGAGGTCGCCGATCGACTCGATCTCGACGATCGCGGGCGCGACGAAGGTCCAGTGTGCGCCGGTGTCGCCCAGGTCGCGCTGCCATACCCGGCGGCCGCTCGCACGCATGGCCGTGAGGTGGTCGTCGAGCGCGGCCTTGGCCTCGGCGTCGATCACCGGCCCGACGTCGGTGGCAGGATCGGCCGGATCGCCGATCACCAGCGCTTCGAACGCACCGCGGATCATCTCGAGCGTGGCGTCGGCTATGTCGTCCTGAAGGTAGAGCACGCGCAGCGCGGAGCAGCGCTGGCCGGCGCTCTGGAACGCACTGCTCATCACGTCGCGCGTGACTTGCTCGGGCAGGGCCGAACTGTCGACGATCAGGGCGTTCTGTCCACCCGTTTCGGCGATGAGCGTGGCGATCGGCGCGTCGCGGGCGGCGAGCGCGCGGTTGATCGCCCGCGCGGTCTCGGTCGACCCGGTGAAGGCGACGCCTGCGATGCGCGGGTCGGAGGTCAGGGCGGCGCCGACCCTGCCGTCGCCGGGGGCGAGCTGGAGCACATCGTCCGGAATACCCGCCTCATGGCACAGCTTTACGGCAAGCGCGGCGATCAGCGGGGTCTGCTCGGCCGGCTTGGCGATCACCGTGTTGCCCGCGGCCAGCGCCGCGGTTGCCATGCCGCTGAAGATCGCCAGCGGGAAGTTCCACGGGCTGATCGTGGCGAACACGCCGCGGCCGTGCAGCCGCAGCAGGTTCTGCTCGCCGGTCGGCCCGGGCAGCGGCTGCGGCGCGGAGAACAGCATCCGCGCTTCGCAGGCGTAGTAGCGCAGGAAGTCGACCGCCTCGCGCAGCTCGAGCACGCTGTCCATCAGCGTCTTGCCCGCCTCGCGCTGGCACAGGCTGATGAACTCGGCGGAGTGCGCTTCGAACAGATCCGAGGCTTTGATCAGCAACTCGGCCCGTCTCGACCCACCGAGCGCGTCCCAGTCCGGCTGCGCGGCCTGCGCGCGGGCGAGCATCAGGTCGATATCGGCGGGAGTGGCATCGAGAGCCTGGCCGACGGTCGAGCCCCCTTGCGGCGAGCGAACCAGGCGGGGTTCGACAGGCTCACCACCAAGGGAGCTTGGGTCTTCCGGCCGACCTGACGGCTCGCCTGGCGCCGTTCGTCCTGCGTTTGTCGAAGGACGCGCGATCACAGTCGGCACCGCGGTCCACTCGCGGTCTTCCAGGCTGTGGAGTTTCGCCAGCAAAGGCCCACGCACCAGCGGGTCGGCCAGATCGATTCCGGCGCTGTTGCGGCGGTTCGGGTAAATGTCTGCCGGCAGCGGGATCGCCGGGTTACGCCGGGGGCGCAGCGCCGCAAGCTCCGCGGCCGGATCGGTCGTAAGCTCCGTCACCGGCACGTCGGCATCGGCCATGCGGTTGACGAACGACGAGTTGGCGCCGTTCTCCAGCAGGCGCCGCACCAGATAGGCGAGCAGGTCCTTGTGCCCGCCGACCGGCGCATAGATCCGCACGCGGGTGGGATGATCGCCTTCCTCCTCGGCCAGCGTCTCGTAGACCTGCTCGCCCATGCCGTGGAGGCGCTGGAACTCCAGTTCCTTTCCGGCAGCCAGCTTCTTGATCGCGGCAATGGTGTAGGCGTTGTGGGTGGCGAAAGCCGGGTAGATTACGTCCGCTGCGGCCAGCAGCTTCGTTGCACAGGCGAGATAGGACACATCGGTCGCCAACTTGCGAGTGAATACCGGATAGTCGCCATAGCCGCCGACCTGGCTGAGCTTGATCTCGGTGTCCCAATAGGCGCCCTTGACCAGCCGCACCATGATCCGGCGGCCGTGCCGGCGGGCGAGCGCAGCGACCCAGTCGCACAGCGGCACGGCGCGCTTCTGGTAGGCCTGAAGCGCAAGGCCGAAGCCTTCCCAGCCGTTCTCGAACAGGGAATCGTCGGTGACCAGCGCTTCGATGATATCCATCGACAGCTCGAGCCGTTCGGCCTCTTCGGCATCGATGGTGAAGTGGATGTCCGCTCGGCTGGCCGCGAGTGCCAGATCGCGCACGATCGGAATCAGCGCTGCCTTCGCGGCCTCGGCGTGCAGGAAGTCGTACTTCGGATAGAGCGCCGAGAGCTTGACCGAGATGCCGGGGCTCGCCCGCATTCCGCCTTTCGCCTCGCGCGCCAGCCGCTCGATCGCGGCTGCGTAGGACTGGCGATAGCGCTCCGCATCGGCGAACGTCATGGCCGCTTCGCCCAGCATGTCGAAGCTGTGGGTCAGGCCGTTCTTGCGCTCTGGCGCGGCGCGCTTCAGGGCCTCGTCGATCGTCCGGCCGAACACGAACTGCCCGCCCAGGATGCGCATCGCCTGCAGCGTCGCCTGGCGGATCACCGGCTCGCCGAGTCGCCCGACGGCGCGGCGCAGCGTATTGGCGAAGCCGGCTTCGGACCTCGCGCCGCCGCGCAGCACTTCCCCGGTCAGCATCAACGAGAAAGTCGCCGCATTGACGAAGGTCGAGCTCGAATCGCCGAGGTGCTCGGACCAGTCGATGCCCGCGAGCTTGTCGTGGATCAGCGCATCGGCAGTCTCGGTGTCGGGCACCCGCAACAGCGCTTCGGCCAGGCACATCAGAGCAATGCCTTCCTCCGTGCCGAGACCGTAGGCGGCGAGAAACGAATCGAGCCCCCCGGCCTTGCGGGCGCGCGCACCTTCGATGAGGCGGTTCGCTAACGCGGAGGCTTCGTCATGGATCGCGGAGGCGGCCGCCGCCTGGCGCAGCCGCTCCTCGATGCAGGCTTCCTCATCCTGGCGATAGGCGGCACGCAGCGCGGAGCGGTCGATGAGCATGGCGAAGCCCTGCACCTGGTTTCAGTTGGTATCAATCCATTCGTAGCGGAACGCATCGCCGTCGCGCTGCACGCGGCCCGCAGAGGTGCGGCGGAAGTGGGCCGGGAAGCACATCAGGTCCTCGGCGGCCGCGCGCTCCAGCGTCGTCTTGCGCACCTGGCTCGCGGTCAGCGCGTCGGCGTCGAAAGCGAAGGGCAGGTCGGGGCGGATCAACTGTACCGGGTGGTGCACCACGTCGCCCCAGAACAGCGCCGGCTGGCCGTCCGCTTTCGCATGGATCGTGCAGCATCCGGGTGAGTGCCCGCTGGCCGGTTCGACCCATACGCCGTCGCCGATTTCCCGGTGGGCGACGAAATCGGCCTCGACCAGCTCCCCTTGGCCTGCCTCCATCACCGGCACGATCGAATCGAGAAAGGCTTCCCAGCTCAGCGGCTCGCCCGGCGGATTGGCCTGGAAATACTCGTAGTCGCGCTTGCCGAAGACGTAGCGGGCCTTGGGAAAGGTCGGCACCCACTTGCCGTTCTCCAGCCGCGTGTTCCAGCCCACGTGGTCGAAGTGCAGGTGCGTGCACATTACCATGTCGATGTCCTCTGGCGCGAAGCCGGCGCGGCGGAGGTTGCCGAGATAGTCGGTGTCGAGCTGGTGCACGGCCTCGAGCGAGCGGTTCTTGTGGTTGCCGTCGCAGGTGTCGATCATGATCGTCCGCCCGTCGATCTCGATCACCCACGAATGGACCGAAAAAGTCATCAGGCTGGTCTCGGGATCGGCCGTGATCTCGTCCGGCTGGTCGTACCATGTCAGCAGCCGCTTCAGGTCGTCCGCGGTAGTGCCCGGGAGCTGGCTCAGCAGCGGGACGGGGCTGTCCATCTCGTGGACCTTGTGAACGCGCATGCGGCCCAGTCGGATTGGTTGCATTGGCCTCTCCCCGCCTCTAGCCCGAGCCGTCACTTCTGGGGAATGCGATGCGGCAGGGCAATGGAGATGCGAAGTTCGCGGTGCACGCCAACGGCACCGTGGCGGACGCGGTCGCGGCGGTACTGAAGCGCGAAGGGGTCGACATCGTCTTCGGCTATCCGCGCAATCAGATCCTCGAAGCCGCGGCGCGGATCGACATCCGCACCGTCATCGTCCGCCAGGAACGCACCGGGCTGCACATGGCCGACGCGCTCAGCCGCATGTCCAAGGGCGCGCGGATGGGTGTGTTCGTGATGCAGCAAGGGCCGGGGGCGGAAAACGCGTTTGGCGGTGTCGCCCAGGCCTTTGCCGAGAGCGTGCCGGTGCTGGTCATGCCGCAAGGCTACGCGCTGTCGCAGGCTTACGTCCCTTACAACTTCAACTCGGTGCGCTCGATGGCCAGCGTTGCCAAGCATGCCGAGCCGCTGACCAGCCCGGCCGACGTCGCGCCGGTCTTGCGGCGCGCGTTCTCGATGCTGCGCAACGGGCGGCCGCAGCCGGTGGTGATCGAGCTGCCTTACGACGTGCTGGAGATGCCGTTCGAAGGCGAGCTCGACTACGCGCCCGGCAAAGTCGCGCGCTCGCAGCCGGCGCAGGCCGACATCGACGCGGCGGCCGAGGCGCTGATCGCGGCGGACAACCCGGCGATCTATGCCGGCCAGGGGGTGCACTGGGCCGAGGCCTACGACGAACTGCGCGACCTTGTCGAGCATCTGGCGATCCCGGTCATGACCAGCCTGCCGGGCAAGAGCTGCTTCGATGAAACGCACCCGCTCGCGCTCGGCTCGGGCGGCAACGGCATCAACGGCTGCGTGCGCAAGTGGCTCGACGAATGCGACCTGCTGTTCGGCGTCGGATGCAGCTTTACCCGAACATCGTTCGGACTGTTCATCCCCCCGATCAAGCGCTTGATTCACACCACTCTCGACCCGCTCGACATAGATAAGTCGGTCTCCAGCGAGATCGCGCTGGTCGGCGATGCCAAGCTGACCCTGGCTGCCCTGATCGAGGCGGTGAAGCGGCGCGTTCCAGAAAAGCGTGATAGTTCAGCGGTTTCTGCGCGCATCAAGGACGTCGAGGCCGAATGGTTCGCCCGGTGGCAGGCCAAATGCACCCAGGAAACCAGTCCGCTTTCCCCCTACCGCGTGCTCTGGGACCTCCAGCAAACGGTCGACGTCCCCAACACCATCATCACCCACGACGCCGGCTCTCCCCGCGACCAATTGGTGCCGTTTTGGAAGTCGATAGCCCCGCACAGCTACATCGGCTGGGGCAAGTCCACGCAGCTCGGCTACGGCTTGGGCCTGGCGATGGGGGCCAAGCTCGCTTGCCCGGACAAGCTATGCATCAACGTCTGGGGCGATGCGGCGATCGGCTTCACCGGCACCGATCTCGAAACCGCCGTGCGCGAACGTATCCCCATCCTCTCGATCCTGCTCAACAACGAAGCGATGGCGATGGAACTGCCGATCATGCCGGAAGCCACCGCCAAGTACCGCGCGACCGACATCTCCGGCGACTATGCCGCGTTCGCCCGCTCGCTCGGCTGTCATGGAGAGCGCGTGACCGAAGCCAGCGAGATCGTCCCGGCCCTGCGCCGCGCTCTTGCCGCCATCGAGGCAGGACATCCGGCCCTGGTCGAGTTCCTCACCGAGCAGGAAACGACGATCTCGCGCGGGTGAAGCCGGGCCCGCGAGCCCGCTCGTAACCCCCTCTTAACCACATTGAGCCATAGCCGTGTCACCGGGAATGGGGACGGCTCGATGGACGATCTTCTGGCGGAATTCGTCGCCGAAACACGCGAAATGCTGGCCGCGCTTTCCGGCGAAATCGTCGCCTGGGAAGCCGATCCGGCCGATCGGTCGCGTCTCGATACCATCTTCCGTTTCGTTCACACCGTCAAAGGCAACTGCGGCTTCTTCGACTTCCCGAAGCTCGAAGCGCTCAGCCACGCCGCCGAAGATGCCCTGTCCGACGTGCGCGCCGGACGCCGCGTGCCCGACCGGCAGCTGGTGGATACGGTGCTGGCCGTCATCGACCGGATCGGCGGGATGATCGAAGAGATCGAAGGCGGCCAGCCGGCGTCCGAATCCAACGATGAGATGCTGATCGCGGCGCTCAAGGGCGAACTGGAGGATGCCGATATCCAGCTCGCGAACTCCGGCAGCGCGCGCAACTCCTTTTCCGCCTCGGAACAACGCACGATCCGCCTGCCGGTCGAACTGATTGATCAGGTGATGAGCGGGGTCTCCGAGATGGTCCTGGCGCGCAACGACATCGCGCGCCGCCTCCAGATGCGCGGCATCGAGACTGGCATCGAAGCGCCGTTCTCACGGCTTTCAGCGCTGATCACCGAAGTGCGCGATGCGATCACCCGCACTCGCATGCGTCGCATCGAGGGCCTCTTCGCCACTTTCCCGCGACTAGTCCGAGACCTTTCGGCCGAACTCGGCAAGCAGGTCTTCATCGAGATCGAGAGCGGCGAGGTCGAACTCGACCGCGAGATGATCGAGCTGATCCGTGATCCCTTGCTGCACATCATCCGCAACGCCGTCGATCACGGCATTGAGGCGCCGGCCGAGCGCCGCGCAGCCGCCAAGCGCGAAGCAGGCATCTTGACCGTGTCCGCCCGTCAAACGGGCAATACGATCCACATCGGCATCATGGACGATGGTCGCGGTATCGATTGCGACCGGCTCGCCCAGAAGGCCATGGACGCCGGCCTCATCACGGCTGAGCGTGCCGCCGAAATGACCCGCGCGGAGAAGATTGACCTGATCTTTGAGCCGGGTCTGTCCACCGCGCACCGTGTCACTTCGATTTCGGGCCGCGGTGTCGGCATGGACGTGGTGCGTTCCAACATCGAGAAGTTCGGCGGCTCGCTCGAGATCGAATCGTTTCCAGGCGAAGGCACTCGCTTCCTTATTTGCGTCCCGCTCACGCTCAGCATCCTGCCAAGTCTCACGGTCGAAGCGCGCGGCCAGACCTTCGCGATCCCGCGTTCCTACGTCGAGGAGATCGTCAGCACTGCGGGCGGCCAGCTGGAGTTCGCCCAGATCGGCGATCGTCGATACGTCAGCTTCCGCGGGCGGCGCCTGCCATGCATCTCGCTCGGCCGAGCGCTCGGCCTTGAGGACACCGAAAGCGAGGCTTCGCTCTTCGTGATTCTGCGCCTCGGCTGGGGCGATCTCTATGCACTGGAAGTCGAGCGGATCTTCGATCATCAGGAGCTCGTTATCAAGCCGCTGTCGCCGGGCATCATGCAGAGCGGCCTGTTTGTCGGCTGCACGCAGCTTGATGACGGAACCCCCGTTCTGGTGCTGGACGTCACGGCCATCGGCCATGATGCCGGCATACCGCGAGAGCTCCACCGGCCCGCCGTAATCGGCGGCTCAGCTACTGTCGAACGCGCGGAGCACGAGGGGCTTCGGGTCATCTTGTTCCGCAGCCTGTGCGGCGAACGCCGCGCCATCGCGATGAGCGCGGTCGAACAGGTCGAACGCGCATCCTCGACCGCGATCCGCAATCCCGGTCCCGACGCGCAGGTCGTGCTCGGCGACCAGATCCTGCCCTTGCTCGGTGTCCCTGGAGAAGCGGAATTGCCGGAGCGGTTCACCGTCCTTCGCCTGAGCGATGGGGGCGAGCCAATTTCGTACGCGGCGCGCGAGGTGATCGACATTTCCATGCTCACCAGCGAGCTCAAGCCGGTAAAGGGGCGCTCGGCCATTGCCGGGGTTGCGCTTATCGACGGTGAGACGGCCGAGTTGGTCGACTGTCACGCGCTGTTCGCCAGCCATGCTCCGCAGCGACCGCAGACGCGGCCGCTGACCTGCCGGCTTGTGGGTGACGACGCCTGGCTGCGCAGCTTCCTGGGGCCGATCATCGAAGCAGCCGGCTATCGCATCGTCGATGGCGCGGAGCCGGCCGATATCGCGTTCGTCGACGGTCCCGACGGGCTCAGGACCGAAGGCGACGCGCGCCGCGCTATTCGCCTATGCGACCAGCCGCCGGGCGACGATCCCGACAGCATCTACCGCTACGACCGCAGCGGCCTGATGGCTGCACTGGCGCGCGCGGGCGAGGAACTCGCGGCGTGAACGGCAAGCTGCTCCTGATCATGCTCGGCGGCCGCCGCGCTGTACTGCCGGCCGCAGAGGTTAATTCGGTCATCGAGCTGAGCGAAGTGACGCCGGTGCCCCGCACGCCGCCACACATTGCCGGTCTGTCCGCGCTACGCAGTCGCCCGTTGACGATTGTCGACTGTGCTGCGGCGCTGGGGCTCACCGCTACCGAACCCGATTGGCGGCGGCAGCGGGCGGTGGTCGTGGAATACGAAGGCCACCTCTACGGGCTTCTGGTCGATGCCGCTGACGACATCATCGATGCACTCGACGATCCGCGTCCGCTCGGGGCCGATCCCGGGGCGGAGTGGGAAGCGGCCGCGCTCGGCCGGGTCGAAACCAAGGCCGGCGCACTGCTGCTCCTCGATGTCGGGGCTCTCATAACCGGGCCGCTTCAGGCGAGCGCGGCGTAAACCAAAAATTACCCTTTTCGGGTAACAACTACAGTGAACCAGATAACGGGAATGGCCGCATGAAACACTGCCTGATCGTCGATGACTCGCGGGTGATCCGCAAAGTCTCGCGGCATATCGTCGAAAGCTTCGAGTTCGAAGTCAGCGAAGCCGAAAACGGCCAGGATGCCCTCGCCAAATGCAGCGAAGGCATGCCCGACCTGATCCTGCTCGACTGGAACATGCCGGTGATGAACGGAATCGAGTTCATCTCCGAACTGCGCCGGCTCAACGGCGGCACGCGCCCGAAGGTCGTGTTCTGCACCACCGAGAACGACGTTGCCCATATTCGCGAGGCGATCGAAGCCGGGGCGGACGAGTACGTGATGAAGCCGTTCGATCACGACACCTTGCAGATGAAGCTGCAGCTCATCGGCGCTGCCTGAGGTCGTCGCACCGTGGGCGCCGCGTCGGACATCGCGGTTCGCGACAGGAAGAGGCCGCAGGCTGACCCCGTCCGGGTCCTGCTGGTCGACGACTCCCCCACGGTCCGGGCCGTCTTCGCACGCCTGATCGACGAGGAGGCCGACCTCCAGCTGGTGGCGAGCGAAGAAAGTGCCGAGCGAGCCATCGCTGCCATCCTGACCAGCGCGCCCGACGTCATTCTTCTCGATCTCGATATGCCGGGCATGGGCGGACTTCATGCCATACCGATGCTGATCGAGCTTGCCACGCCGGCCAGGGTGCTTGTGGTTTCGTCGCTGACGGTCCGCGGCGCCGAGCACACGCTCGCCGCGCTCTCCCTCGGTGCCGCCGACACTTTCGCCAAGCCTCGGCCGGGAAAGTTCGACAAGGACTATCGCGCCGCCCTGCTCCGTAAGATTCGTCTTCTCGGCCGCGTCGCGAAGCGCGCCCGGCTAACATCGTCCACGCCGTCGCAGACGCTCCGGCCGGCCGCCAAAGTGGCGCCCCACGTGCTGGCGATCGGCGCCTCCACCGGCGGCATTCATGCCCTCGGCCAACTGCTGGGGTCACTGCCAGCGAAAGTGCACATTCCGATCTTGGTCACGCAGCACCTTCCGGGCTCCTTCATGGAGCCTTTCGTTCGTCAGTTGCATGCCGCGTCTGGCCGGGGAGCGACTGTTGCCCGCGACGGCATGGCGCTCCTGCCTGGACAGATCCTCGTGGCACCCGGCGATGCGCACCTCACGGTCGTCAGCTCCAAAGGCGTGCCCGTGGCTCGCCTCGACGACCGCCCGGTGGCCAGCGGCTGTCGTCCCTCGGTCGATCCGATGTTCGCCAGCTGTGCACGGCTTTATGGTTTGCACGCGCTAGGCGTGATCCTCTCCGGGATGGGGCGCGACGGAGTCGATGGCGCAGCCCGCATAGTCGAAAGTGGCGGGACCGTTCTCGCGCAGGACGCAGCCAGCTCGGCCGTCTGGGGGATGCCCGGCGCGGTGGCAACGGCCGGACTCGCCGCCGCGGTGCTGCCGCCCGAGCAGATCGCGACGCACATCGTTAGCGCGTTGGGGGGCGCATGATCGACCACAGCGAGAACGCGCTCGGCATCGTCGCCGGCCTGCTCGAGGCGCGCACCGGGCAGAAGCTGACCGCCGACCGCTTGTGGCGGGTCGGAACCGCGCTCGCCGGCGTGTTGCGGCAGAACCAGCTCGAGTCGCTCGAAGCGCTGGCCGACCGGCTGGGCAAGCCGAACCAGTTGGCGCTGGCGCAACAAGTGGTCGAAGCGCTGCTGAACAACGAGACCTATTTCTTCCGTGACCGCTCGATGTTCGATCAACTCTCGGCATCGGTCTTGCCGCAGCTCGCTGGGCGCCGAGTGGCCAGCCGCAAGCTGACGATCTGGTCAGTCGGGTGCTCGACCGGGCAAGAGGCCTATTCGCTGGCGATGCTGTTTGCCGAACAGCCGGCGCGCTGGCGGGACTGGACTATCGACATCATCGGCACCGACGTTGCCCGCTCGGTGGTCACCGCTGCCCGAGAAGGCAACTTCTCGCAATTCCAGATCCAGCGCGGGCTTGGCGTTGCGCAGATGGTGGCTTTTTTTGAAGAGAGCCGCACCGGCTGGCGCGCTTCGGACAAGTTGCGGCGCATGGTCCGGTTCGAGCAGCATAACCTGCTTGACCGGCCGCCGGAGCCAAGCCGTTTCGACCTCGTCTTGTGCCGCAATGTGCTGCTCTACTTCGATCGCCCGACGCGCGAACGCGCCTTCAGTCGCCTGGCTTCGGCGCTCGCTTCGGACGGCCTGCTGATGCTCGGCGCGGGCGAGACGACGGTTGGACAGACCGACGCGCTGGTGCCGGAAAAAGGGAGCACCGGATTCCACCGCCTGGCGCCTTCGCGCCAGCCCTTCCACGCGACTGCGGTTGCCGCGCCGGGGCTGCGCGGCATCGCCGCACCAAGGTAAATCTGAGGTTACTCAAACTTAAGCAGTCGACACTAAGCTGCGCAGGGTTTCCGCGAGGGGGGAAGTTCCCGGGTGTTGAAAGCGATCGGTCTGAAGCAGGTTAGTCCGGCGGTGCTTGTCATCGCGCCGGTAGCCGTGCTGACGCTGATCTCCGCCATCATCATGGGATTGCTGCTTAGCCGGGCGGGGGCGGGCTCAGGATCGGTAAGTGTCATTCTGCTCACCGGAGGCATTGCTTACGCCGTGGCCGTGGTCCTGCTTGTCCGCTTTGGCCTCGCCAATATCGAGCAACTCGAGGATCTCGGTCTCACCGACAGCTTGGCTGCTGTTCCCAATCGGCGGGCGCTCCATCTCGACTACGCGCGCGCCGACCCCGCGGCGGAGCGCGCCCTGGCTTTGCTCGATCTCGACGGGTTCAAGTCGGTCAACGATCAGTACGGCCACTTCGTAGGCGACCGCCTGATCAAGGAATGCGCCAAGCTTCTTTCCGAAGTCTGCGGCACCGATGCGCGGGCTTACCGCCTCGGCGGCGACGAGTTTGCCGTTCTCGTGGTCGGGCCAATTGCCGGCAACATTCTCGAAGGCATTTGCCACACCGTGCTGGCGCGGCTGGCGGAACCGATCGTCGTCGAGGAACGAAAGCTGACGATCGGCGCGAGCATCGGTCTGTCCCGCAGCACCCGCCGGGACGAACTCTCCTCGTCCGAGCTGCTGCGCCGGTCGGACATGGCGATGTACGTGTCCAAGGAAGGTGGCAAAAACCGCTGCACGTGGTTCAGCGACGATTTCGACAAGAATCGAGATGTCGCGCAACAGATCGAGGACGACCTGCGCGAAGCGCTGCGCCTCCGGCAATTCCGGCTCGCCTATCAGCCGCTCGTCGATGCGCAGAGCGGCGACATCGTCGCTGCCGAGGCGCTGCTTCGCTGGCAGCGGTCGGACGGGTCGATGGTGGCGCCCGGGATGTTCGTACCGATCGCCGAGAAATGCGGCCTGATCTATCCGATCGGTCTATGGGTTCTCCGCACGGCCTGCCGCGATGCGCTCAACTGGGACGGGATCAAGCTGTCGATCAACGTCTCGCCGGTGCAGCTGCGCAATCCGGAATTCCCGATCGAGCTCGGCCATATCCTTGAAGAAACCGGGTTTCCAGCTGCGCGTTTAGAACTGGAAGTGACCGAGACGTACCTGGTCACCGACCCAGTGGTCGCCAACCGGAACCTCGACGTGATCCGCAAGTTCGGCGTCGGCATCGCGCTGGATGACTTCGGCACCGGGTATGCCTCGATTGGCTTCCTCCGGAACTTCCGTTTCGAAAAGCTCAAGCTGGACCGCACCATGATCGTCGATGCGGGACGGGATACCGGCTCCTTGGCGATGATGGCCTCGTCGATCGCGGTGGCCCGGGCGATGGATATGTCGGTCACCGCCGAAGGCGTCGAGACCGCGGCCCAGGCCGATCTTGTCCGTTCCGCCGGGTGCGATCAGATCCAGGGCTGGCATTATTACAAGGCGATCACGGCGCCTGAAATTCGTGTGCATCTCGACGAGCTGCGCCGCCGCAACAGCAACATCATCGAAAAGCGTATTGGGGAACGTCATGGACATGTCGCATAAGCTCGTCGCCGAAGCGTCGGACGATCTGGAGCGGGAGCGCGAGGAACTGAAAGCAAGCCGCGTCCACTCGGCTGCTGCACCAGCGTTCTCGGTGTCCACCATCGGCAAGAAGCTCAAGCTCCTGTTCGGCGCAGCTGCAGCCGCGTCAGGCGTGCTCGGGCTTCTCGCCCTCGCGGCGCTGGCGTGGGGCGGCACTGCCGGGGCCGGGTTGCTCGTCTCGATGATGCTGGTCGCGCTGGCCGCTGGCGCGGCTTCGGTGCTGTCGATCCAGTTCGTCCAGGACCAGCTGGTCCACCCCGTCGAAGAGCTATGTGCAGCGATGCGCGAACTCGCCGAAGGCAACCGCGAGGTGCATGTGCCGCACGAGGAGCGCCAGGACGAGATCGGCGCGATGGCTCGCTATCTGAGCGTTATCAAGAAAGCCGCCAACAAGTTCGACCGCATCCGCAAGGAGCGCGAGGCGGCGGAAGCCGAGGAGCAGCGCCGGCTGGCCGAGATCGAAAGCGAGCGCGAAGAGCAGCGGGCCAGACAGGCCGAGACGCTTGGATCGCTGGCCGACAAGTTCGAACGGACCGTAGGCGACATCGTTGGGGGCGTCGCGGCGGCTTCGACCCAGCTCCAGGCGACCGCCAGTTCGATGGCGTCGGCGGCCGAACAGTCTGCGATGCAGACCGGAGACGTGTCCGCCAGTCTCAACGAAGCTTCTGCCGGCGTCACCGCGGCCGCAGCCGCGAGCGACGAGTTTGCCATGTCGATCGGCGAGATCAGCCGCCAGGCTTCGACTTCGGCCGAGCTGGCCCGCAAGGCCTCCACTGCCGCCGAAGAGGCCGACACCACCATTTCGGCGCTCACGTTGTCCGCCAATCAGGTCGGCGACATCGTCAAGATGATCTCGACCATTGCCCAGCGCACCAACCTGCTCGCGCTCAACGCGTCGATCGAGGCAGCGCGCGGCGGTGAAGCGGGCCGCGGCTTCGCGGTCGTTGCTGCCGAGGTCAAAGAGCTGGCGACGCAGACCGGCAAGGCGACGGAGGAAGTTGCCGGTCAGATCCGCACGATCCAGGAAACCACCCATGCCAGCGTGGAGGCGCTTCGCGCGATCGCCGGACAAATCGAGCAGCTCGAGGCTACTTCGGTATCGATCGCAGCGGCGGTCGATCAGCAATCGGTCGCGGGGCAGGATCTCGCGCGCTCGATCGATTTGGCAGCACGCAATACTGAGGACGTTTCAACCAACATCGACCAACTGCGCGAAACCTCGTTGGCTACCGGTGCCGCAGCGAGCCAGGTGCTGACAAGCTCGACCGAGCTGGAGCAGCAGGCCTCGGTGCTCAAGTCGCAAGTGGATGAATTCCTGCGCCACGTCCGCGCGGCTTGAGCCGGCGATCCGGCGCCTTTTGACGGCGCCGGAACTCCGCTATGCTCGATCCCGCATATAAGGAGATCGAGCGCCATGAAGGGTTATGTCGACGACATCGAACGCGTCACGAAGGACAACAGCGACTTCCGCCGCGTCCTCTACACCGGGCATAACCTGCAGTTGGTGGTGATGTCGCTGAACCCGGGCGAGGAGATCGGGGCGGAAGTGCATGACGACCGCGACCAGTTCTTCCGCATCGAAGCTGGCGAAGGTGTGATCTCGATCGACGGCGTCGATCATGCGGTGAAGGACGACGATGCCGTGATCGTGCCTCAGGGCGCCCGGCACAACGTCACCGCCACCGGATCGGGCCCGCTCAAGCTCTACACGATCTACGGTCCGCCAGAGCATATCGACGGCACCGTCCATGCCACGAGCGAAGAGGCCGAAGCTTCGCACGAGCACTTCGACGGCAAGACCACCGAGTAGCTGTAGCCGCGCCGGCTCGGTCCGCTCGCCTCAAGGACGGTCGGAGCGGGCGCGGCCGGTGTCGGCGGAAGCCAGTTGCACCCCGTCCAGGCCGTAGGGGTCGCCGTTGAAGGCAATAGTTTGCCCCTGGGGCTTGGCGGTCAGGTAGGTGATGTAGATCGGTACGATCTCCGGCAGTTGCATGATCTGCTCAGGATCGCGCAAACGGCTCGGCAGCGGTTTGCCCATCAACCAGCGGTGCAGCTTCGCCGCGTCCTCGAGCCGCACGCAACCGGAGCTGAGCTGCCGCTCGTCGCGGCTCAACAGGTGCCGGTCCGGTGTGTCGTGCAGGTAGATGCCATAGGCGTTGGGGAACTCGAACTTCACTTTGCCCATGAAGTTGGATCCACCAGGCTGCTGCCGCACGTGCACTTTGGCCCGGCCTTCGTGCACCGCGCGCCAGTCCACTTTGGCAGGATCGAGCAGCGGCGCGTCCGGCCGCCAGTCGGCCAGGACCTGGTAGCCGCCGTTCTTCAAGTAACCGATGCCCCGGTCGAGCACGTTCGCGGCGATGTTGTTCTTCACCAGATCGTCCGGGATGTTCCAGTACGGGTTAAGGATCGCGAAGCGAACGAAGCCGGCCATGATCGGCGTCTGCAACTCGGGCTTGCCGACCACGACCTTCATCGAATCGACCGGCTTGCCGTCCTCGTACATCCACAACCGGGCGCTCGCCGCGTCGACCAGGATGTGGCGGCCCTGCGGGATCGCCGGAATCGCCCGGATGCGGCCTAGGTTGGTCCAGATTTGCCGCCGCTGTGCCTCGGAAAAGCGCGGGTCTGACATAGCGGCGCGCATCGGCGCATAAGTCGGGTGCATCCAGCGCATCTCGGCGACGTAGTCTTCGAGTGAATCCGCGCTGGCCGCGGCTTGAAGTGCGGCTTGCGGCGTCGGCACGACAGGGGCCAGCGCCTCGCTCTCGTATATCATGCCGTCGCGATCTGCCGCGCGCATCGCCTGCACATAGGCCGCGAAGGTTTCGGATAGCTCTGCCTCCGCCCGCGCTATATCGTCGAGATCGCCGCGCCGAGCGCGATCGACGCGCTTGGCGATGCGGCTGAAGCGAAGCTTTTTCGGGCTGATGCCGTCGAACTCCGAAGTACGCAGCTGGTGCATCAGCATCGAGGCGGCACCCGAAGGCCGCCCGAATTCATTGAGCCAGATCGGCCGGAAGTCCCGCGCAGCGTAGAACGGCCGCAAATCCTTGCTCACGCGGTCGGCGATCTCGCGTTGCAGCGTGGTTTGACGCTCGGAGTTCGTCCAACCACTGTCGGCCGATTGGGCCAGCGCAACCTGTGGCAGCGGCGCGATCAACGCCGCTGCCATGGCTGGTAACATCAAGCGGAGTACACGCTCCTTGAACCTGACCTTCATGCTCCGCCTGACGCCTCTCGCTTACCCGCGCTCGCCGGTATAGGCGACGTTGGTCGGCTGAACGACCGGACTGCCGCCGTAGTACTGGCCTTCCCGGACGTAGCCGTCGACGCAGCCATCGTTGTTGGCATCCGCCCAGACAGCGCCGGCCAGGCCGCCGACCGCTGCGCCGATCGCTGCACCTTCGAGGATGCCGAGGCCGCCGATCGCCGCACCGGCGCCAGCACCCAGCGCACCGCCAGCGGCCGCGCCGGTGCCGACCGCGCCCAGCGTTGACGGGCAGCGCTCGGCCGAGGCGGACTGATAGCCCGCCGGAGCGCCTTCGTAATACTGACCGTTGTAGACGTAGCCGTCCGCGCGGCCGTCGCCGTTACGGTCGGCCCAGACCGCGCCGGCCAGGCCGCCGACGGCAGCGCCGATCGCCGCACCGGTCAGCAGATCGCCGCCGGCAATCGCGGCGACGCCTGCCCCGCCGGCAGCGCCGATGCCGGCACCAGTGCCGACTGTTGCGAGGTTGCTGTTACCATCGGTCGATGTGCAAGCGGCCAGCGGAAGCGCCGCTGCCGCCAGAAGCGAAATAACTGCCTTGTTCACGATGCTTCTCCTAAGAAGCGCCATCGGCGCGGCTCCCCGCT
>CAYTPY010000029.1:0-23716 GCA_964439725.1 uncultured Erythrobacter sp. | reverse complement strand
CCCGCAGCGCCTCCAGCGCCGCCAGATCCTGCGCCGCCGCAATCCGCGCGCCCGCGTCCTGTTCAAGAGCCGTGTAGTCCGTCATCGGGCGCGCGTGTAGCGGGCGCAGCGCTCGCTCCCAACCCCTATTCGCGTTCTACTCTTCCGGTGAGTACCTGAGGATCGTCGGCAGGTCGGTCTGCGGCGCCGCGCCTTGGTCGGCCATGCGCTGGGCCATGATTCGGTTCAGGATCGGGTGCGGCATTTCGGCATATTCGCTCGGCGTCATGCCCATGAACGAGCGGAAGTCGCGCACGAACTGCGCCTGGTCGTAATAGCGGTCGTCCAGCACTTCGCTCCAGTGGCGGCGCCCGTCGAGCATGAACCGGGCCAGGCTGCGCAGGAACCGTTGGCGGCGCAGCAGCAGCTTGGGCGGAAAACCGAAGTAACGCGCGCAGAGCCGCTCGAGCGAGCGCCGTTCCAAACCTAGCTGCTCGCCCAGTTCGGCGACGCTGCCGATATCCGGGTCACGCACGAGATCGTGACAGCGGATGATCCGCTCCTCGTGAGGCGAAGGTCGGCCGACATGGCCCAGCAAGTACCGGTCGATCTGTTCGAGAATCACATCGGGCTCGTCGTTCGCCTCCACGATTGCGAGGATCGGCGCGAACAGCCGGAAAGCCGGGTCGGCGGCACCGTCCAGCGTTCGATCGGCGAAATCGCGCGCCCGGCCTTCGACGAACTTGGCCCAGCCCGCCGGCTGCAGCCCGAGGCCCCAGATGCGAGCTGAGGTCAGGCCGAAGCGGATTGATTTGCTGGTGGGCCCGCTGACAACGAAAGGCCATTGCGGCTCCAACCGGCCACTTCCGATCACCGCGATCGGCGGAGTCCCACGCGAAAAACGCATGGACGCCCATTCGGGATGGAGCTGATCGGCGAGGAAATCCCCGTCTCCAGAACGGATGTCGAACAGGTAGAGTGCGGTGAAGTAAGGCTGCAACGCGGGTGACAGGCGAAAATATCGCACGTCAAAATCGACAATGGCCTTCATGTCTGATGCGCCCCGACCGGCCCTTGCTGCGGTCCCCTCCGCAATCGCCGGATAGTTAACAAAGCATTCAGAGCGAGATGGGGCAACTGAAAAACGTTTTAAGTCAAAGACAACTCGGCGCCCAGCACAAAGGGCGGCAAGCCAGCGGGGCGCCAGAACGAAAAAAGCGCGGACGGCCGAGCCATCCGCGCTTCTTGGTTCTTGCAGCCGCTGGGCGGATTAAGCCGCCGGAAGGGCCGCCTTGGCCTGCTGGATGATGGATCCGAAAGCGGCGCCTTCGTTCATCGCCAGATCGGCCATTACCTTGCGGTCCAATTCGATTCCGGCGAGCTTGGCACCGTGAATGAACTGTGAGTAAGTAAGACCTTCGGCGCGAACCGCGGCGTTGATCCGCTGGATCCACAACGCGCGGAAGTTGCGCTTCTTAACCTTGCGGTCGCGATAGGCGTACTGGCCGGCCTTCTCGACGGCCTGGCGGGCGACGCGAATCGTGTTCTTGCGGCGGCCGCGGTAGCCCTTGGCCTGCTCGAGAATCCGCTTGTGCTTCTGGCGAGTGGTTACGCCGCGCTTGATACGGGACATGCTCTAGTACCTCCTCAATCGAGCCCGTAGGGCGCCCACTTCTTCACCGTGCGCGCGTCGGCGTCGGCGAGGACGGTGGTCCCGCGGTTCTGGCGGATGTACTTGGCATTGTGGCTGATCAGCCGGTGGCGCTTGCCCGCCACACCGTGCTTGACCTTGCCGGTCGCGGTGAGCTTGAAGCGCTTCTTCACACCGCTCTTGGTCTTCAGCTTGGGCATTTTCGTCTCCTTGGTCAGGGACACGTCCAACCAGCCCTGGCAGCCCTTTTGGCCAGACCGGCAGATGAATCACGTGTCTGTGAAGCGCGCGCCCTTAAGCGCAACGCGGTGCGAAGGCAAGCACGCTAACCTCCGGCGGCTCCGAACAGCTCCTCGTGCCGGGCGGTGATCGCCGGCCATTTCTCCGCGACTCCCGGCACGTCCAGACCGAAGCGGCTATGCAGCAACGCGACGAGTTCGCGCGCGTCTTCGACCAGGTGAGAAGTCGCGCCAAGCGTCGTGAAAGAGGTGAGGACCCGCCCCCGCAGCGCCAGGTGCTCGGTGCCCAATCGGCGCTGCGCGACCAGATTGCCGACGAAATTGGAGGCTGGATCGCTTTCCTGCCATGCGTTCCAATAAGCAAGCCGGTCCGGATCGGCCGGCTCCGGACGAAACTCGTAGAAAAAGGGTTTCCCGCCTGGATCTTCGGTATAGCGCCACCACCCGTCGCGGTTCGACAGGGACACCGCGAATGGCTCGTGCCGCGCCACATGCGGTTCAAGGGGTAACGGCCGCGCCTGGCCTCCTCCGAACCCGACATCGACGAGCCAGGGTTGACCTTGGACAGAGACCAGCAGCGCGAGATGCCCGCCAGGCTCGCCCTCGGCTTTGTTCACCCGGCCTGGGACGCGGATCACGTCGAAGCCCATCTCGTCGAGCGCCCAACCGAACAGGCCATTCTGTTCGTAGCACCAGCCGCCGCGGCGCTGCTCGACAAGTTTGCCGTGGATGGCGTCAATGCCGCGGGCACCCTTGCGACCGAGGAATACGTCGATGTTCTCGAAGGGAATTGCCGAGAGATGGGCGGTCATGAGCCGCTGCAGCCCCGATAGCGTAGCGGGAACAGGTTCGCCGAGACCGATGCGCCGCAGATAAGCGGTCAGCATCAGCGGCCGCCAAGTGCTTCCAGAACGTCCTCGAGCCGCGCAGGATCGCCAATTGCGAGCACGTGTCCGTCCGACCCGGCGTGGAGCGGCTCACCGTTCCAATCGCACATCATCCCGCCTGCGCCTTCGACCACTGGAACCAGCGCAGCGAAGTCGTGCAGCTTGAGGCCGCTTTCGCAGACCACGTCGACGAAGCCGCTCGCTAGCAGGGCGTAGTTGTAGCAGTCACCGCCCATGATCATGCGCTTGTGGTCAGTCTTCTGAGCAAGCGCCATGAACTGGTCGCCTTCGCTCTGCGTGAAATACTGCGGTCCGGTGGTGGCTAACGTGGCGTCGCCGAGGTCTCGGCACACCCGGGTGCTGACCGGTTCGCCGTTAAGCGTTGTCGGGTGGCCGGCAACCCCCAGCCAGCGCTCCGCGAGAATCGGTTGATCGATCATGCCCAGAACCGGGAAACCATCGATCACCAGTGCGATGAGGGTACCGAAAGTGGCCCGGCCGGCGAGGAAAGCACAGGTACCGTCCACGGGGTCGAGCACCCATTGGCGCCCGGAGCGCCCTTCGGTGACACCGAACTCCTCGCCGTGGACGCCGTCCTGCGGAACTTCGGCCGTCAGGATTCGGCGCATCGCCTGCTCCGCCTCGCGGTCGGCAATGGTGACGGGAGAGAGGTCGTCCTTGCGCTCGGCCGATACGGCCTGCCGGTAGTAGGGACGAATAGCTTCCCGCGCCGCATCGGCGAGCCGGTGGGCGAGGGCTATTTCGACCGAAAGGTTCATGGCTCGCCTGCAGGAATGCTGAGCGGGTCCCCCTCGTCATGCACCCGCAAGATGATGGCCCGAATGCCTTCCGGTCCGGCTCGGGGCGTATGCACCGTCTGAGCAGGTATGATCGCCGTTTCCCCTGGCCCCACGGTGCGGCTTTCAGCGCCTTCGACATCGACTATCGCAACGCCGCCAAGCACATAGATATACTCCTCCCAGGGATGGGAATGGGGCTCGCCGACGGCATCCGGGCCGAGAACAAGGTCAGCGACGATCAGCTCATGACCGGGCGCGGCCGAGAGCTTCTCGCGTAGGACTTCGTTGGACCCCATGGCCGGTCGAACGATGGCGGGCTGGCCCGAGGTAGCTGCCGGCTCGTTGGGCGGGCCGCCGCAGCCCGCCAGGAACAACAGAGGAAGGCCGATGGCGTTCGCTTTGAGCCGGCGCATTGTCACCCTCCCCGGTTGGCCCGTCGTCAATCGAAGAGCGAGCTGACGCTGCTCTCGTCCGCAATGCGGCGCACGGCTTCACCGATCAGTTCCGCCGCCGTCAGGAACCGGATGCGACTGGAATCCCGCGCCGCGTCTGTCGGCATGATGGTGTCCGTGATGACGAGCTCGGTCAGCGCCGACTTGTCCACCCGGGCAACCGCTCCACCGGTGAGGACGCCGTGGGTGATGTAGGCCGCAACGCTCTTGGCCCCGGCATCCACCAGCGCCTGCGCGGCGTTGCACAAGGTGCCGCCGGAATCGATGATGTCGTCGGCGAGGATGCAACTGCGCCCGCGCACGTCGCCGATGATGTTCATGACTTCCGATTCGCCAGGACGCTCGCGTCGCTTGTCGACGATGGCCAGGGGCGCATTGTCGAGCCGCTTGGCGAGCGCCCGGGCGCGCACCACGCCGCCGACGTCCGGCGAAACGACCATCAGGTCAGCCCCGTTGTACCGAGCCTTGATGTCGGACGCCATGAGCGGCGCCGCGTAGAGGTTGTCGGTCGGGATGTCGAAGAACCCCTGAATCTGACCGGCGTGCAGATCGACCGAGAGCACCCGGTCAGCGCCCGCTTCGGTAATCAGGTTGGCGACGAGCTTGGCGGAGATCGGCGTGCGAGGGCCGGGCTTCCGGTCCTGCCGCGCGTAACCGAAGTAGGGAACGACGGCGGTAATGCGCTTCGCCGACGCACGCCGGCACGCGTCGATGCCGATCAGCAGCTCCATCAGGTGGTCGTTGGCCGGATAGCTGGTGGACTGCAGCAGGAAGACGTCTTCGCCACGAACGTTCTCGTGAATTTCGACGAAAATCTCTTCGTCGGCAAAGCGCCTGACGCTGGCGTCGGTCAGCGGAATATCGAGGTACTCGGCAATCGCGCGGGCGAGCGGCAGGTTTGAATTGCCGGCCATCAATTTCATGGGAGGGGCCCTCGTATGCGCGTGCGGATTCGGCTGCGCGAGCCTCTAGGGCGGAGCGTCATCGAATTGCAACCTGAGGCGGGCGGTTATTCGAGTTCCCGTCAGCGAAGCGAGCAAACTCAGCCAACCCGGTGCTCGGTGCGGACCCAGCGCACCGTGCCGGTGCTGGCGCGCATGACTACGCTCTCCGTGGTCATCGTGCCGCCGCGACGGCGCTTGACCCCCTCCAGCAACGAACCTTCGGTGACCCCCGTGGCCGCAAAGATGCAGTCGCCCTTAGCCAGGTCCTCGAGCCGGTAGATCCGATGAAGATCCTCGATGCCCCACTTGTAAGCCCGTTGCCGTTCGTCATCGTTCCGGAACAACAAGCGCCCGTTGAATTGTCCGCCGACACAGCGGAGCGCCGCCGCTGCCAGCACGCCCTCGGGAGCACCGCCCGAACCCATATAGAGGTCGATGGTCGTGTCTTCGTCGGTCGTGGCGATCACGCCGGCCACATCGCCATCGGGGATCAACTGGATACCGCAGCCAATCGTGCGAAGCTCGCCGATAAGCTCGGCATGGCGCGGGCGATCGAGGACGCAGACGATGATCTCGTGCGGCCCGACCCCTTTAGCCTTCGCCACGGCTTCGACGTTCTGGCGTATGCTTCTATCGAGGCTGATGACGTCGGGCGGATAACCGGGTCCGACGGCGAGCTTTTCCATGTAGACGTCGGGCGCGTTGAGCAGGCAACCTTCTTCGGCGGCTGCCAGTACCGCAAGAGCGTTGGGGCCCGCTTTAGCAGTGATCGTCGTGCCCTCCAGCGGATCGAGCGCGATATCTATCTTCGGTCCGATACCCGGCGCCCCGCCTACCTTCTCGCCAATGTAGAGCATCGGCGCCTCGTCACGCTCGCCTTCTCCGATCACGACAGTGCCATCGATATGAAGGTCGTCGAACGCGCGGCGCATCGCCTCCACCGCGGCGGCATCCGCCGCCTTTTCGTCACCGCGTCCGATCAGTGCCGAGGCGGCGATGGCGGCAGCTTCGGTGACTCGCACCATTTCAAGCACCAGCACTCGGTCGAGGACATGGCTGGCGGGGGCGACGTGGAAATTGCGCATCGCGCAGAGGTAAGCTGGCAATGTTGCAAAGTCGAGCAGCCGACGTTCATCGGCGATTCAACCATTCGGTTGCTGATCTTGCAGCCGCCAGAGTGGGGGGCTCGATGCGCAGGCAAGCCATGGCAATGTCACTCAGCTTGCTGGTCGTGTCCGGCCCGCTTCGCGCGCAAGGGGAGGCCACAGCCGGGGAAGCCCGTACCGCGGAACAGTTTATCGAAACAGCGCGAGAGGCATATTCCGTCCGTTCGCGCCGCGCGGAGCCGCCACCCCGCCCCACAAGCAACGAGATTGTCGTTCAGGCCCGCCGCGACATCTCCGAAAGCCAGCGGCTCCCGTCTCCAACCGAGCGAGCTCATGCTGCGGGTGAGCGACCACCTGATCGAATCCCCAGTTCTCCGAATGTCGATGGTCCCGGTATCTTCCAAGGTGACGGCATGTCGATCGGCTCGGCTCCTGAGCCCATCTACATCATCGACCTTGCAGCTATTCCCGAGCCGCTGACAGAAGAAGAAGCATCGCGCGTGTTTCGGGCGCCCGATCCGGTCACGCTAGAAGCGGCATCACCAGTGGCGGCTCCGTAAGACTGGGCGAGCCTTCGAGGAGCTCGAGCGCGCGCGCCACGCCGCTTTCCGGACCTTCATGCGTGACCATCGCCACCAGCACTTCGCCGCCTTCTTCCGGACGACCCTGCTGGATCAGGCTCTCGATCGAAACGTCGGCATCGCGCATCGCCGCGGTGATCTCAGCCAATACGCCGGGGCGGTCGGTGACGGTGAAGCGCAAGTAGGTCCGCGCACGTCGGCGTCCCGCATCGGCGGGAGAAAGCGCTTCGAGCTGAGCCACCGGCACCGAGAACGGCGCCGACGATTGACCGCGGGCGATGTCGATCAAGTCAGCCACCACCGCACTGGCGGTCGGCCCGTCGCCCGCGCCGGCCCCTTGGAAAAGCAGCCGGCCTGAGAAGTTGCCCTCGACCACAACGGCGTTGGTCGGTCCGTCCACTGCTGCCAATGGATGCTCGCGCGGCACCAGGCAGGGTTGCACACGCTGGAACAAACCGCTGCCGTCGGTCTCGCATTCAGCCAGGCCGATGAGGCGAATGACATAGCCCAAGCCAGCAGCCTCGGCGATGTCGGCGGCGCGAATCCGGGTAATGCCGGCAATCTCCAGCGCCCCGAAGTTCACGCGCCCGCCAAAAGCGATCGCGGCCAGAATTGCCAGCTTGTGGGCGGCGTCCACGCCCTCGATGTCGAAGGTCGGGTCAGCTTCGGCATAGCCCAGCTCTTGGGCTTCCTTCAGTACTTCGGCGAAGTCGCGCCCGCTCCGCTCCATCGTCGAGAGGATGTAATTACAAGTGCCGTTGAGTATTCCGTAGATGCGCCCGATCCGGTTCGCGGCAGCGCCTTCGCGCAAGCCCTTGATTATCGGAATGCCCCCGGCGACCGCGGCCTCGAACTGGAGCGCGGCGCTTCGGCCTTCTGCCGCCTCCGCCAATTCCATGCCATGATGCGCGATCATGGCCTTGTTTGCCGTCACCAGCCCTTTGCCGGCGGCGAGGGCGCGCCTCGCCAGAGCCAATGCGGACCCATCGGCGCCGCCGACCAGTTCAACCACGACGTCGACATCGTCGCGTTCCGCGAGCAACGTCATATCGTCTTCCCATTGGTAACGGGAGAGGTCGACACCGCGATCCTTGTTTCGATCGCGCGCGCATACCGCGACAATCTCGATGGGCCTGCCGGCGCGGCGGGCAATCAGATCGCCATTCGTCTCGATCAGGCGAATGACGCCGCCCCCCACGGTCCCGAGTCCGGCCAATGCGATGCGAAGCGGCTGCGTCATGAAATCCCCAACAAGAACTTGGGGGCGCGTTAATCCGGCTGGGCGCGCTTGGCTAGGGGCCGTCAGGTAAGGATGCGCGGACAGCCGCCGAGCTGATCGAGGATGTACGCGTAGTCAGCTTCGGCACGCAGGCGCGATGCGCGATTGTCCTGGAGGAATGCCTCGCCCGGCACTTGGGGTGGGAGGAAGCAGGCGAGCCGGTACCATTCCACCGTCTCCGGCTGCGGCGGCGCTGCAGCTTGATCGACGATCTCATTCCAGGACACGCCCCAGGTGGGATCCATTCCGGGACGGCGGATCACCGTTAGCGACACAGGCTGGCCGCCTGCGGTTTCGAGGAACAACTGCGTTTCCGATTCGCCCACCAGGTTGCCAGCGACCGAGATGATGTCGCGGATGCCAGTGATCCGCGGGGGGGCGTCGGGCGAAGCGAGGGCTGCAATGACGGTGCGCGCAAGTTGCTCCGTTTCAGCCGTCGCCGGCACTTGAGCTCCAGGATCGACAAGCGTCAGAGTTCCAGCCCGACCCGGAACCGGGTCCGCGAAGACGATGAAGCGCTCCTTGCGCAAACGCGGTACCTTGCCCCTCGAATCGAGCGGTACGTCCGCAAGGTAATCGAGCGATTCGCCGAGCGGGGTTTGACCGGCGAGTAGCGCTTGGGTGCGCGCTTCCAAGTAGAGCCGAGCATGCCCCTGAGCGAGCCCGGGCGCCCGCTCCGGACGTACCACGGCCTGATCACGCACCTCGACCAAGGCGACGAGAGCGGCTTTCTCGACGTAAGTCGCGAAATCGGCGAAAGTCGCCAATGGCGCTGCCGGCTGCTCCACAGCCGACGGTGCTGCTCCTTGCTGAGCCCAAGCAGAACCTGGGGTCGCGAGGACGCTGCCCAGGCCGACGAGCGCGGCAAGCGCGAGGCGTGAGCCGCTTGGAAGGATGGGTCGAAAATCGAACATCAAAGGTCTCCACTCCGCGCCGGACATATCGGGAAGCGATCCCAAACGGACAAGCTTTGTTGCAGACTGCGACAGGTGAATCATCGGTTAACCGACAAAGCGTTTGCCCAAGCCCGCACAGCCGGTTAAGGCTCCCGCCAATCGGGGCCTGCGACAAAACAATACATGCGCGGTCCCCGGCAGGCTCTCCCGGAGATCTTCCGGATCGGTTGTCGCAACCGGCGGGGGTCTCCATGGAGGGTAGATGCTTTACGTGAGCTGTCAGGATCTTCGAATCCGACAGCCTGTGTCGATGCCGGGCCCCGTGCCCGATGAACGAAGAACGGAGTGAAGGGACTGGATGGCTTACGCTGACCAACAGATGAGCGGTAGCAAGATTATCGCGATCATCATCGTTGCCCTGATCCACGTTGCTATCGGCTATGCGCTGATTACCGGTCTTGCTTACTCGGCGGTGAAGACCGCCATCGAGCGTGTGACCACCGTGGATATTACAGAGCCGGAACCGGAGCCGGAGGATGAGCCGCCGCCGCCGCCGCCTGACGAAATTGTGCCGCCGCCGCCTGTTGCGCCGCCGCCGCCCATCAATGTGAACGTGGCTCCGCCGGCGATCCAGACTGTGACGACGCCTCCCCCGCCGGCGCCGGTCTTCGTCCAGCCGTCGCGGCCACCTGCCCCGCCACCGCCGCCCCCGGCTCCGCCACCGCCATCACAGGCCCGCGGCGCCGCTCCGGACGGTCTGGCTCGCTGGTCCGCTCGCATTCAGGAACAGTATCCGCCGCGTGCTGTCCGCGACGAGATCGAAGGACGCGTAGGTGTTCGCGTCACGATTGGGACGGACGGTCGCGTGACAGGATGTACCGTCACATCGTCGAGCGGGGCATCCATCCTCGACGACGCAGCGTGCTCCGGCATGACCCGTTATGCTCGGTTCAATCCGGCGCTCGATGACGCCGGTAATCCAACCACGGGCAGCTATTCGACGACCATCGTCTACAACCTGAATTAACCACGACATCCAGACTTTCCGAAGAGAGGAATACCCGCATGCTTATTGAACTTCTGGCCGCCGCGGGCGGTGACGCGGCCCCCCAGACCAGTTTTGGCTTCTGGGAGGCGATGGAACAGGGCGGCATGATCGCCTGGTCGATCCTTGGCATCCTGGTGATCATGTCAGTCGGCTCGTTCTACATCCTGTTCACGAAACTGATGGAGCAGAACAAGATCCTGCGGCAGTACAAGAGCGTCCGCACGAACTTCTGGCGTGCCAACTCGCTCCAGGAAGGCGCCGCCAAGCTCGACAAGAACAGCGCTTGGCGCCAGCTGGTAGACGACGGTCTTGCGGCCGAAGGCCAGCACACCAAGATGACCGATTCGCTTGAAGCGCACGACTGGCTGCATGGATCGCTTGCCCGTTCGGAAGCTGCGATCAACTCGAAGCTCGCCAGTGGTCTTCCCTTCCTCGCGACCGTGGGTGCCACTGCCCCGTTCGTCGGACTGCTCGGCACCGTGATCGGCATCTATCGCGCCCTGATCGCCATCGGTATTGCCGGATCGGCCTCGATCGACAAAGTCGCCGGCCCCGTCGGTGAAGCGCTGATCATGACCGCACTCGGACTCCTGGTCGCTGTTCCGGCCGTGTTCGCCTACAACTGGCTGCAGAACCGCAACCGCCGCGTTGCCGAGCTGTTGGCGGCGTTCTCGACCGACCTGCTTGCCAACATCACCTCGCGCGGCGCCGTGAAGCCGGCGATGATGACTGCTACGTCGACGCAGCAGGCCGGCAAGGCTGCCACGACCGCTCCGGCGGCTAAGGCTACCGCAACCACTCCGGCCGCCACTAAGGCCTAAGATTGGTCGCGAATGAACAGGGGGGCGGGAACCGGCATGCGGGCCCGCCCCTCCAGCCAGCATTGAGATAGGACAACTGAGATGGCAATTTCCGTAGGCGGCGACAGCAACGCAGCGCCGATGTCGGACATCAACACGACGCCGCTCGTCGACGTCATGCTGGTGATGCTGATCATCTTCATCATTGCGGTGCCTGTGACACTGCAAACGGTGGAAGAGCTTGAAATCCCGATCTTCGAATCGGTCGAATCGGAAGACAAGGTCGAGAACCTGCTGCTTACCGTTACGACCACCGATGAGGCCGGGCGGACTCCGTCGGTTGTCAACACCGACTATACTGGCGCCACGCGCGACGGCGAATGCCGGGTGTTCTTCAACAACACCACGCCGGTCAGCTCGGAAGAGCTCTACGATCAAGCGTTCCGTCGTCTCGACAACATCGTGCAGCGCGCGGGCGGCATTGAAGCCCTCGTGGCCAACCCTGAAGCGATCCCGCAGGTCCACATCCGAGCGGACGTAAACACGCCGTGGCGCTGCGTCGCTGGCGCGATCTACAACGTCCAGGCGGCCGGTTATCCGACCGTCGGCTTCATCTCGAACCCCGTCGACCCGAACGCCTGACGCTTAGGTCGCCCGAAGATTTCTAAGGAGTAATTTGCCATGGCGATGTCAGGCGGCAAGGACGATGGCAGCCCGATGATGGAAATGAACATGACGCCGTTGATCGACGTCCTGCTCGTGCTCCTCATCGTATTCATCATGTCCATTCCTGTAGCGACCCACTCGGTCGATATCGACCTGCCGGTGGCCAGCGAGTCGGATACCCCGCCGCTGGTCGATCCGATCAAGAACAAGATCGTGCTCACTCCCGGCAACGAGATCTTGTGGAACGGTACCCCGATCAACCAGGGTGAACTGGTCGCCAATCTGCAGACCTCGCTCAGCTACTCGGTGGAGCCGGAGCTGCAGTTCGAGCCTGAAGCGATGGCGAGCTACGACCTTTCGGCCAAGGTGCTGAACATCATCAAAGCCTCGGGCGTCACGAAGTTCGGCTTCGTCGGAAACGAGAAGTACCGGGTCTTCGGGAAAGACTGAGGTTTGGCGGCGCAGTCGCGGAATTCGGTTGACGGAAAGGGGGCGGAGCGATCCGCCCCTTTTTCTTTGGCTGTCGCCTGCCGGCGCTAGTCGCTTTCGGAAGCATCGGCCCCGCCCATCGCCATCCCGGCCAGACTTTCCGCCTCCAGCAACAGCTCGTCATCGACCGCCCCTTGCGGCACGCTTTCGCGCCCGATCATCACCATTACCGGCACGGCTAAGGGGCTAACCCGCTCCAGCTTTACATGAACCAGGCGCTGCCCCGCGGTGTCCAACAAGTCTCCGAGCCGGCCCACGTCGGTCATGCGAACACGTGCGTCCGCCCAGGCAGCCTGGATCAGAAGGTGATCGGGCTCGTACTTGCGCAGCACATCGTAGATCAGGTCAGTCGAGAAAGTGACCTGCTTGCCCGACTTCCGCTTTCCCGGATGCTGTCGTTCGACCAGCCCGGCAATCACCGCCACCTCGCGGAAGGCGCGGCGCAAAAGGTGGGACTCGGTCACCCATTCGACGAACTCGTGTGTGAGAATATCGGGAGACAGCAGCGGGCTCGGATCTTCGACCGGTTGCAGCCCCCAAACCGCGAGCGAGTAGTCATTCGAAACGAAGCCACCGGGGAACAGGCCCCGCTCTTCCATCCGCTTGGTGATCAGCATGCCTAACGACTGGTTCGCGTTCCAGCCGATGAAGGTGTAATAGACGGTGTAGTGTCGCTTCGCGTGCGGAAAGCTCTCGACAAGAAGACTATCGGGACCCGGTAGCTGCGATCGCCAATCCTGAACTTCCAGCCATTCCCGCACGTCGTCGGGAAAACGTGACCACCCGGCGCGGTCAACGAGAAGTTCGCGTACCCGATCCGCCAAGTGCGTCGTCAGCGGCAGACGCAAGCCCATGTAGCTCGGGATGGTCGCAGACCGTTTCGCGGCCCGGACAACCAGGTCGAGATCTCGCAACGCTTCGACCTCGAGATCCATCCCGGCAAACCGGAAGGTATCACCGATGCGCAGCGATGCGGCGAACTGCTCCTCGACCTTGCCGAGGGTACGGCCGTTGCGAAACCGGATCTCGATCATTTCGGCATCCACAATGATGCCAGCGTTCATTCGGTGCCGCTGCGCGTGCTCTGGATGCGACAGGCGCCAAGTGCCATCGTCGTCGCGGACGATGCGCCGGAACTTGTCATAAGCCTTCAGTGCATATCCGCCGGTCGCGACGAAGGTGAGCACCCGCTGCCATACGGTCTCGTCGACCCAAGCGTAGGCGAGGCTTGATCGCACCTCTGCCAGCAACGCCTCTTCATCGAAAGGGGCGGCGCACGCACATGCCATCACGTGTTGAGCCAGGACGTCGAGCCCGCCCGGACGGAAATCCTCGCCGTCGCGCTTGCCCTGATCGACCGCATCCTTGGCTGCCTGCGCCTCGAGGAACTCGAAGCGATTGCCAGGTACGAGGATAGCGCGGCTGGCTTGATCGAGACGGTGATTGGCACGGCCGATCCGTTGCAGCAGCCGTGAGGAGCCCTTGGGAGCCCCCATCTGCACGACGCAGTCGATATCCCCCCAGTCGACACCGAGGTCGAGGCTGGCGGTCGCGACCAAAGCGCGCAGCTCGCCGCGCGCCATTGCGCCTTCGACCTTGCGGCGAGCCTCTTTGCTTAGAGAGCCGTGGTGAATGGCGATCGGCAGGTGGTCTTCGTTAGCATCCCACAGTTCTTGGAAGATATATTCCGCGAGGAAGCGCGTGTTAGTGAACACCAATGTGGTCCGGTTGCGCTTTATCGTCTGGTAGAGTTGAGGGATCGCCCAGATAGCCGCGTGTCCGCCCCAAGGAACGATGGCTTCTTCCGGGAGGAGAATCTCCACTTCCGGCGGGGCGCCCGGCTCCCCCTTCACCAGCGCTACGCTGTCGACATCACCCCACGGCGCCAGCCATTCGCGAAATGCGTGCGGATCCGCGACCGTGGCGGACAGCGCCGCCCGCTGTAGGTTCGGCGCAATCGCCTGCAGCCGCGACATCGCGAGCGCCAACAGATCGCCCCGCTTCCCCGTCGCGAACGCATGAATTTCATCCACGATCACCCGCTTCAGTCCGGCAAACAGCTCAAAGCTGTCAGGGTAGCTGAGCAACAACGATAGCGATTCGGGCGTGGTCAGCAGTACGTGCGGGGGGCGGCTGCGCTGGCGTTTGCGGCGGTCGGAGGGAGTGTCGCCGCTGCGGGTCTCGATTCGCAGCGGCAGCCCGATTTCTTCTACTGGGGTGAGGAGGTTACGCTGCACGTCGTGCGCCAGGGCTTTTAAAGGCGAAATGTAGAGCGTGTGGAGCCCCTCTGGCGCAGCTTCGCCTCGGCTTGGGCAGAACGCAGCGAGCGTCGGCAGAAAACCGGCTAGAGTTTTGCCCGCGCCCGTATCGGCGACGAGCAATGCATGCTGACCCGCATCGTTGGCCGCTAGCATTTCGGCCTGGTGCCGCCGGATGCGCCATCCGCGATGGGCAAACCAAGCTGCAATTTCGGGAGGAAGGCTCGGCTCAGTCACGCTGAACAGGAACGAATGCGGACCCAAGCGGGTCCCTATCCCACCTTCCGTCTTGGCGGTTTGCTCCCCTCATTCGCTCAGCCGTCACCTGAGCACGGCGGCTGGCGCAACTTCCTGCCCCGGTGCTCGTTGCACTGCTGCGACATCGCGACAAACGCGACAGCTTTGCATGCCACGCTGCCGGGCGCGCGAGGCTGGACCTGAACGGCAGCTATGAACCTTGAGAGGACGATCATGGCAGATCCGAATTATGGGCAAGGCCGGCGTGACAGGCACGGGCGAGGGCGCGATTTTAGCCGGCAAGAAGAGCAATTTGATACAGGCGATTATTCGTGGTCTCATGATGAGGCCCGTCTCGGTCAAATGGGTGACAGCTGGCAGGGCCGCGGATACGACGATTTCGACTTTGAAGACCGGCAGGCCGGCCGGCGCCATCGCAGCGAGTGGGGGCGGGATCCGAGCCAGTCCCACGCTGGACAGGGGGGTGCACCCCGTTCCTACTGGCGCAGCTGGCGCGACCGTGAAGGGCCAAGTTACGGCAGCTTCCGGGGCGATGATTTCGGTGGCCACGACTTCGGCACGGCACAGTTCACCAACAGAGGCCCCCAGCCAGGCCAATTCGGAGCCGGAAGCCGGCTCGCGGCGAACCACGGGAAATGGCGTCCAGTGGGTGCGGCGCCGAGCGGAAGCTATGCGAATGATCGCGAATGGCGTCGCGACCGCGACGAGCGTAGCTGGTTCGACCGCGCGAGCGATGCCGTGTCCGAGTGGTTCGGCGGCGACGACGATGACGATCATCGCGAGGCACGCGGGTATCGAGGCCACGGGCCTTCGGGCTACACCCGCCCCGATCAGCGGATCCTGGAAGATGCCTGCGACGCGCTAACCCAAGACTGGGGAGTTGACGCCCGTCAGGTCAGTGTGACGGTAAGCGAGGGCGAGGTGACGCTGGACGGCACCGTGCCGAGCCGCCAGCAGAAGCGCCGCGCCGAAGATTGCGTCCATGATGTGTCGGGCGTCAAGCACGTCCAGAACAACTTGCGAGTGCAGCCGAGCCAAGCCTGGGACCGCAGCGACAAACGCCAGACGGCAAGCGGCGAGGGCTCGTCGGGCTCGCTCTGACGGAACGAACACTATCGGGGGCTGCCTCGGCAGCCCCCGTCCACGTCTAAACCCTTGCGTGCGTACCTCGCCTGAGCCACGGCCGGGCGCTCGCAATGGATGCCTTTGTCTCTTCCACGATCCTGGTCGCGCTCGCCGAAATGGGCGACAAGACGCAGCTACTCGCGCTGGTGCTGGCCGCCCGGTTCCGCAAGCCGGTCCCCGTCATCTGGGGCATCCTGCTGGCGACGCTCGCCAACCACGCCCTCGCAGCGTGGTTAGGCGCCGCGGCGGCGGCGTGGCTGGCAACCGACTGGTTCGGCATTGCAGTCGCGGTCGCATTTATCGCGATGGGCCTATGGACGTTCGTCCCAGACAGGCTCGACGACAGCGAGGCACCCCGCACCCGCAGAAGCGCCTTCCTGACCACACTGGTGGCGTTCTTTATCGTCGAAATCGGCGACAAAACCCAGATTGCCACCGTAGCACTGGGGGCGCGTTACGGAGACGTCCTGGCGGTTACCGCCGGCACCACTCTGGGCATGATGCTCGCCAATGCCCCTGTCGTGCTGGCTGGCGACAAGCTGCTTCGCCGGGTCCCGATGGGCGCCATACGCGTCATTGCCGGCGCGCTGTTCGTCGCTACCGGCGTGTGGATGCTGTCTACCGGCTGGTCGCCTTCTTAGAGAGCGTCCTCACCTGCTTGGCCAACCGACTGTATATCCTGGCCGAGCCCTTTCACCGTGTTACAGGCCCCCAGCGCAAGCGACGCCGCGGCAAGCGCGGAAATGGCAATTAGACGCAGCATGCGGTTCCTCCGATCGGAGATTAATGCCCTGCTTGGGCGCCGCGCTCAAGGCCGGATGCCGCCAGTTGCTCGTCGATCTGCTCCAAGAGCCGATCGAGACCGTCCTGGGTGCCACTCTCGGCCCGAGCCACGAGCACGTCCTGAGTGTTCGAAGCGCGTAGCAGCCACCAACCATCCGAGGTGGTCACTCGCACGCCGTCGGTGTCGTTCACGTCGGCGTCGGTCCGCGCCAGCCGCTGCTTGACTTCGTCGATCGCGGCGAACTTGCGGCTCTCGTCGACTTGGAAGCGTAGTTCCGGGGTGTTGAGCATGTTCGGCATCGCGCTGCGCAGTTCGGTCACCGACTTCTCGAGCCGGGCGGAGGCGGCGATCAGCCGTATTGCTGCGTATAGCGCGTCGTCATAGCCGAAGTATTCGTCGGCAAAGAAGACATGGCCACTCATCTCGCCGGCGAGAGGCGCGTGGATCTCCTTCATCTTGGATTTGATGAGGCTATGCCCCGTCTTCCACATCAGCGCGGTACCGCCGAGTTCCTCGACCCGCTCGAACAGCGCCCGGCTCGCCTTAACGTCGGCAATGATCGTCGACCCCGGTCGCCGACCGAGCAGGTCCTCGGCATAAATCATCAGGAGTTGATCGCCCCAGATCACTCGCCCTTGCCCATCGATTGCACCGATGCGATCGCCGTCACCGTCGAAGGCAATTCCGAAATCGAGCTCCTTCTCGGCTACAAGCCGCCGCAGGTCTTCGAGGTTCTCAGGAACCGTGGGATCAGGATGGTGATTGGGGAAAGTCCCATCGACTTCGGTATAGAGGGTGAAATGTTCCCCGGGCAGTCGCTCCACAAGCGCGTCGAGCACCGGCCCTGCAGCGCCGTTTCCGGCGTCCCACCCGATCCGCAGCTTGCCGGTACCTGCCGGGTCGAGGTCGGCAAGTCCGCCAAGTAGAGCGTCGACGTAGTTGTCGAGCACGTCGAGCTGCTCGACCGTTCCCGTCCCATCGTTCCAGTCACCCTCTGCCGCAAGCCGGCCGATCGCCTGGATGTCCTCCCCGAAGAACGGCCGTCCCTGAAAGACCATCTTGAAGCCATTGTAGTTGGCGGGATTATGACTGCCGGTTATCTGAATTCCGCCATCGACCTCTTCCGCTGAGGCTTCGGCGTAATAGAGCATCGGAGTCGGTCCCAGGCCGATGCGGCGCACGTCGCAGCCACTGGAGGTGAGGCCTTCAATCAGCGCATGTTCGAGCATCGGGGAGCTGACCCGCCCGTCGTAGCCAACCGCCACGAGCTTGCCCCCGGCCTGGCGCAGCAGCGTGGCGAAGCCGCGTCCGATCGCCCTTGCATCGTCAGCACCCAGGGTTTCCCCGATAACGCCGCGAATGTCGTATTCACGCAGGACAGTGGGGTGAAAGTCGTGGCTCATCGTATCTCCTATGGAGCAGGCAAATCGTGAGGTAGCTCGTTCAGCAAGAGATCTCGCGCGGCGTTCGCCTCGTGCACCTGTTCGTTACTGCCGCCGCGGTCGGGATGGACCATCGCCACGAGGCGCTTATGCGCGGCAATGACGTCCTCCCGTGAAGCAGCCGCAGACACGCCGAGAAGCTTGCGCGCGCGGGACACTGCTTGAGCGCGTATCCGGCGCTTCGGTTCCCAAGGCCAGCGGCCGAGAAGCAGTTTCCAGACCAGCAGCGCAATGGCGGCGAAGAACAAGATCCGCATCATATCAGGCGGCCTTGGTTCGGGCGGTGCCGGGAATTGGCAGATGGAGGTTACCGACGAGCGTACGCAGCTCCTGCCGAGCGACAAGATGGCTGGTGCCAAGTTCGCCGAGTTGCCCCTTGTCGAGCAGCGTCAGGCCAGACGGAAACAGCTCACGGTAGATGACCCGCTCCGACAGGCCATGAGCAACGCGGAAACCGACCCGCTTGGAAAGCTCGGTTAAGGCCTGGTCGATGCGCCGCTGGTTGCGCGCATCGACGTGCTGGACTCGATTGCGAACCACGACCCAATCCATTTCGCGGCGCTGCTCCTGGATCTGCTTCATCGCTCGCTTCTTGCGCGCCTCCCAGATCAGTTCGGCATAGAAGCTCAGGCGGCGGACCTTGAACGTCTCGGCATCAACCTGGCCAATCAGATCGAAGTCCACGAAACTATCGTTCATTGGCGTCACTAGCGTATCCGCCTGAGTGGCGACATGCCGGGCGAAGAGATCGTCTCGGCCTGGTGTGTCGAATATCATGAAATCGGCGCCCTGACCGAGCTGCGCTGCCTGCTGTTCCAATGCCTCGAGGCTATCGCCGACGAAGACCCCAAACGCGGCGCCGGGAAGTTCAACACCGCGGCGCTTCTCCGTTTCCACGCGGTTCTCGAAATAGCGGTAGAGGGTGCGCTGGCGGGGATCGAGATCGAGGGCGGCCACTTTCGCGCCCTGGTAAGCAAGAGCGACGGCGATGTGCACCGCGGTCGTCGACTTTCCGGTGCCGCCCTTTTCATTGGCGAAGACGATACGATGAGGGGCAGCTGACACGGCGATGATGTCTTTCTCTGATCCGGACGGGCGGCTAGAGGCAGCCGCTCTCGGCTCTTATCGGAGGCCCGCACCCATGCAAACCGCCAAGAGCCTCGACGAGCTGCGCCAGGCTGTGGACAGTCTGCGCGTCAGGGCCCGCGAGGTAGCTCTTGTGCCAACCATGGGAGCGCTTCACCAAGGCCATCTGAGCCTGGTGCGACAAGCGCAGCGCAGCGCCGACGCGGTCGTGGTGTCGATCTTCGTCAACCCGACGCAGTTCGGCCCTAATGAAGACCTGGGCGCCTATCCGCGACAGCTGGAAGAAGACGCACGCATGCTGCAGGCCGAAGGCGTCGACTTGTTGTGGGCGCCGCCTGTCGAGGAGGTCTACCCGCAGGGCTTCGCCACGAGTATATCGGTGTCGGGGTTGAGCGACGGACTGTGCGGAGCGTCCCGCCCGGGCCATTTCGACGGCGTGGCAACGGTCGTGGCCAAGCTCTTCAACCAAGTTCGCCCCGACGTGGCGGTGTTTGGGGAAAAGGACTGGCAACAGCTAGCAGTGATCCGGCGCATGGCGCGCGACCTCGACCTGACGCAGCCACATCCCCACCGGATCCTGGGAGCGCCAATCGTGCGCGAGCCGGATGGCCTCGCCCTGTCGAGCCGCAACCGCTATCTCTCGGCCGATGAACGTCAGCGGGCGGCCACCTTGCCGCGCCTGATGCGCGAAGCGGTGAAGGCTTTGGCGGACGGCGCAACGGTTGATGAGACGACGGCTTCGCTCACCCAAGGTCTGCTAGCGGCCGGCTTTGCTCACGTCGATTACGTCGAAGTCGCAGATGCCGTGACATTGCAACCGCTGGCGCGGGTCTTGAGAGAACCGGCGCGGCTTTTCGTGGCGGCGCGCCTGGGCGCCACCCGCCTGATCGACAACCTGGCGATAGAGAAGAGTTGAGTTTGCGCCATTAGTTTGCGAATGGTTGAGGCAATGAACCATTTGCAGGAGGCGGCGGTGCACATCAGGGGGAAACTGTTAGCGGGTGCGCTTGCCATCGGAGCCATGGCTGCGGCGGCTCAAGCCCAGCAAGCCCCAGTCGATCTGGTAACCGTGCCGGCAGTCCCGACGGATTACGTACCCAAGACCACGCCGTGGGGCGATCCCGATCTTCGCGGCCGCTGGCCCATCGATCATCTCAACGGCACTCCGCTGCAGCGCACGCCCGAACAGGGCAATCGCATGTTCCTGTCCGACGAGGAGATGGAAGAGCGCCGACGCCGTATCGAGGCCGCCGCGGCCCGCTATGACAACGAGGATGCTTCGGACCGGCTGGGCCAGGGCCACTGGGTCGAGATGGGTGAGCCGAGCCGCCGAACCTCGCTGATCATCGATCCACCAAACGGGCGACTTCCTGAGAAGACCGAGGAAGGCCAGCGTCGCTCCGACCTGATGCGCTCCAGTTGGCGCGAGGGGCAGACGTTCGACTGGACCACTGACTTCGACAGCTGGGACCGTTGCATTACCCGCGGGCTACCTGCCTCGATGCTGCCAATGCAGTACAACAACGGCATCCGCATCTGGCAGGCGCCGGGGCTCGTCGCGCTGCAATTGGAGATGATTCACGAAACCCGTATCATCCCAGTCGACGGGCGGGCGACGGTACCATCGGCGATCCGCAACTGGATGGGCGAGAGCCGTGGGCACTGGGAGGACAAGAACACGCTGGTGGTGGAGACCACCAACTTCCGCCCCGGGGCCTCCGCCACAAACATCGTCACCACCGGCTCGCCGCCATGGAACGACACTCCGATCAGCGAAGAGGCGCGGCTGGTGGAGCGGTTCACGATGACGAGCCCGGATACGATCGTGTACGAAGCGACCTACCACGATCCGGTGATCTTCACTGCTCCGTGGACCACGCGCAGCGACTGGCAGCGCCGCGACGACTATGGCTTCTTTGAGTACGCCTGCCACGAAGGCAACGTCCAGCTCCGCAACTACATCACCGCGTCGCGGGCCGACCGGGCGCAGCAGCAAACCGGCGAAGGCGGCAAGCCTTAGGCGGCAAGCCGCTTAAAGGAGCCCATGAGCCCTCGCGGCAATATCGCGGGATATGGCGAAGGATGGAGCGGGTAGCGGGAATCGAACCCGCATAGCCAGCTTGGAAGGCTGGTGCTTTACCACTAAGCTATACCCGCTCGTGACGTTCGGCGCTTGCCATTGCTGCGGGCGTGTCGTCAAGCGGAGTCAGTTTCGTCAAACGAAACGAGCGCCTCGACAGCCACGCCGGCTGCTTGGAGAGCCTGGGCGCCGCCGAGGTCGGAGAGATTGACTACGAATAGCGCCTGCTCGACCACCGCGCCGGCGCGCCGAAGCAGTTCGGCGGCGGCCACGGCAGTGCCGCCCGTTGCCAGCAGATCGTCGATCAGCAGCACGCGCTGGCCGGGTGCGATAGCGCCCGGGTCGAGTTCGATCCGCGCGTGCCCATATTCCAGCGCATAATCGAGGCCGATCGTGGCCATTGGCAGCTTGCCGGGCTTGCGCAGCGCGATGAAGCCTAGGCCCAGCTTGGCAGCGAGCGCCGCGCCGAAGATGAAGCCCCGCGCCTCGACCCCGGCCACGGCGTCGGGTGCAGCGTGGGCCGCGCGTTCGGCGAGGTGAGAGACCGCAGCCTGGAAGCCCGAGGCATCGGCAATCAACGGCGTGATGTCGCGAAACCGGATCCCCGTTGCGGGGAAGTCCGGAATCGAGCGGATCAGCGCCTTGATCTCGGCAGGGCTCAAGGTGTGATTACTGCAGCCGAGTCCACCGGATCGAGGATCCGAAGCTCCTCAATCCTTGCGGCGGATCGGCGTGATGGGGGCCCAGATTTGCTTCTTGGCAAGCCAGGCAAGAACCGTCGCGAAGAGCAGGAAGCCAAGCACTGCCCAACCGGTCTGCTTACGCTTCACCAGCGTTGGCTCCGCTGTCCAGGTGAGGAACGCAGCCACGTCCCTCGACATCTGCTCGACCGTCGCCTGCGTGCCGTCGGCGTAAGTCACCTGTCCGTCGTTGAGCGGGGGCGGCATCGCCAGGTTGAGGTTCGGGAAGTACGGGTTGTAATAAAGCCCGACGCCCGTTTCCGCGTCTGGGAAGCGGCGCAGCAACTCTGCCGGCTGCTCTTGGTAACCCGTCAGCAGCGAGTAGACGTACGCCGATCCGTCGTGCCGAGCCTTGGTCATCAGCGACAGATCTGGCGGGATCGCATTGTTGTTTGCGGCCGCGGCGGCGATGTCGTTCGGGTACGGTGACGGGAAGTAGTCGGTCGGCGTCCCCGGGCGAGTGGTAGTCTCGCCGGTGTCCTGATCGATGCCCGGGACGGTCCAGTTCGCGGCCTCTGCCTTCACTTCAGCTTCGCTGTAGCCGAGCTGCGCCAGATCGCGCAGGGCGACGTACTCTAGCCCGTGGCAAGCGGAACAAGTTTCCTTGTAGACTTGGTAGCCGCGCTGGAGCTGCTGCAGGTCCCATTTGCCGAAGGCTCCGTCGTGAGCGAAGTTCACGTCCTTCGGATGCTCATGGAACGCGTGCTCGGCGGTCTCCTCGACGAGGTAGCCCTGCCCGATGACGGCAGCGGCGCCCCAGCCGAGGGCCCACACCACCGTGAAGGTGAAGGCGAGTCCTACGAGTATGCCGATGAGGCGGATCATTGCGTCGTCTTTCCCTTGTTCCGCACGTTCAGGTGGCCGGGGTGGTGTTTTCGCCCAGCACCGCCTTCTTGTCCCCGCCCAGAACCGCTTCAGTGATGGAGAACGGCAGCGGTTCGGGCCGCTCGAGCCAGGAAAGGAGCGGCAGGATGACCAGGAAGTGCATGAAGTAGTACGCGGTCGCGATCTGGCTCAGCATCACGTAGGGCTCTTCGGCTGGGGCACCGCCGGCCCAGAACAGCACCGCCATGGCCGGGATCAGGCCGAACCAGAAGAACTTGCGGAACATCGGGCGATAGTGACCCGAGCGGACCGGCGACTTGTCCAGCCAAGGCAGAAAAAACCAAACCAAGATCGAAGCGAACATCGCGATCACGCCCCACAGCTTCGCGCCGAGGATGAAGTCGACGGTGAAAGCACGCAGGATCGCGTAGAACGGCCAGAAGTACCACTCCGGCACGATGTGCGCGGGCGTCGCCAGCGGGTTCGCCGGGATGTAGTTATCGGGGTGGCCCAGCGCGTTCGGCTGGAAGAACGTGATCACGCAATAGATGATAAGGAACACGCCGAGTCCGAAGCCATCCTTCGCCGTGTAATACGGGTGGAACGGGACCGTGTCGCTCTCGCTCTTCACCTCGACGCCAGTCGGGTTCGATGATCCCGGAATGTGCAGCGCCCAGATGTGGAGGATCACGCAGCCGACGATCACGAACGGCAGCAGATAGTGCAGCGAGAAGAAGCGATTGAGCGCAGCGTTGTCGGGCGCATAGCCGCCGAGCAGCCAGATCTGCAGCGGTTCACCGACCAGCGGGATTGCCCCGAACAGACCGGTGATCACCTTAGCGCCCCAGAAGCTCATCTGACCCCACGGCAACACGTAGCCCATGAACGCCGTCGCCATCAGCAGCAGGAAGATGACCACGCCAAGCAGCCACACCATTTCGCGCGGGGCCTTGTACGATCCGTAGAACAGCCCGCGGAAAATGTGCAGATAGACCACGACGAAGAAGAAGCTGGCGCCGTTGGCATGCGCATAACGCAGCGCCCAGCCCCAGTTCACGTCGCGCATGATGTGCTCGACCGAGCCGAACGCGACAGTGGCGTTGGGCGCGTAGTGCATCGCCAGGACGATGCCGGTGATCAGCTGGAGCGTCAGCGCAAAGCCGGCCAGGACACCGAAGTTCCACCAGTAGTTAAGATTGCGCGGCACCGGGTAGCCGGCGCCCACGGCATTATAGACGAGGCGAGGCAGCGGCAGCTTCTCGTCCAGGTACCGCATCAGCGGCGCCTTGGGTTCGTATTGC
>CAYTPY010000028.1:0-23924 GCA_964439725.1 uncultured Erythrobacter sp. | reverse complement strand
GCGTCAGCGCGCCCTTGTAGGCGGGGCCGACGGTCTGCGCATAGCGCCACAGCGCGCCTGCGTTGTAGTCGTGGCCGCGCGGCTTCCAGGCCTTGCGGCGCTCAGCCAGCACGTGTTCCGCGACTTCCAGCTCGATCGTGCCGGCTTCGGCGTCGATCGCGATCATGTCGCCGTCCTCGATCAGCGCGATTGGGCCGCCTTCGGCCGCTTCGGGTCCGACATGGCCGATGCAGAAGCCGCGCGTCGCGCCGGAGAAACGCCCATCGGTGATCAGCGCCACGCTCTCGCCCAGGCCCTGGCCGTAAAGCGCCGCCGTCGTCGCCAGCATCTCGCGCATACCGGGCCCGCCCTTGGGTCCTTCGTTGCGGATGACGACCACGCTGCCTTCGCGGATTTGGCGTGCCTCGACCGCGGCGAAAGTATCTTCCTCGCACTCGAAGACTTGAGCCGGGCCGCGGAACTGCAGCCGCTTCATGCCCGCGACTTTGACGATGGCGCCCTCGGGCGCCAGCGAGCCGCGCAGGCCGACCACCCCGCCGGTGGGCGTGATCGGCGATTTCACGTCGTAGATCACCTTCTGGTCGGGATTCCAGGTGATCTCCTCGATGTTCTCGCCCAGCGTCTTGCCGGTCACGGTCATCGGTTCGGGATTGAGGAAGCCGCCGGCCAGCAGCGTCTTCATCACCATGTAGACGCCGCCGGCGTCGTGCATGTCCTTGGCGACATACTGCCCGCCCGGCTTAAGATCGGCGATATAGGGCGTCGACTTGAAGATCTCGGCGACATCGAACAGGTCGAACTCGATGCCGCATTCGCTGGCCATCGCGGGCAAGTGAAGCGCGCCATTGGTCGAGCCGCCAGTGGCCGCGACGACGCGGGCGGCATTCTCGAACGCCGCGCGGGTGCAGATGTCGCGGGGACGCAGGTTGCGCTCGATCAGAGTCATGATCTGGCGCCCGGCCGCGCGTGCGATTTCCTCGCGCGATTTGTAAGGAGCCGGTGCCATGTTGCTGTTCGGCAACGACAATCCGATCGCTTCGCCGACGCAGGCCATGGTGTTGGCGGTGTACTGGCCGCCGCAGGCGCCGTGGCCCGGGCAGGCGGCTTTCTCGATCGCGGTGAGCTCGCTGAGCGGACACTTGCCCGAACTCCAGCGGCCGACCACTTCGAACACGTCCTGCACGGTCAGGTCGCGGCCTTCATGCCGGCCTGGCAGGATCGAGCCGCCATAGACGAAGATCGACGGCACGTTGAGCCGCAGCATGGCCATCATCATGCCCGGCAGGCTCTTGTCGCAGCCGGCGAAGCCGACGATCGCGTCGTAGCAGTGGCCGCGCACCGAAAGCTCGACCGAATCCGCGATCACTTCGCGGCTCACCAGGCTCGAGCGCATCCCTTGGTGCCCCATGGCGATGCCGTCGGTCACCGTGATCGTGTTGAAACGCCGCGGAGTGCCGCCGGCCTCCATCACGCCTTCGCGGCAGATGTCGGCCTGGAAGTCGAGCGTGGTATTGCACGGCGCGCTGTCGTTGCCGGCAGAGGCGACCGCGACGAAGGGCTGCGCGATCTCTTCCTCGGTCATGCCCATCGCATAGTAATAGCTGCGCTGAGGGGCTTTCTCCGGACCGACCGAAACGTGGCGACTGGGCAGGCGGGACTTGTCGAAACGGCTTGTCATGGGCTTCCAGGTGGCAAGAATTATGCGTGGAACGGTTCGAGGGGGCGATGCCCTTACTGCAGCGCCAGCGCAACCTCATTCGCAACCCGGACGAGGCGCTCGGCCCAGGGCCCGTGGTCCGCTGGCGCGGCGATCAGGTCCTGCCGGACTTCGATCCCCAGGTAAGGCAAGCCGCGCGCTTCGGCATGGCGGTTCATCGTCGCGTTGAGCAGCTTGCCCGAATAAGGCTGCTGGTCGCCGACGATCAGCCCCTCGTTCTCGAACAGCGGAATGGCGAGCCGGGCGGCGCGGTCGTCCTGGTTGTAGAGCACGCCGACCTGCCATGGGCGCTGCTCGTCCGGCCGGCTCGCCAGCCTCGGCGTGAAACTGTGCAGTGAGACGATCAGCGCCGGCGTTACGCGGTCGATCAAGCGCTCCATCGAGCGGTGATAGGGCCGAAAGAAGCGCTTCATTCGCACTTCCCGTGCAGCCAGGTCGAACAAGTTGCCGGGGATCGCGTGGCCGTCGCTCGAATGCGGAACCAGCGCCGGGGAGTCCTCATCGCGGTTGAAGTCGCAGACTAACCTGCTGACATTGCCCAGAAAAGCGGCGAAGCCGGGCCGCTCGGCCATCCGTTCGGCCACGCCCGCGACGCCGATGTCGATCGCGACGTGCTCGTTGAGCAAAGCCGGGTCGATTCCAAGCTCGATGTCGTCCGGAACCCGGTTCGAAGCATGGTCGCAGACCACCAGAATGCCGCCCGGCACGGGCTCGCCGACCAGGCGCCAGGCCTCATCCGTCATCTCAGGCTGCCTTGCATCTGCCACCAGTCCGGGCGGCGGAAAGCCAGCTTTTCCGCGGCTTTGCGCATGACGTCATGACTGCGGAACAAGGCGAAGCAAGTCGCGCCCGAGCCGCTCATCCGCACCAGCTCGGCCTCGGTTTGCCGCAACTCCGCAAGCACCTCGGCCACGGGCGGACACAGCGAAATCGCCGGCGCTTCGAGGTCGTTGCGCCCCTCCCGCGCAATCACCGAAGCCGGCCCGTCCGCCAGCCCTCCCCGGTCCACCCCATCCCACGCGTCGAACACCGGCCCGGTCGGCAGCGGCACGCGCGGGTTCACCAGCAGCACGGCCCTGCCGGCCAGGTCGTTCTCGACCGGCTCGATCTTCGCCCCGGTGCCGCGGCCGATACACGCCGCGCTCTCCACGCAAGCCGGCACATCCGCTCCCAGCCGCGCTGCCCGCTCGCGCCAATCGTCTGGCAGGCCATGCGCGGCGCGCACCAGCCGAAACACCGCCCCCGCGTCGGCCGAGCCCCCGCCCAGCCCGGCCGCGACCGGCAGGTTCTTTTCCAGATCTATCCTGAGACCGTCCCGACGCGGCAATACCGCCAGCGCCTTCGCCACGATATTTCCAAATGGATCAGTCAGTTGCGACGCAAATTCGCCGCTCACGCGCACTTCGTCGCGTGGTCCGCCGCGGGAGCTTAGCCGGTCGCCTTGATCGACAAATGCGAAAAGGGTCTCGATCTCGCGATAGCTGTCCTCCCGCACCCCCCTCACATGCAGGGCAAGGTTGATCTTAGCGTAGGCAGTTTCGATCAAGCGCACTCCAGCCGCTCACATATTCGGATAGTTCGGCCCGCCGCCACCTTCCGGTGTCACCCAGTCGATGTTCTGCGGCGGATCCTTGATGTCGCAGGTCTTGCAGTGCACGCAGTTCTGCGCGTTGATCACCAGCTGCGGCGCTCCTTCCTCGACGCCGACGTATTCATAGACTGCGGCCGGGCAGTAGCGCGCCTCGGGCCCGGCATAGACCGGCCAGTTGATGCGCTCCGGCGCCGAAGGATCCTTGAGCAGCAGGTGGCCGGGCTGGTCCTCGGCATGGTTGGTACCGGACAGGAACACCGAGGAAAGCCGGTCGAAGCTGACAACCCCGTCGGGCTTCGGATAGACAATCGGCTGGTAGAGATCGGCGCGCCCGGTGCTCTCGGCGTCGGTGTGGTGGCCGAGCGCGAACGGCAGGCGCACTCCCAAAGTCCGCAGCCACATATCGGTGCCCGCTAGCAGCGTGCCGAGTGTGTCACCGAAACGCGAAACGAGCGGCTGTGCATTCCGCACTCGCTTCAGCTCATCAGCGATCCAGCTCGAACGGAGGGCACCGTCATATTCCGAAAGCTCGTCTTTCTGGCGTCCCGCACCCACCGCCGCCACGACCGCTTCTGCCGCGAGCATCCCGCTCTTCATCGCGGTATGCGTGCCCTTGATGCGCGGCACGTTGACGAAGCCGGCCGAGCAACCGATCAGCGCACCCCCCGGGAAGGCCAGCTTCGGCACCGATTGCCAGCCCCCCTCATTGATGGCCCTCGCTCCGTAAGACACCCGCTTGCCCCCTTCGAGTACCTCCCGAACAGCCGGGTGATGCTTCCAGCGCTGAAACTCCTCGTAAGGACTGATCCACGGATTAGCGTAATCGAGCGCGGTCACGAAGCCGAGCGCCACCTGGCCGTTTGCCTGATGGTACAGGAACCCGCCGCCCCAGGCGTCCCGCTCCGAAAGCGGCCAGCCCTGCGTATGGATCACCCGCCCCGGTTGATGCTTGTCCGGGGCCACATCCCATAGTTCCTTGATGCCAAGCCCATAGACCTGCGGCTGGCATTCGGCATCAAGTCCGAACTTCGTCTTGAGCCGTTTGGTTAGATGCCCGCGGGCGCCCTCGGCAAAAAGCGTGTACTTGGCATGCAGCTCCATGCCCGGCTGGTAATCAGGCTTGTGCGAGCCATCGGCGGCGACGCCCATGTCCTGCGTCGCCACGCCCACTACTCCCCCGTCCTCGTCGAAGAGCACCTCGGAGGCGGGAAAGCCGGGAAATACCTGCACTCCCAGCGCTTCCGCCTGCTCCGCTAGCCAGCGGCACAAGTTGCCGAGCGAACCGGTGTAGTTTCCATCGTTCGACATCAGCGGCGGCATCAGCAGGTGCGGGATCGCCCGCTTGCCTCTGGGGGTGAGCACCCAATGCTCGTTCTGCGTCACCGGGGTTTGGGCGAGCGGGCAGCTCTCGCGCCAGTCCGGCAACAACTCGTCCAAGGCACGAGGGTCGATCACCGCGCCCGACAGAATGTGCGCCCCGATCTCGGAGCCTTTGTCGAGCACTACCACCTCGAGACCCGGCTCAAGTTGCTTGAGACGAATGGCGGCCGACAGCCCGGCAGGTCCCCCGCCGACGATCACCACGTCGACCGGCATGGATTCGCGTACCCTCATCGGGTGAACTCGAGCGGGTAGATCGACATGCTTGCGGGCTTGATACCAGCCGGTCGGCAGGTCAAGACCTGCGCACGCCCATGAACCACCCTACCCCTCTCACACTCGCCGAGCAGTTGGCCGCCGCGCAGACATGGTGGCGAGACGCGGGCGTTTACTTCATCTTCCACGATGATCCTCGCCCCTGGCTGGCCGACGACGCCCCATCGGCCGAGCAGGCGCTGGCGCCCGCTGCGTCAGCCCCCGTTTCCGCTCCACCGCCCGAGCCCAGGATCGGCGGTGACTCGGCGCTATGGCCGCAGGATCTCGCCGCCTTCCAGTCGTGGTGGCTCCAAGAGCCCAGTTTGGACTTCGGCGGCATGCATCCGCGGGTGGCCCCGCGCGGCCGAGCGGCAGCGTCATTGATGGTCCTCGTTCCAATGCCAGAAGAGGGCGATGAGACGAGGCTGCTTTCCGGACCAGAGGGCCGACTAGTCGCTTCCTTGACGCGATCGATGGAGTTGGACCCTTCTGAGGTCTATGTCGCGGCAGCGCTTCCGCGCCGCACTCTCCTGCCGGATTGGGAACGACTGCGCAGCGGCGGCCTGGGGGAGGTCTTGTTGCACCACATTGCTCTCGCCAGCCCGAAGCGCGTGATCGTGCTGGGTACGCGCGTCCTGCCGCTGTTGGGGCACGACCCGGCGCAAGCCGCTCCCGGTGTTAGCCAATTGCCGATTCAAGAAGGGCAGATACCGATGCTAGCCAGCTATGCGCCCGAACGCCTGCTGGAAAGCGCGCGGCAACGCCAAGCGCTGTGGCAGCGCTGGTTGGATTGGACCGAAGGGGCACCCGCTTGAAGAGACTGCTCTCTGCTCTGGCTGCAGCCGCCCTGGCGACCGGAACGCCCGCTGCGGCTCAGCCGACGTTCGACTACTTTAGCGCCCACGCCGGGCAAAGCACTGCGCCGAGCCAGCTTTCACAGCAGGATCATGCGTATTACTCTGCCGTTTTTGCGGCGATCGACCGACAGGATTGGTCGGGAGCCCAGGCTCTCCTGGCGCAGCGAGACGATGGGCTGCTGCATCCGGTGGCGGTGGCGCGGCTCTATCTCGCGGCCAATTCTCCGCGCGTGGAACTGCCGCAAATCGAAGCTTGGATGACGCGCGGCCGCAACCTGCCGCAAGCCCCACAACTGGCCCGGCTTGGCATGAGCCGGGGAGCCACGCGGATGCCCGACTTGCCGGCGGCGCGATCCTTCCATTCAATGGGCTCGGTCCCGAAGCGGACTCGCCCTCGTTCCGTAAACGACGGCACCATGCCCCCCCAGATCGCGAGCGCGATCCAGGAGCGGATCAGCAACGACGATCCGGACGGTGCCAGGCTTCTGCTCGACGGCATCGACGCTTCGCTGAGCGCGGAAGCGCGCGCCGAGTGGCGGCAAAAGGTGGCTTGGAGCTACTACATCGAGAACCGCGATCCCGAAGCTCTGGCTCATGCCGCGACGGTGGCCCAAGGAAGCGGCGCCTGGGTAGCCGAGGGCGACTGGGCAATGGGGCTTGCCGCCTGGCGCCTGGGAGATTGTGCGCAGTCCTCGGCAGCGTTCGAGCGCGCTGTTCATGGTGCGAATAATCCGGAGCTTCGTGCCGCGGCGCAATACTGGGCCGGCCGGGCTGCGCTGCGTTGCCGCCAGCCAGAGCGCAGCAATGCCTTTTTCCGGAGCGCTGCTTCCGCGGACGAAACGCTTTACGGCATGCTTGCCGCCGAACAACTCGGCATAGCTATTCCGCCCCGCGTGGCAGGTGCGGAGTTCACACCGGCCGACTGGCGCCGGCTGAGCGGCATCGAAAACGTGCGCATCGCGGTGGCACTTGCGGAGATCGGCCGCGACGATCTTTCGAGCGAGGTGCTGCTGCACCAGGCGAGGATCGGCGATCCCGACGACTATGATGCGCTGTCGCGTCTCGCACGGGAACTCGGACTGCCGTCGACGCAGCTCTACATGGCCCACAATGCGCCGAGCGGCGGCGCACCGCATCCAGCTTCGCACTATCCAGCACCCAAGTGGATGCCGCTGACGGGGTGGCGTGTCGATCCGGCGCTGGCTTATGCCCATGCCTTGCAGGAATCGAACTTCCGCACTTCTGCGGTGAGCCCAGCGCAAGCGCAGGGGCTCATGCAGATTACCCCGATCACGGTGCGGGAGCATGCTCCCCGGCTTGGACTGAACGCCGGTCAAGTGGACATCTTCGATCCGCGGGTGAACCTCGCGTTCGGCCAGCGCAATCTCGAGATGCTGCGCGATAGCCCGGCGACGGGCGGCACACTGCCCAAGATCATGGCGGCTTATAATGCGGGGCTGAGCCCGGTGACGCGCTGGAACCACGAGGTGAATGACCAGGGCGATCCGCTGCTGTGGATGGAATCCATCCCCTATTGGGAAACGAGGAGCTACGTGGCCATCGTGATGCGCAATTACTGGATGTATGAGCGGCAAGCCCAGGCCTCGTCAGCCAGCCGCGTGGCGCTGGCGCAGAACGCCTGGCCGATGTTTCCGGGCGCGGGTGATGGCCGGGTTTACCTGTCAGCGAGCCGTGACTGATGGCGATCGACAAGGATCGCGAGTTCAAGCCGATCAACATCGCGCTGCTGACCGTTTCAGACACCCGCGGTCCGGATGAGGACACGTCGGGGGATATCTTGGCCGAACGGGTCAAGAGCGCAGGCCACCGCTTGGTCGCGCGCGCCATTGAGAAGGACGATGCTGATGCGATCACGCGCCGCTTCAACAACTGGATCGATGACCCCGAGATCGATGCGATCGTTTCGACCGGCGGTACTGGGCTCACCGGCCGCGACGTCACGCCGGAAGCGATAGATCGCGTCAAGGAAAAGGATATCGAAGGGTTTGGAGAGCTCTTCCGCTGGATAAGTTACCAAACCATTGGGACGAGCACGGTCCAGTCACGCGCTTGCGCCGCGGTCGCGCGCGGGACGTACATCTTCGCCCTTCCCGGCTCCAACGGCGCGGTGAAGGACGGATGGGACAGTATCCTCGCCGAACAGCTCGATAGCCGCAACCGGCCCTGCAACTTCGTTGAACTCATGCCGCGCTTACGAGAGAAATAGGCAGTTCAGGCACACAGCCCCTGTAAGAACCAATCGGGCAATCCGCCGCGGCCGTCCCCCACCAGACCGAGACGATAAATCCAGTAGCGCCGGCCTGCCTGGTCCTCGATCAAGTAGTAGTCGCGCAGCCGCGCGTTTCCTTTTTCACGCCACCATTCGGGCGCGATCCGCTCCGGGCCTTCGACACGCACCACTTCATGCAGGCCACCGCGCCATTGAAATTGCTTCGGATAACCGTCGGGCGTGGCATAAGTCACAGCGATCTTTTCCGGCCTGTCGAGCAACTTGAGCGGACGGGCATGGAAAGCCGGTTCTTCTTGTGGGGCCGGTTCCGGCGCCAGCGGTGGCTGCCAACGCTGCGCCCGTTCAGGGATATGACTGGCATGAGGTACCGGACGGCTCACAGCGTCTGCTCCAAGCCGTACGCTCAGCCGGTCGATGCAAGTAGCCAGTGAAGTTCCAGATGCTTCGGCGACCTGGTCGAGGTCAGCCTGGCCTAAGGAAAGCGGCTCGGCCCAGACCGCGCGCATCCGCGCCAGATCGATACCGAAGCCGGCATCGATATCGTCGAGTTTGACCGCGAACAGACGGGCGATATGCGCCGGATCGCGTGTAGCCGCGGCCAATTCGAGGCTGCGGACCATCACATCGCCATCGACCCGCCACAGGCCAAGCTCAAGCCGGCGTCCACCCTCGCTGCGGTTCTCGAGCTCCTGCGAAAGATCGGCGGCAAGATCAGCGACTATCCGATCGAGCCATTCCCGGTGGCGAATGGGTTCGAGCAGCCGCCGTTCCACCATGGCGGGAGCTTCAGCAACCACAGGCAAGAGCGGCTCCGCCACACGGCCGAGCAACTGGTCGAGGCGCAACAGCGGATTGGCGGAAGATGAGCGGCTACGAAAACGCCGCTTCAACGCATCGCGGCCTATTTTTGCCAAATCGCCAATCCGCTTGAGGCCAAGGCGCCGCAGCACCAGCAGCACTTCTGCATCGAGCCGCAATGCCGCGACTGGCAGCCTGGCCAGCGGCACTTCACTGTCGGTTGGGGCCAGAATTTCCCGCTTCGGACCATAATGGGCCAAGGCCCATGCGGCCCCGGCAGTGGGAGCGATGGCTGTGCGGGAAGCAAGCCCCTGGACAGCCAGACGCCTCTCGACATCCGTCAGCAAGTCCCCTTCGCCGCCGAACAAGTGCGCCACCGCGCTGACATCGACAAACAGCCCATCAGGCGCATCCGGCGCCGACCACGGCCCCCAGCGCTGCGCCCATAGGGCCAGCCGCTGAAGAAAGGCCCAGTCACCTTCAGGATCGTTGGGCACCGCCTTAAGCGAAGGGCATAGCGTGCGCGCATCGGTCAGCGGCAAGCCCGGCCGCGCCCCTGCTGCCAGCCCGACATCGTTGGCAGCGGTTATGCGCGGGCCGTGCGCTGTTTCGGCAATCAGGGCGACAGGCTCGGCATCCGCTCCCTCGCCGCATCGGCAGGATTCAAAGCGCCGCCAACGATCGATCGCCAGCCGCGGCAACCAGATCGCCATGATCCGGCGATCCGGCTTCCGAGCCGACAGGTCGTTCGGCAGCGAGGACATGTCCGTCATCGCGCAAGATCCATTCTCCAGGGATGTGCCCGCGGGCTCGAAACAACTCGGCCTGCCAGGATGGCGGACCGGGCGCCGCCGCGTTCCAACGTGGGGGCAGCGAGGGCGTTGCCCGGACCTGCCAGCGCATACGCGCCGACGAGAGATCGGCTTGTGCGTCATGCCGCACCAGGAACAGTGGTACGCCGCATCGTTCGGCCGTCAGGCTCAGCCGCCGCGAAGCGGTAAAATCGAGCGCTCGGGGATTACCGACGATTTCGCCAATCACGAGAGCCAGATCGCGGCAGCGCAACCCCTCCTCCAGCGCAAATAACGCGTCTTCGGCTCTTTTGGCGGCGACGTGAATCAGCCGTTGGCGCAGTCTGAGCGGGAGTCCCGCTCGATAAGGGCGACCATTGAGCCGCAACGAGGCTCCATCTTGCACCCACAGTAGGCTGCGTTCCCCCTGCCCGTGCTCCATTCCATCCAGAGCAAGGGCCAGCGCCAAGGCGGCGCCGCTGGCCTCTTTGCCACTGGCGAACAGCTCGGAATGGGAAGCGCAAGGCAGCCCCGGTTGCCAGCGCGCGGCGCTTCGGCCGGAAAGGTCGGCGGCAATGGGAAAAGCGTTCTGGATCATGGCGAATCGACTCAATTGTTCACTCTATGTTCCAAAGCTTACTCGTTCGCAAATGGAACAACCTCGCCCGCGAGGGTTTGCCGCAGCAAAGGAGAGTTCGATGACCGACACCGATCGCCTCAAGCAAAAATTCTGGACCGAGCTGGCAGATAGCCCCTTCCTCTTCCTGCAGCTCGATTCCGATCCTCACGCGGCAGTTCCGATGACTGCCCAGCTGGACCGCCAGGCTCACGGATCGATCTGGTTCTTTACCAGCCGCACCGGACCTTTTGCGCCCGGCGGCCCGGCCACCGGCACATTCTCCAGCAAGGGCCACGATCTGTTTGCCCGCTTCACCGGGATTTTGAGTGAAGAGACCGATCGCGGCCGCCTCGAAGAAGAATGGAGCCCCGCCATCGAAGCCTGGTTCCCGGGCGGCAAAGACAATCCCGACCTGCTGATGCTACGCATGGACCTCGGTCAGGCAGAGATCTGGAATGCCAACCTCGGCTTCATCGACACGGCCAAGATGCTGCTCGGCTTCGATGTGCGGGAGGAAGCCGAGGACGATCACGCGCGAACCTCGCTATCCTAGCGCCAGATTCGAACGCGTTCGTCACGCGCGTGGGCCGCTCCGCGGGAACGGAGCGGCCCTTTCCATGCCGGAAAGTCGTTACGGCCGACCGCGGTCAGCAATCCCGGGAATATCTGGCTCAATCTGGGCCAGCGCCTCGGTGTGAACCTCTACAATGCCCTGCGCCAGGTGGCTGCGCTTGCGGCTGTAAAGGAAGTAGACGAACAGCCCCAGCACGCTCCATGCGGGCAGGAACAGCATCGCAGCGGTCGGAAGGTTGAGGAACAGGAACGCACAACCGGCAATCGTCAGCGGCGCGATCAGCCACAAGGCCGGCACCCGGAAATGGCGCCGCCGGGCGGGATCCATCCGCCGCAGCATCATCACCGAAACGGCCACCATGGTGAAGGCGTACAACGTCCCCGCGTTCGAAATGTCGGCCAATTGACCGACCGGGAAGAACGCGGCGGCCACGGCCACGACGCATCCGGTAATGGCGGTCACCACGTGCGGCGTCTGGAACTTGGGGTGCACCCGGCTCAAAACTTCCGGCAGCAAGCCATCGCGGCTCATCACGAAGAAAATGCGCGTCTGGCCGAAGATCAGGATCAGGATCACCGAAGGCAACGCCAGGATGGCGGCGACCCCGATCGCATTGCCGATCCACGAGAAACCGAGAACCCGCAGCACGTGAGCCAACGGCTCGTTCGAGCAGACGAGGGCATCGGCAAATTCCGGCATTGCACACTGACGCGCAAGTTCCGGCGAACCGGCTTCCAGCGGCATGCCGCCCGGCCCCATGATCGGCTGCCCGCCGAGAGTCCCGATCGCGCCGGCTGCGACCAGGATGTAGAATACGGTGCAGAAAAGCAGCGAACCGACCAATCCGATCGGCACGTTGCGCTGCGGGTTCTTGGTTTCCTCCGCCGCCGTCGAGACCGCGTCGAAGCCCACGTAAGCGAAGAACATTGTCGCCGCCGCACCCACGGCCCCGAGCCCGGTACCGAAGCCGCCGAACACGCCGGCCGGAAGGAACGGGTTGAACTTGTCGGTATCGAATTCGACGCTGGTCAGCGTCAGAGCGACGAAGGCGACCAGCGCGGCCACTTTGATCGCCACGAGTATCGCATTGAACTTCGCGCTCTCGCTTGTGCCGACAATCAACAGGCCCGTGACGGAAAGCGCAATCAGCAAGGCCGGGAGATTGATGAACCCGCCTTCGGCGCCCCCCAAGGCAAGCGGTCCGGCACTAAGCCAAGCCGGCAACTGGAGACCCAGCTCGCCCAATATCGTGCCGGTGAAGTACCCCGACCAGCCCACCGACACGGCCGAAGCGGCGATGGCGTACTCCATGATCAACGCCCAACCGACGGTCCAAGCGAGGAGTTCGCCGATCGTCGCGTAACTGTAAGTATAGGCACTGCCCGCCACCGGGATCATCGCGGCGATTTCCGCATAGCACAGCGCGGCAACGATACAGACGGCGCCGGCAATCGCGAACGCCAGCATCAAACCCGGCCCGGCTTTCTGCGCCCCCACTGATGTGAGCACGAAGATTCCGGTACCGATGACGCAGCCGATGCCGAACAAGGTGAGCTGGAACCAGCCCAACGTTCGTTTCAGGGACTTTTTTTCGGCAGTGGCAAGAATAACGTCGAGCGGTTTGACGCGGCCGAACATGCAGTTCCCCTCTATCCGGATGCGCGACCGCGCCCGATCCCAAGTGTGGGCCGGAAAGCTAAACGCATCATCGCTCAAGGCAAGTGCATTGACGCGGCTTTGCACAAGGGATGCGCGGGCCTAATATCCACCGATGTCAACGACCTTCCAACTCGACACATCCACCAGCCGGGCCACTCCGACCCCGCAACCCGTCCGCCGCCTCACCGTGCCGAAAATCCGCGCCCGCAAAGTGGATGGTGTGACCGCCGAACCGATCGTCATGCTTACCGCATATACGGCGCGCCAGGCACAACTCCTGGATGCGCATTGTGACCTCCTGTTGGTCGGCGATTCACTGGGACAGGTCATTTACGGCCTGCCGTCGACCGTTCCAGTGACTTTGGAGATGATGGCCAACCATGCCGCTGCTGTCGTTCGCGGAAGCTATCATTCGGTCGTCGTGGTCGACATGCCCTTCGGCTCCTACGAAGCTTCACCCGCCCGGGCATTCGAAAGCGCTGCGGGCCTGCTCAAGGCAAGCGGGGCGGCAGCCGTGAAGCTCGAAGGCGGCGAAGCGATGGCTGAAACCGTGGCCTTCCTGGTCAACCGGGGCATCCCGGTGATGGGCCATGTCGGCCTGACGCCGCAGGCGGTAAATGTGCTAGGCGGCTACGGCGCGCGGGGCCGTGACGACTCCGAAGCCGCCAAGATCCTTCGCGATGCCCGGACGCTCGCCGACGCTGGTGCCTTTTCGATCGTCATCGAAGGCGTCATGGAACCGATTGCAGAGCAAGTTGCCCAGGCCGTTGCCTGCCCCATTATCGGCATTGGCGCCTCCGCCCGCTGCGACGGGCAAGTCCTGGTGACTGACGACATGCTGGGCATGTTCGAACGGGTGCCCCGTTTCGTGAAGCGCTACGAAGAACTCGCCGGCATCATCTCCGAGGCGGCGCAACGCTACGCTGCGGATGTCCGCGCCCGGCGCTTTCCTGCCGCCGAACAGACCTACCGGCAGGATTGAGACGCCACCTTCCTCTCGCACCCTGTATTCACTCGAATGGAACCAGGCTACCCAGCCCGAGCGGCGAGTCGAGCGGCAAGCGGCGCCGATATCACCAGCTGCAGCAAGTGATAGATCAGCACCGGCAGCAACAATAAGCCTGCCGTAGCGGGTGGGAAAAGTACCGAAGCCAGGGGAGCGCCTAGCGCGATGCTCTTCTGAGCCCCGGCAAAAAGAAAGGCGATTCTGTCTCCTCGCTCCAGCCGAAGGGCGCCGCCCAGGAGCCAGGCACCACCGAAACCGACAGCAAGGAATATCCCGACGAGCAACAATAGGCCGGCCCAATCCATCAAATCGACCAGTTGCCAAAGCCCCTGCTCCACCGCCCCCGAAAACGCGACATATACGGCAACGGCTATGGCGAGCCGATCCATCCAGGTCGTAAGCCGGCGATGGTCGCGTACCAGGTGCCCGGCCCTGCCCTGCGCCAGTTGGCCCATGACAAAAGGCAGCAGCAGGATCAGGGCGATACGCTCGAGCGCTTCGAGATCGAGCGCCGTAGCTTCGCTGCCAGCCAAGAGCGAGAACAGCGCCGCGCTGAGGAAAACACCCACGATGTTGAGAAATGCCGCGGCCACGACGGACACAGCGACATTGCCGCCCGCGAGCGAACTGTAGGCGGTAGCCGATTGAACGGTCGACGGCAGCGCCCCCAGGAACAGCAGTCCCAGCGCGACCGTTGCCGGCAGCGACAAGATTCCACCGGCTTGGGCTAGTCCCCAGCCGGCAAGCACCATGCCGCCGAAGGACCAAAGCGCCAAAGGCAACAGCAGCCGCATGTGAGCCATGCCGCGAAGCACCTCGGTCCGGGGAAGCCGCAAGCCGTTGAGCAGGAATAGGAGGAAGATCGCGGCATTCGATGCAGCTTCGGCAATGGGCCGGTGCGCATCGGTGACGGGTACTATCGTCGCCATAACAATGGCGAGGATCAGGAGGCGTACCAGCGGGTCGAGTCCGGTCGCGAACCGCTGCAGCGCCTTGCCCCAATTCATTGGCGGCACCTGCCCCCGACCGCACACCCTGTCCAGCCCGCTAACCGGCACTTACGCAGTCTAGGGCGCCCTAATCGGTCACAGCGCCGATGGGGCCGCGGTTCACCATAGCCGCGAGGCGGCTGAGGGTGCGAGCGATGGGGTCTTCAGAAATTTGATACGTGCCGCTCGGCGCATTCGCTGGCTTCCCTTTCCGCGAGGCCTCCTGCACGGCTGCAAGTTCGGCACTCAATCGTGGATCCGGAACTCCGACTTCCTGGGCAAAAGCCAGGAATAGTTCCGCGCGATTCCAATCACCGCGCTTTGCATGCATCCGGCCAAGCTCGGCCGAGGCTTCCGCGGAACGGGGATTTCCTGAAAGGTAGCTGGCTACCAGCGAAAGGGCGTCTTCAGCGCGGCCCAGAGCTTCGTGAGCTGCAGCCATCCGAGCGACCAGAGAAAAGTCGCGCCGCACGGCAGCTGCGCTCTGGTACGTCGAGAGCGCCACTGCAGCATTGGAAGTCAGGAGTGCGACATCACCCGAAAGAATTTCCATGTCGATGGAATCGGGGAACTGCTGTCGGAGCGCGGCGGCCAGGCTGGCCGCTGCGCCAGTTTCACCTCGCGCATACATCTGCCGAATACGTGCGACCTCCAAGCCGGCTCCGGAGGCTGGCACGTGATCGGCAGCAAGCACGCTCAGCGAGCGGAAAAGAGGTTTGTCAGCGCGGTCGAGGTAGTGCGCTGCTTCCTCGCGTCTGCCCAGTTGTTCATAGGCACGTGCGGCCAGCGCCAAGGTATAGGGCGCGGCGTCGCTGCGTTGGGCTTCGGACCCGAGCCTCGCTGCAACTTCGTTTGCTTCCCCATTCACCAGCAGTGCCCTTGCCAGCAATAGCCGGGCGATCGCATTGCCGGGCTGCGCACGTGACAAGAGGTCGAACCGCTCGATCGCGAGACGCGCATTGCCGGTACGTAATTCGAGGATGCCTTCGAGTAACTGGCCGGCAGGCGTCTCATCGTAAGCACCAGCGGTCACCGCAAGTAGCCGGCGAGCCAGATCGTCGAGACCTGCGCGGGCAGCTAGGACAGCCTGGAGGTAGTAAGCGCGCGGATCGCGCGGGTCGATTTCAACCATGCGCCGCGCAGTCCTGAGCAAGGCGCGATGTTGCCCCGCCTCTCCCAAGGTTGCGGCATATTCACCCAGTAGCCCCAGATCGTCTGGGGCGCGTACGAGCGCCCGCTCGAACAGGGGCAGCGCCGCGCGAACGCCTTGCGAGTCGCGAACTAGCTGCGCTTGAAGTTCCAGCGCACGCGGCTCAGCGGGGTCGATTGCCAAGGCCCGGGCGACGGCAGCGCTCACCAGATGGTGTTGCCCCGCTTGGTAGCGCAGTCGCCCGATGTCGACCCATAATAAGGCATCCTCAGCATTGGCCTCAAGCGCACGATCGAACGCGGCAGCGGCACCCGGCAGGTCCCCCTCCTGCATTTCAATCCTGCCGAGGACATGGAACCCACGCGCCCGGGTTTCATCGGAGAACTGGATCGGCGAGAGCCACTGCCTCGCCTCGTCAAGATCGCCTTGAAGAAGCTTGGCCTCGCCCATCAAAGCGGCCATGTCTTGACGTGGGACACCGGCATTGAGTGCGCGCCCGGCCAACACTTCGGCCGCAATCCCGTCTCCGCGGGCCAACGCGGCAACCGCATCATCAAGGCTGCTGGTCGCTGGCACAGCGGCCGCCGCGCCAGCGAGAGCAAACGCCAACGTCAGGAACGCGGCTATTCCAAGCTTAGGTCTGTAGACCATACTGCTTCAGAAGGTCGTAGAGGGTCGGCCGGCTGATCCCCAGCAAACGCGCCGTGTTCGAGATGTTGCCTTCGCTGCGCGCCAGCGCGTGCCGGATTACCTTGCGATCAGCTTGCTCGCGGGCGCTCTTGAGATTGAGGGCCTCGCCGTCTCGGCCTGCAGCTTCCTCCAGGTCGAGATCCGCTGCGGTGACCAGCTTGCCATCGGCCATGATCACCGCGCGCTTCACGCGGTTTTCGAGCTCGCGAACGTTGCCGGGCCAGCGCCAGGCATCGATTGCTGCCAGCGCATCCGAGGAGAAACCGGTGAGCTGCGGATTCATCTCTCTCGCGAAGCGTTTCAGGAAGACTTTCCCGAGCAGAGGAGCGTCGCCTGGCCGATCCGCGAGCGACGGGATCTTCACGACGACTTCGGCGAGCCGGTAGAACAGGTCTTCCCGGAACCGCCCAGCGGCGATCATGCCCTCCAGGTCCTGGTGGGTGGCGCAAACGATCCGGGTGTCGACGTCGATCGCCTTGCGACCGCCAATCCGCTCTATCTGCCGCTCCTGAAGGAAGCGTAGCAGCTTTACCTGGAGCGGAAGAGGGATGTCGCCGACCTCGTCTAGGAACAGGGTGCCCCCGTTGGCGAGCTCGATTTTGCCCTCGGTGGTTTTCACCGCCCCTGTGAAGGCGCCCTTCTCATGACCGAACAGCTCGCTCTCGAGCAGGTTTTCCGGAATGGCAGCGCAGTTGATGGCGATGAACGCGCCGTCCCTACGACCGCTCGCGTCGTGGAGCCCGCGCGCGAGCAATTCCTTGCCTGTACCACTTGCCCCGAGCAGCATCACCGAGACATTCGTATTCGCCACCCGCTCGATCATCCGGCACACGCGCACCATTTCGGGCGCGCTCGTGATCATGCTGCCGAGCACGCGATCTCCTTCGGCCAGGTCCGCAAGCGCGCGGCTTTCAGCCTCGATGCGGTGCAGGTTCAGCGCACGCTGCACGATCAAGCCGAGTTGTTCGATGTTCACCGGCTTCTGGTAGAAATCGTAAGCGCCTCGCTCGATTGCGGTGAGCACGCTCTCGCGGGCCCCGTGACCACTCGCCACGATCACCTTGGTATGCGGCTTCAGCGCCATGATCTCGTCGAGCACGGCGAAGCCCTCGATGGTACCGTCCGGATCGGGCGGGAGGCCCAGGTCGAGAGTGACGACGGCCGGCTCTTCCGCGCGCAGTGCGGCAAGAGCGCTCGCGCGATCGTTGGCCACGATGACCTCAAAGTCATCGTAAGCCCATTTGAGCTGCGCCTGGAGCCCGGCATCGTCTTCGACAACAAGAAGCTTCGGCCTCGCTTCAGCCATCATACCACCTCGGCAGTCTTGGATTGATCTGTGCGGATCTGCTGAGCAGCGCGTGCGAGCGGCAGGTGAAGCCGGAAACGGGAGCCCAAGCCTTCGCGCGATTCGACCTCCAGCCGTCCTGCCATCGCTCGCACCAGTTCTCTGGCCTCGAAAGCGCCGATGCCGAAACCGCCGGGTTTAGAGGAGTTGAACGGCTTGAAGAGGCGCGTGCGGATGAAGTCCGCGCTCATCCCCTCGCCGGAATCGATGACTTCGAGAACGGCATGGCCGTCATACGCGACGCAGTCGACAAACACCGGACTTGCAGGGTCGCTGGCATCGAGCGCGTTCTGAACCAGATGAACCAGCGCCTGCTCGAGCGCTTCCCGATCCGCCAACACGTCGCATGTAGGCCTTTCAACGATCACGATGTTCGGCGCTGCCAGGCGGCGTGCTACCGCTTGCAGCGTCTCCGCCACATCCACTGGCCGAACGTCATCACCGATCAGCGCCTGATACTTCCCGAGGCGCGCCAAGAGGCCTTGCAGCTTCTCGGCACTGTTGCGCAGAGTCAGCAGCATGTCGGCGCGGAACTGCGGCTTGTCGGCGTGCTTCTCGGCGTTGCGGGCGAGGAGCGACAACTGGCTGGCTAGGTTCTTGATGTCGTGCATGACGAACGCGATGCGGCGGTTGAACTCGTCGAACCGCAACGCCTCGCCGAGAGCATCCTGGCTGGCCTGTTCGGCGAGATAGCTCGCTAATTGCCCGCCCACGACCCGCAGCAGGTCGAAGTCCTCCCAATCGAGCCGCCGCGGCAGCGCGGGCCGCGCCAGGACGACCACCCCCACCAGCCGCTCGAAATGGACGAGAGGAACCATCGCCCATGCGTCGTGCTGGGCGATCAGCCAGGCTGGCAGGCTGATGCCGAGATGGCTCGCAGCGCCGCTGGTTCTCACCTCGTCCAGATCGACGATGAAGCGAGTGTCTTCGAAGAACCCTGCCGCTTCTGCAGTCAACGCCTGAGCCGGCACCTCCATCGTTGCCCATTGCCAGCGGGCGTCCAGCGCCAGCCCTTCCTCGCCCGGGCTCAGGAGAAGTCCCGAGGGGCTGTCGGTGATATCGGCCACCGCTTGCACCACGCGCTCGCCGAGCGAAGCTCCGCTAGAGCCGCCCCTCCCCATCGTATCGGTGAAACGCAGCCATTCCCCGCGATAATCGTAGCGGTGCTGGAACAAGTGCTTCGATACCATGACCCTGACCCAACCGCGCAAGCGCTGCGATGGGAGCACGACCAGGACCAGCGCCGCAGCGACCGCCAGGAAGCCGGCCTGAACCATCCGGCCCAGGTCGCCCCCGACATAGGCAAGGCCCTGCGCCACCAGGACCATGAGTGCCAGGTAGGCGCTTATCAGAATGAGGGCGAAGGAACGGAAGGCCAGCGACCGTGAAGGGCCGAAGCGTAAGCCCTCCTTGTGCCGAAACGCGCCGAGCGCGAGGATGGCGATCACCACCAGCATGATCGCGCTACGCAGCGCAATCAAGGCATAGGGCTGCTCCGCGCCAAGGTAGGCGACGGCCGAGAGGTTGAGGTCGTAGAGCCACATCAACCCCAGCGCGGCCGAAGGCCAGCGCAACGCCTCCCGCGCAGCGCCTGAAGCCCCGGCGTAGAGGTTATGGACGAGTACCAAGGCGCCGATGCAGAACAGCAGGCGCAGCATGAGTGGAATACCGCCACTCACCGCAAGGGTCTGTGCACCCCCCTGCGCCATCAGTGGCGCAAGCGCCAACTCCAGCAATCCGACGCCGGCGAGCACGGCCACGAGCGGGCGGATCGGCCCCATGCTCTTGTCCCGCTGATCCTGGGCGAACAGGCGATACAGCACCCACAACCACGCCAGCTGGCCCAAGGCATGGATGGCCGCAGTTGCCAAAGCGGAAGGCCCTAGGGCGTAGAGCGCCAGAGCCCAGGCGGCGGTCAAACTCAGCGCGACGAGCTCGGCCGCAGCGGCGGGCCGCTCCCAGTCCCCGCGGGCCAGCAGCCAGCCGCTCAAAGCCAGCGCCGCCCCCCCACAGGCCCATGCTGAAAGCTGTGCCAGGAGCTCCCACGCCGCGCCGCTCATCGCGCGCCTTCCGGCCAGAGCACCACCCTCAGCGTCTGCAGCAGGATCAGCAGGTCGAGGAAAGGCGTATAGTTCTTGGCGTAGTAGAGATCGTACTCGAGCTTGTGGCGCGCGTCCTCGATCGAGGCGCCGTAAGGGTAATTGATCTGCGCCCAGCCGGTGATGCCCGGCTTGACCATGTGCCGCTCGGCATAATACGGCAGCTTGCCCTCGAGGTCCTCGACGAAGGTCGGGACCTCCGGGCGCGGCCCGACGAAGCTCATCTGTCCCTTCAGGACCGTCCAGACCTGCGGCAGTTCATCGATCCTCAGCTTGCGGATCAGACCGCCGACCCGCGTGATGCGGGGGTCATTCTCGCTGGCCCATTGCGCCCCTCCGGCTTCGGCGTCGGTCCGCATCGAACGCAGCTTGAGCAGCGTGAACGGTGCCCCGTAGAGGCCGACGCGCCGCTGACGGAAGAACGCCGGTCCACGGCTGTCTAGTTTCACCAGCACCGCGAAGATCACGATGATCGGAAAGGTCAGCACCAGCAGCAGCATGCTCGCCGCGATGTCGAACAGCCGCTTGGCGACGCTCGACAGAATACGACCCGACGAGAATCCGTCCGAGAAGATGAGCCAGCTGGGATTGAGCGTGTCGAGATCGACCCGCCCGGTCTCGCGTTCCATGAAGCTGGAGAAGTCGTTGACGTGGACACCTGCGGTCTTGACGCGAAGCAGGTCCTTGAGCGGCAGCGCATTGCGCCGCTCCTCCAGCGCCAGGACGACTTCGCTGGCTCGCAAGTCGGCGACGTAGCGCGACAGGTCTTCGATCACCCGGCGCGGAACCGCCCCGTCGACCTGCGGTCTGCCTTCTCCCATGTCGACGCAGCCGACCAAGACGAAACCGCTTTCGGGCCGCTGCGCCAATTGATGCAGCCGAACCGCGCGCGCCCCTGCCCCCAGCACCAGCACGCGCCGGCGGAAGGCGCTCGCGCCCAGAACTCCGCCGACGACGATGCGGTTGGCCATCAACATCGCGATCGACAGACCCATTGCGTAGAGCAAAGTGGATCGCCAGAACGTCCGCTCGGGCAGCAGGAAGTCGAAGAACGCGAGCGCGATGATGGCCAAGCTGACCGCCACCAGCAATCTCGCCCCGGCGAAGCGCAGCGAGCGAAGGGCCTCGCTGCCGTAGACGCCGACAGCGATCATCGCGGTAAGCACCGTCACAGTGAACCCGCCGAGCATGAGCAGCCGATCGCTCAGCCCACCCGGATCCATTCCGATCTGCGCCGCGCGCAATGTCCAGGCGAAATCACCCGCCAGGAGCAGCAGCGCACAGTCGATCAGACCGAGCAACAGGACGGCGTGCGGTATGTAATGCTTAAAGAGACGAACCATCGCTCCAGCCGGTCATGCCGCACCATCATGGCGCGTCATGACCGGTTAGGAGGGATAGGTGAAATGTCGGTAAACTTTACACTTGAAGGCTGCGAACATTCTTGTCGGGGGAATGCCCAGCGATCAATTTGTAACTGAGCGGGCGGCATCCTGCGCCGCGTCGCCGACCTGATTAGCGGCCTGCCCAACCTCGCCGGCAGCGTCGGCGATGGCATTGTCCTTCGCGACTTCCGAGCCGCTCATGCCGGAGAAGAACCAGATCGCAGCAGCGGCCAGCAAGACGATCAGAAGAACGATGAGCCAGGTTGCCCCACCACCACGGCGGTCGCCGTCGCTGACGACGGTGGTATGGGTATGGGTATTGCCACGCGGGGTCTCGACTTCGGTGATGCGTTCTTCAGCCATGGCGATGCTCCTCGTTGTTACGAGCCGTCAACGACCCTGCCTGCGGGCGGGTTCCACCGCGCCGCGGAGTTGTGCGCTCCAGCCTGACCCGGCCCTCACCGTGGCCATGCTCTCAAGGCTGCGAGGCGATGGGGCGCGGCTGAACTCCAGAGGTGGGGCCTTCAGGCCGTTCGGGCCCCTCCTCAGGGCTCCAGCGCCATCTCTTCGGCCATCATTTCCTCTGCCCGTGAGACCATTAAGTCGGTCAGGCGGCGAAGAGTCGCGAGATCTTCGGAGTTCATGCCCTCGGTCAAGCGTCGGTCGCGCTCGATTACTCGCTCGACCATACGGGCATACAGGGCGTCTCCATCGGGCGTGAGGCTGATCTCGATCTGGGGACCGCCAGGCTTGCGCTTGCGGCTGAGCAGGCCACGAGCGACGAGCGCTTTGACTGCGCGGCTCATTTGACCGGGGTCTTGCAAATTGAGCTCGGCTAGGCCGCTGAGTGACAAAGGCGCGAAGGCCCCGACCTGAGTGACGATGCGCCATTCCAGTTCGGTGAGTCCGAATTGCCGGCGAGTGGTCATCCCGCCGCCGCGTCGCAGCAAGCTGAACAGCCCGATTAGTCGCATGGTGATGAGCTCGCCGAGCGGCGCTTTCCAGTCACGCAGAGTATGAGCGGGCTTCCCTCGTCGCGCGCCGTTGGTATCGGATTTACTCATCGGCCCCCCAAAGACCAAACCAGGACGATCTCGTGTCTGAGCTTAGGCCAGCCGCCGCTGCCGTCCTGACATAGCGCAGAGAGCCGGATCCTTCAAAGGTCCCAGGCCGCAAACCCGGCCTCTGGCATTTTCCAGCGCCGGCCGGCGCGAGGCAAACCGGCGCTCGAGCCCTCCGAAAGTTAGAGAAACTGAGTCTGCCCCTCTTCGTCGATCGGGTTCCGGTCGTTCTCAGCGCATTGGAACTCGATCAGCGAACCATGGCGGTCGCGGCGGTATCGCACGGCTACCTCGAACGGCTCTTCGAGTGCTTCAGGATCTTCCATGCGCATCTCGTTGATCAGCACGTCCGGATCATCGGGTGACAGATAGATGCGCTCGGTCAGGCGGAACTGGGTCGAATGCGGGATACCGGTATCCATCTCCAGCTCGTCGGAAATACCGATCGTTTCCACCACTAGGCTGCCGCCGTCCCAGCGCCCGATCGAATCGCCCATGAAAGTCGGATCCGGATCTTCCTTGTGGGCGCGCCCATCGGTCCAGATCGTCCGCGTCTGCATCCAGGCTTCCTGATTGATCGTCACCCGGCCTGGCGTGAACAGGAACTCGTACGGGTACTGTGCCAGCCGCATGATCCGTGGCATTCCGGGAGGGCTGCAGTTGGACCGCGTGCGCGGCACGACGCCGTTGTTGGCTGCGACCTGGGCCCTCCACGCTTCGTACCGCTGGAGGTATTCTCCCTTAAGCTTAGGAGTCGCCGGCACTTCGCGCCGGGACGCCCCCGCTTCCACGAACCAGATCCCCCCCCAGTCGGGCAGCGCATCGAGCTCGTGGTAACGGCCTTTCGGATTTCCGGCGCCGCCGTCGGCAGCAACGCCCGGCGGCGGCGGCGATTGGGGCGGTCCGGAAGGCTGCGCGCTGGCAGGAAGCGCAGTGCAAAGAGCGAGTGCGGCGAGCGCAGCAGATAGCTTCATCGCCTAGCTAACGTCCCCCAGTGTGGAGCCATCCGGCAGCCGGACCCCGGCATAAGCACCGCCCTTCGCCCCGCTGCGCAGCGGATGGACCCACAGCTTGATCTTGTCGCCTGGCTTGAGCGAGGTCCGCTTCCATCCTTCTTGGGTCAGGTTGTTCGGACTGGTCATCTCGATCGCCCAGCGCTCAGGCCCGCCGCGCGCGGCAGCGTCGATCTCGATGAACGCGTGCGGGTTCTGCCACTTGAACCGCACCACGGTCGCGTCGAGCGTGATGGTCTTATTCATGTCGAACATCGAATAGCTATGATGCGCCAGCGACGGCAGCGCCGGCAGCGGCATCAGCAGCACGGCAGCCGCAGCAAGCTTTGCGAAAGTTTTCATCATTCCCTCCTCAAAGCTGAGGTACGTTGACCGGAGTGCCGTTCTTCGGCAGCCCGGAATCGAGTACTTTCCCATCCGCCTTCTTCAGGTCGAGGAACAGCCCGCCGGGGTGGCCGTCGCGCAAAGGCGCGATACGCACGCTGATCTTCTCGCCTGCCTTCAACGAGTTCCGCTTCCAGCCCTGGCGGGTCAGATTGTTCGGGCTGTTGAGTTCGATCGCCCACCGCTGAGTGCGAGCACCGCTCGGCACATCGAGTTCGATGAACGCGTGCGGGTTGGTCCACTGGAACTCGTGCACCGTGCCGTTGAGCGTCATCTGCTTGGTCTGGTCGAACATGGCGAAGCTGTGGTG
>CAYTPY010000027.1:0-24044 GCA_964439725.1 uncultured Erythrobacter sp. | reverse complement strand
TCGATCGCACAGCCGCTCGGCATGCTGCATGACATGGGTGGAGAAAACCACCGTCGAGCCGTTCCGTGCCGCGTCGGTGATCGCGTCTTCCAGGATCGTCTGATTGACCGGGTCGAGGCCGGAGAAGGGCTCGTCCAATAGCAGCAATCGCGGTGAATTGACCAGAGCGGTGGCCAACTGAACCTTCTGCGCCATGCCTTTGGACAGCTTGCCGACCGGGCTCTTGGTCCGATCGGCCAGACCGAAACGCTCTAGCAGGTCCAGTGCCGACTTCCGCGCGGCGCCCGCGTCCATGCCTTTGAGCCGGCCGAAGTACACGACGGTGTCGAGCACTTTCATGTTGCGATAAAGGCCGCGTTCTTCGGGTAGAAAGCCGATTTCGGCCGCGTTCTCTCGGCTCGGAATCCTGCCAAGAACTTCGATACGGCCTTCGCTCGGCCGCAGGATGTCGAGCGCCATGCGCAGCGAGGTCGTCTTGCCGGCTCCATTTCCGCCAAGGAAGCCGAACACTCCGCCCTCTTGAACGGCAAAGCTCAGCTCGTGGACAGCGGTAAAGTCACCGAACCGCTTGTTAACGGATTCGAACGACAGGATTGCCCTGCTCAAATTATCCCCCCCTTCCCCCGGCATCCGGCGGTCCGTCGCGGCAGGCCTGGGCGAAGCGCCGCTGGCCTATCCGCGACTGTCTTCTGACATATTACAGCAAGTCGGCCCCCGTCACGACTTGCGCGGTGGACTTTTCCAGTTCGCCCGAGATCGGCTCCGCACGCCCACCGAGGCAGGTGGCGAGAAAGTTCTCGGTCACCGCGTTGAAGGCGATGTTGTTGGTCGGCTTGGCAAAGCCGTGCCCTTCGTCGGGAAACACCACGTAAGTCACCGGAATACCGTGCTTCTGCATGGCTTCGACGATCTGGTCGCTTTCCGATTGCTTGACGCGCGGATCGTTCGCGCCCTGGCCGATCAGGAGCGGCTTCCTGATCTGGTCTGCCTTATAGAGCGGGCTGCGGTCCTTCAGCAGTTGCAGGCCCTCCGGGGTACTCGGGTTGCCCATCCGCTCGTGGAACTGCTTCACTTGCGGTTCCCAGTAAGGCGGGATCGTCTCCAGCAGCGTTTCGAGGTTGCTCGGCCCGACGATGTCGACGCCGCAGGCGAACGTGTCCGGGGTGAAGGTCAGGCCCACCAGCGTCGCATAGCCGCCGTAGGAACCGCCCATGATGGCGATGCTGTCGCGTTGCGCGACGCCGCGCTCGATCGCCCAGTTCACCGCGTCGATCAGGTCGTCGTGCATCTTGCCGGCCCACTCGAGGTTGCCGGCGTTCACGAACTCCTTGCCGAAGCCCGTCGAACCACGGAAGTTGACGCTGAGCACGGCATAACCGCGGTTGGCCAGCCACTGATGAGCCCGGTTGAACCCGAACCCGTCGCGCGCCCAAGGCCCGCCATGGACCAGCAGCACCATCGGCGTGGCTGCACTCGGCACGCCGTCACCGTCAGGATCGCTGCCGGGCGGCAACGTCAGGTAGCTCGGCAGGGTCAATCCATCGCGCGCCGGAATCTCGACCGGATGCATGGTCTGCAGCGGCGCGCCGACCAGCTCGGGGCGCGAGGTATAGAGCTCGGTCAGCGTGCCGGCCGGGCGATCGTAGAGATAGACTTTCGACGGCGCCGTCAGCGGGTCGTTGCCGATGATCCACTTGGTGTCGTCCAGCGTTCGCCCTTGCACGCCGAACTCGCCCGGCAGCCGCGAAGCGAGGAAGTCCAGCGATGCTTTGACGGACGGATCGATGCCGATCCATTCGTTCTTCAGGTAATAGACCGAGTAAGCCTCGACTTCGCCGGTCACCGGATTGGCCAAGGCGCCGCCGATGTCGGCCTTGTCGCTTTCGGCAATGACGCGTTTTTCGCCCGTTTCGGTGTTTTCGGCGATCAGCGCGGCCGTGTTCCGCCCGCGGCTGTCGATCCAGTACAGCGTCTTTCCATCCGTCGTGTATCCGGCAACGGAGGTGGTCAGCGCGTCCTCGAGCCCGGTGCTCTCGCGCGGCTCCGGCGCAATCTGACCGTCGACGATCTCGTACATATCGCTGCCGCCCGCGGCGTTCTGCGCCACTGCCCAGCGCAGCGTCAGGCTGTCGTCGGCGAGGTAACCCACGAAACCTTCGTCGTTCTGCCGCACCAGCGAAAGCTCGCCGGTATTGAGGTCGAGCAGGTGAACATCATGAAAGCGCGGATCGCGGTTGTTCAGCCCGACGAGGATTTTGTCCCGGATCGTGGTCGATGATCCCACGACTTGCACGCGGGTGTTCTCGAACGGCGTCAGCGTTCGCTCCTCGCCTGTGGCGACGTCGACCTGGTACAACAGGTAGTTCTCGTCGCCTGCCTTGTCCTGGACGTAAAGCACGCTGCGCGAATCCGGCGCCCAGAAGTATTGTGGAATCGGCCGGTCGGTCGAGTTGGTCATGCGCCGAGCGGCGGTCGGATCGTCCGAAGGCGCGATGAACACGTTCATCACGCCCTCGTGCGGCGCCATCCAGCTCAGCCATTTGCCGTCGGGGCTGATGCCTCCCGATGCTCGGGTCGGATTGCCGTAGAGCGCCTCTCGGGGGATCAGCGGAACGGATTTTACGGCTTCGGCGGCGCTGGCGGCGGGCATGTTGGCTCCCTGTTGAGCGTTGGCACTGGCAGCGAGAGCAGCCAGGCTGACGGAGAGGACGGCCGAAGCGAACAGCTTCTTGCGATACGTCACGGCAGTTCCTCCCGAGGTATGGTTTGCCCACTTAAGCGCCGGCTTGGAGCTTTGAAAGGTATCAAAGGGCTGGGTTGTTGTAGCAGTGCCAGGTCAGGATGGCGACTGCGCCACGGTGTGGCCGCCAGCTTTCCGCCAGCTCCCGAGCGGCCTTTTCGCTCGGCCGTTCCGGCAGCGAAAGGATGCGCGCCAGGCCGGCTTGCACGGCTAGATCCCCGGCTGGCCAAACGTCGGGCCGGCCTTCGGCAAACAACAGGTAAATCTCCGCCGACCACCGGCCGATGCCCTTGATACGCACCAGTTGCGCGATCGCTTCCTCGTCGTCGGTAGGCAGATCGTGAAGATCGATTTCGCCGCGTGTCACCAGTTCGCAAAGCGAGCGTGCATAGCCTTGCTTCTGCCGCGACAGGCCGCAGGCGCGGAGCGCTTCGAAATCCGAGGCGAGCAGGGCTTCGGGCGGCATGTCCGCCCCCAACAGATCTTCCAGTTTGCGCCACACACTGGCGGCAGCCGCCACGCTCACCTGTTGTCCCACGATCGTGCGCAACAGGGTGCGATAGCCGCGCTCGCGCAGGCGCGGTTCGGGATAGCCTGCTCGAGCGAGTGCTGCTGCAATCGCAGGCTCGCCCGCCGCCACCGCATCGAGACTGGTGCGGAGCTGCTCTGCCGTCAGACCCATTGCTGCCTCCGCTTGCCAAACCCGTCCGTCGTCCCGTAGCAGCCAGGCGCGCAAGAAAGGAAGCCGAACGCCATGCCCAAGCTGATCGTCACCACTCGCTCAGGCGAAACCCGCGAGGTCGAGGCGGCGAGCGGCCTCACGGTGATGGAGGCGATCCGCGACAACGGCTTCGATGAACTGCTCGCGCTGTGCGGCGGGTGCTGTTCCTGCGCGACCTGCCACGTACACGTGGAGGAAGAGTTCCTCGGTATGCTGCCCGCCATTAGCGCCGATGAGGACGACTTGCTCGATTCCAGCGATGCGCGCGACGCCAATTCACGCCTTTCCTGTCAGATTCCTTTCACCGACGCGCTCGACGGGCTGCGTGTCAGGATCGCCGAGGAAGACTGATTTCAGATGCAACAAGCGCATTTGCGTTGCGAAGCGCCTGCAACCCGGACTAACCCGGACGCATGACCGTTCCGGCCGCGCGCAGCAACCCGCTCGATCTCATCGGCAATACGCCGCTGGTCCTGCTCAAGGGCCCTAGTGAGGCGGCCGGGTGCGAGATTTGGGGCAAATGCGAATTCACCAATCCCGGCGCTTCGGTAAAGGACCGCGCGGCGCTGTGGATCGTGCGTGATGCCGAGGAGCGGGGGGCGCTCCGGCCCGGCGGCTGCATCGTCGAGGGGACGGCGGGCAACACCGGTATCGGCCTGGCGTTGGTCGCCAATGCCCGTGGCTACCGCGCGATCATCGTGATGCCGGAGAACCAGTCCAAGGAGAAGATGGACACGCTGCGCGCACTCGGTGCCGAGCTGGTCCTCGTTCCGCCCACCAAGTTCTCCAATCCTGGGCACTTCGTGCACACTTCGCGCCGCCTTGCCGAGGAGACCGAAGGCGCGATCTGGGCCAATCAGTTCGACAACATCGCCAATCGCAAGGCCCACATCGAAAGCACCGCGCCGGAGATTTGGGAGCAGCTCGAAGGCCGCATCGACGGTTTTACGTGCGCAGTGGGGACGGGCGGCACGCTGGCCGGCGTGGGGCTGGGCCTCAAGGAGCGTGACGAGAACATCTGCGTTGCGCTCACCGATCCGCACGGCGCGGCGCTCTACAGCTACTACGCCTGCGGGGAGCTTTCGTCGGAAGGGAACTCGGTCGCGGAAGGCATCGGTCAAGGGCGGATTACCGCGAACCTCGAAGGTGCGCCGATCGACACCCAGTTCCGCATCTCGGATGAGGACGGCCTGTATTGGGTGGCGCGGCTCCTTCGGGAAGAGGGATTATGCCTAGGCCTGTCGTCCGGCATCAACATCGCCGGGGCGGTAGCGTTGGGCAAGCACCTGGGGCCTGGTAAGCGCGTCGCCACGATCTTGTGCGACACGGGTTTCCGTTATCTTTCCACGCTTTACAATCGTGAGTGGTTGGAATCGAAGGGCTTGCCGGTTTTCGACTGGCTGCGTTAATCTGCGCAGACTAGACTAAGGCGATGGCGATCAATCGAGCCGAGGACCTGCAGCCGGCGAAGCGGGGGCGATCGCGCTACCTGCCGCTGGCCGGAAACCGCTCGCAGACGATGCAGCGGTTGCAGATCGGTCTGTTCGGCTTGGCGGCGATGGTCCTGCTTGTCAGTCTGGCCAGTATCATCTCGAACAGCGCTCAGGAAAGTGAGGCGCGTGTCGTTCCTGAGGCAGCGCCGACGGTCGTCCCCAGCCCTAGAGCCACGACGGCGCGGGATCCACTGGCCGATGCCGGCGTGGTTCCCGAAGTGCCGGATCAGCCGGCGCTCCAAATCACTCCGGAGCCGCAGGACCTGCCCGATGATGCAGCGCCGGCGTTTCAACCCTAAAGCCGGCGGCCTGTTCGCAGCGATCTTCATCGGCGTACTAGCCCTTGCGGCAGGCTGCCAAGCCGATACGGCCGCTTCCAGCGACCCGATCGAGCTGGGTTTCATGGGCTCCATCCCAGTCTACTGGGGTGAGGCTGGGGATTTCGGCCAGTTATTGTCGGAGACGGGAACGGCCCACTGGGCTCGCCGGGAGTTGGAGACGGCCTACCGGCTCCGGCCTATTGATACGCTCGAGGAGGCGAACCTAGCCGGCATCGATTACCTCATGCTCGCGCAGCCGCGGGCGCTCAGCCCCGAAGAGAACGTTGCGCTCGACGCGTGGGTGCGGAAGGGGGGCAAGCTGTTGCTGTTCGCCGATCCGCTGCTGGCCGCTGAATCAAGCTTTGCGCTGGGCGACAGGCGTAGGCCGCAAGGTGTCGCCCTGTTGTCGCCGATCCTTGAGCACTGGGGGCTCGACCTCCAGTTCGATGATTCGCAAGAGCCCGGATATAGGCTGGTGAATGCCGGGGCGGCCGTCATCCCCGTTAATCTTCCAGGCTTCTTCGTCCGCGGAGCCGAGGAGTCGGCCTGTGTGCTCTCGGCTGGAGGTCTGCTGGCCGACTGTCCCATCGAAGCGGGGAGAGCGGTGGTCGTGGCCGACGCCGATCTGTTGGATTTGCATGAACCCCATCCACAGGCGCCCGCGGCTCTGCTCTGGCTGGTTGATCTGAGTTCGCGTTAGTTGGGGATGGCGCGGGAAGAGTGCTTTGGCGCCTCCTACGTGTTAAATATCAGTTGGTTAGCGGCAGTCTTGCTTCGAGGGAGAAGCAGGGTGGCTGGTGTACTATTGCGTCTTTCGCCCGGATTTCCCCAAATCTGCGGCAGTATGACCGTCAAATCCCGTTATTTCCCCTTCCATCCCGCATCATAGCGCGATAGATAGTGAGTCCATCGGACAACCAGCCGTGATGCGTCTCCCGTTGGGAGGCGATGGACCGTGCGCTTGCGCTCGGCTCCGGGCGGAGAGGTCGTGTCCAGCAGGGTTCAGGCGTTGCCAATGGGGGCGCGGGAAGTGGCGAAGGCACTAGCGGGATATAGCGGGCAGGGCTTCTCCCCGCGCGGCGACAAAGGTCGCTACGTCCTGCCGCCCGCATTCCGCAACGCGATCGCGCCTTCCCAAGAGCAGCCGCGCACGCTCTGCCTGGCCAAGCACGACCGCTGGAACTGCCTGATGGGCTTCGGTCTGGCCCGCACCGAAAGCTTCGAGGCGCAGATCGACCGCGAAGAAGACAACGCCATCAAGCTGGGCAAAGAGTTCGATCGCGAACTGCGGTCGATTCAATTGTGGTCGTTCACCGAAATCCCGTTCGACGCGAGCGGGCGCTTCATCCTTCCCGATCATCTCGCCGAGCTCTGTGCGATCGATGAAGGCATCTGCTTTCTCGGCGGCGGACCGTTCTTCACGCTGTGGGCGCCCAAGCAGCTTTACGCGATGGATCAGGCCTGGGCCGGCCAGCAGGCGCTGTGCCGAAAGCTCGAAGCCGACGGCAAGGCGAAGCGGAAATGAGCGCTCCGCACGTTCCCGTGCTCCTTGACGAGGTGATCGAGGCGCTCTCGCCTCAGCCTGGCGACGTGATTGTCGACGCGACGTTCGGTGCTGGCGGCTATACTCGCGCGATGCTCGACCTGGGCGCTACGGTCCACGCGTTTGACCGCGATCCCGATGCGATCACTGCCGGCCAGAATTGGGCCGAAACGCAAGGCGAGGCCCCGCGTCTCGTGCTCCACCCCCGGAGGTTTTCCGAAATGGTTGCGGCGCTGAGCGAAGCCGGCGTGGCGGGGGTAGACGGTATTGCAATGGACATCGGCGTCTCGTCGATGCAGCTCGACCGCGCCGATCGCGGGTTTGCCTTTTCGGCAGACGGTCCGCTGGACATGACGATGAGCCGCGCGGGGCCCACAGCAGCGGACTTCCTGAACGAGGCACCGGAGGCGGAAATCGCCGACGTGCTTTGGCGCTACGGCGAGGAGCGGCAAAGCCGCCGCGTGGCGAGGGCGATCGTCGCGGCCCGGCCGCTAACGACGACGGGCGAACTGGCGCAAGTCGTTCGCAAGGCTTTGGGGTACCGGCCCGGTGCCCCCAAGGATCCGGCCACCCGGAGCTTCCAGGCCATCCGCATCCATGTGAACGGCGAACTCGACGAGCTGGAGCAGGGCCTAAGAGCCGCGGAGCAACTGCTGACGACCGGCGGCCGGCTGGCGGTGGTCAGCTTTCACAGTCTCGAGGACCGTATCGTGAAGCGCTTCTTGCGTGAGGCTGCGGGCGCCGCCGGGCGCGCGAGCCGCCATCTACCCGATGCTCCAGAAAGCCATTCGCCGACGTTCGGCGATGTTTCGAAGGCGATCCGCCCGTCCGAAGCCGAGATCGCGCGCAATCCACGCGCACGATCCGCCACGCTGCGCTCGGCCCTTCGAACCGCTGCCCCCGCCCGTGTCTATCAGGGAGAGGCCGCATGATGCCGCAAAGCCGCATTCGCCGCATCGGCTGGTTCGCTGCGCTGGCCGTCTGCACTGCGCTGTACCTGATGCTGCACCTCAAGGTGCATTCGGTGACGAGCGAGGTGGTGAGGGCCGAGCGGCAGATCGTCGCGCTCGAACAGCAGAAGCTGCTGCTCGAAACGGAGTTTGAAACCCGTTCAAATCTCTTGCAGCTTGCAACCTGGAACCGGGTCGACTTCGGCTACACCGCGCCCAATGCGGCACAGTTCCTCGATAACGAGCGACAGCTAGCCACCCTTGGAAGCCCGCGTGGGCCGGGCGCGCCCGAACCGATCAGGGTGGCAGGACGCACAGGCGGCGAGGCGCCGTACTTCCCTACTCTGGTATCGCCGCTGACCGGCAAGCCACTTGATGGAGCATTGCTGGAACCCGAAGGCGAACCGACGCTCGCGGATGCCACCTTTGCCGACCGCGGCACCATGCGAATTCCGCTCGGAGCTGTCGTTGGGAGTTCGCCTGAGTGAACGCTTTTGCGATCCCTGCGCAAGTTTCGCCCAGCCGCATCCAACTCGTCGATGTGCGGCGAAAGGCGGTGCTGCTTGCGCAGTTGCGCATGTTTCTCATCGGCGGAGCCTTCCTCGCGCTCGCTGTTGCCGCCCTTTTGCGGATCGCCTGGATTGGCGTAGTCCAGCCGGCGCCTTATCAACGATCGATGGCCGCGGCGCTGCTGCCGCCTCGCGGCGAAATCACCGACCGCAATGGCGTGATCCTGGCCCGGGCTTTCCCGGCTTACGCCCTTTGGTTCAATCCCGACGCCATGGACGATGGCGGCCCGCCGCTGGTCCAGCCTCCGCAAGTGGTCGCGGCGCGCCTGAAGGCGATCTTCCCGGATCTAGACGAGCAGGCCGTCGCGCGCCAGCTCGGCTCCGGCAAGGCCAGCTACTTACGCCGCCGGGTCCTGCCAGCCGACGCCAATCGGGTCATGGAACTGGGCGAGCTCGCGCTCGAGTTGCCGCGCGAGACCGATCGCCATTACCCGCAGGGCACGATGGCCGCGCACGTGCTCGGCTACGTCGAGGACGGTGAAGGGCGCGTTGGAATGGAAGCCGCGCTCGATAGCCGGCTGCGGGATCCAGCTCTGCGGGGCAAGCCGGTAGCGCTTTCTATCGACGCGCGGGTCCAGGGGGCGCTCGAAGACGAGCTTCGTCGCGGAATGCTGGCCGTGAATGCGGTCGGCGCCGCGGGTGTGGTGCTGGACGTCGATACAGGGGAGGTCATGGCGCTCGCCTCCCTGCCGGAATTCGATCCCAACCATGTCGATGCCGAAGGGCGCAAGCACGTCTTCAACAAGGTGACGAACCAGGTCTACGAGCTGGGCTCAACCTTCAAGCCGCTAACCGTTGCCGCCGCCATCGAGGCGGGAACGGTTACGGACCTTTCCCGTCGGTACTCGGCTACACCGTATCGGATCAGCGGATACACCATCAAGGATCTGAAGCTCAAAGGCGCGACGCTCAACGTGCCGGAGATGCTGATCCATTCCTCCAACGTCGTAACCGCGCATATCGTCGAGGATCTCGGCACCGCGCGTCTCAAGCAGACGATGGCAGACCTCGGGATGAACGAGCGGCCGTACGTGGAAGTGCCGGCGCGCGGCTTTCCGATCTGGCCGGGCGGCGATTGGCCACTGCTGCGCGGCGTCACCGTCGGCTACGGCCACGGCATTGCGGTCACGCCGCTGCACCTCGCCAGCGCTTACGCGGCGATGGTCAACGGCGGCATCTGGCGACCGGCCACCCTGCAGAAAGTGGCGCCTGGCGAGGTCAATCGCGGGCGGCGGGTATTCAAGGCCAGCACCAGCGCGCGGATGAACCAGATGCTGCGGATGATTGCGCTCTACGGCACCGGTCGAAATGCCGATGCCCCGGGCTTCCGCGTGGGCGGCAAGACCGGCAGCGCCGAAAAGCCCGGCGCCGGCGGCTACAACCGTACTTCGCTGGTCTCGACCTTTGCCGCTGCTTTCCCGATGGACAAACCGCGCTTCGCCGTCGTCATCATGCTCGACGAGCCCAAGGCCGTGGCCGCCAGCTCGTACCAGCGCACTGCGGCCTGGAACGCAGCTCCGATCGTCAAGCGGCTAGTGTCCCGTGTCGGACCGCAACTGGGTGTGCTGCCCGATGAGACACGAGACGTGGACATCTCGGATCTGAAGCCTTTGGTCGGGGGCGGCAAGTGAAACTCGCCCGCCTGGCGGAGGCGGCCGGGCTCGATGTCACCGCTTTCCGCGAGGAGACGGTGACCGGCTTCGCCATTGATCATCGCAAGGTCGCGCCGGGGACGGTGTTCGGCGCCTTTGAAGGCTCCGTTTCCAACGGAGAGGACTTCATACCGGCGGCGATCGCCTCGGGGGCGATCGCTATCGTGGCTCGGCCCCAAGCCGATGTCAGGGGCGCTGCGCATCTGGCAGATGGGCAGCCGCGCCGGCTTTTCGCCGGATTGGCCGCGCAGTTCTTCCGGCCGGTACCGGGAACGGTCGTCGCGGTGACCGGCACCAACGGCAAGACTTCGACCGTCGAGATGACCCGGCAGATATGGCGGATGTGCGGCCACCGCGCTGCGTCGATCGGCACCCTGGGCGTCACCACAGCCGATGGCAGCGTTTCGACGGGCTTGACCACGCCGGACATCGTCACGTTCCTGTCGAACATGACCGGTCTGGCCCGGGAAGGCGTGACTCACGTCGCCTATGAGGCATCGAGCCATGGGCTGAGCCAGTACCGTAACGAAGGGCTGCGGGTCGTCGCTGCTGCGTTCACGAACCTATCGCGCGATCACCTCGACTATCACGCCACCATGGAGGACTACTTCGCCGCAAAGATGCGGTTGTTTTCCGAGGTCGTCGATGGCGACGGCACGGCGGTGCTCTGGGCGGACGATGCTTGGAGCGAGCGGGCTAGGGAGGAGGCCAGGACCCGGGGGTTACGCCTCTTCACGGTGGGAGAAGGAGGCGCCAGAGACGCCGGGGGCATCCGCCTCCTCTCCCGCACGCCCGGCCATCTGGGACAGGAATTGGAGATCGAGCATGACGGCAGGCGACAACGCATCACCTTGCCACTGATCGGTGCCTACCAAGCGGCCAACGCGCTGGTGGCGGCGGGACTGGCCGTGGCCACTGGCGGCAAGTCCGAGCAAGTGTTCGATGCGCTCGGCCGCTTGCAGCCGGTGCGCGGACGCCTGGAGCGGGCGGTCATCACTGCATCCGGCGCGCCTCTCTATGTCGATTACGCCCATACGCCCAATGCGCTGGATGCGGCCATCGAGGCCTTGCGTCCGCATGTCCAAGGCCGTCTGATCACCATAATCGGTGCCGGCGGAGACCGGGACGTCGGGAAGCGCGCACCGATGGGCGAGGTCGCGGCCGCTGGTTCCGATCTTGTGATCGTGACGGACGATAATCCGCGCGGCGAGGATCCGGCGGCGATCCGCCGGCAGGTGCTGGCTGGCGCGCCAGGCGCGCGCGAAATCGGCGATCGTCGCGCGGCGATCAGCGCAGCGATTGGCGCTGCCAGGGCCGGGGACATTGTCCTCGTCGCTGGCAAGGGACACGAACAAGGACAGATCGTGGGTGCGGGAGAGGCGATGCGCGTTCTTCCTTTCGACGACGTCACCGTCGCTCGCGAGTGCGCCGCCGAACTGGCAGGAGCTTAGGGGTCGCCATGAACGCATTGCTCAAGACCATACGGTGGCCGAAACAGGAGAGTGACCGGCGCGGGCTGGCGCTCTGGACCGCCGACGAAATCGCAGACGCGATTGGGGGCGTCGCGAGCGGGCCGTTCCAGGTCGCAGGCGTGGAGATGGACTCGCGCGATGTACGTTGCGGGGACCTGTTCTTCGCCCTGAAGGGCGAGACGTCGGACGGACACGTTTATATCGAAAAGGCTTTTGCGAACGGCGCGGCGGCCGCGGTCGTAGAGCGGCCTATCGCCCAGCCCCATGTGCTGGTGGAGGATACCACGGAGGCACTCGCTCTGCTGGCGCAGGCAGCGCGGGCACGAACGACGGGCAAGATCGTGGGTGTGACCGGTTCGGTGGGCAAGACCGGCGTGAAGGAAGCGATCTTTGCCGCGTTCGAGCGTACCAGCCAGGGAAAGGCCCACCGTTCCGTTCGCAGCTACAATAATCACGTGGGCGTGCCGCTGAGCCTGTCCCGCATGCCGGCAAGCTCGAGCTTCGCTGTGTTCGAAATGGGTATGAACCACGCCGGCGAAATCCTTGATCTGACGTCGCAAGTGCGGCCTCATGTGGCGGTCATCACCACGATCGCGCCGGCACACATCGAGAACCTGGGCAGCGAAGAGGCGATAGCCGACGCCAAAGCGGAGATCTTCACCGGCCTCGAACCGGGCGGAACCGCCGTCATTCCGGCCGATAGCCCACATTACGAGCGACTACGCTCGGCTGCTCAGGCCAAGGGCGCGCGCGTGCTGGCATTCGGACGCGCTGACCATGCCGAGGTGCGCCTGCTCGATGCCGTGCCAGTTGCGAACGGCGGCTCTCTCATCACCGCGGCGATCGAGGACAAGCAGCTGTGCTACTCGGTCGCTGAACCGGGCGAACATTGGATAGTCAATTCGCTGGCCGTCATGGCTGCCGTTCATGCGGCGGGCGGCGACCTCGGCGCCGCGGGCCTGTCCTTGGCTGAGATGGGCGGTCTCAAAGGCCGCGGTGCCCGGCACCGTGTTCGCGCCCCGGGCGGATACGCCTTGCTGATCGACGAGAGTTACAACGCCAATCCCGCCTCGATGCGGGCGACGCTTGCGCAGCTTGGTGCAACGCCGGCCTCCAGGCGGATCGCGGTGCTCGGCAGCATGAAGGAACTGGGCGACTTTGCGCCTTCGTTCCACGCGCAGCTTGCCGAGCCGCTGACTGGCGCGAGCGTGGACTACGCGATCCTGGTCGGCGAGGAGATGACAGCTCTTGCGCGCGAGCTGGGGAAAGCGCAGCCCAACACGCTTGGCAACGCCATCGCCTACGCCCATTGCGAAGGACCGGGCGATGCGATAGCCGCGCTGGAGGAATTCGGCCTGACCGGCGGCGATGCAGTGCTCGTGAAAGGATCGAATTCGGTGGGGCTGGGCCGGGTGGTGGCCCATTTCGCCACCAGGGAAGGCTAAACGCCCGCAAATGTTCTACCTGCTCGCCCAGTGGCTCGAGTTCGAAGGCCTGTTCAATCTTGTCCGCTACCAGACGTTTCGTGCCGGCGCGACGTTGCTGACGGCGCTTGCCATCGGCCTGCTCATCGGCCCCAAGTTCATCAACATGCTGCGGGTACGCCAAGGCAAAGGTCAACCGATCCGTGCCGATGGGCCGCCTACGCACCTCGCCAAAGTCGGCACGCCGACGATGGGCGGGCTGATGATCCTGACGTCGCTGACGGTTTCGATGCTGCTGTGGATGAACCCGGCCACGCCGCTGGTCTGGGCCTGTCTGGCGGTCACTGCCGGGTTCGGCGTGATCGGCTTCCTGGACGATTTCGACAAGGTGACCAAGCGAAGCCACAAAGGAGTGTCGGGCAGAGTTCGGCTGCTGCTCGAGTTCATCGTGGCCGGGATTGCGACGGCGCTCATCGTAGGCCCTGCCGGCACCAATCTCTACGTGCCCTTCCTGACCGGCCTCTACATCCCGCTGGGGCCGCTTTACTATGTGTTCGCCGCCACGATCATCGTAGGATTTGGCAATGCGGTGAACCTGACGGACGGCCTCGATGGCCTTGCCACGATGCCGATCGTTATCGCCGCGGGCGCGTTCCTGTTCATCTGCTATCTGGTCGGCCGCGTCGATTATTCGGAATATCTCGGCATACCCCACGTGCCGGGCGCAGGTGAGCTTGCGATCATGTGCGCTGCCATCATGGGCGCGGGGCTCGCGTTTCTTTGGTTCAACGCTCCTCCAGCCGCGGTCTTCATGGGAGACACGGGAAGTCTTGCTCTCGGCGGCGCCCTCGGAGCGATTGCCGTTGCTGCGAACCACGAACTGGTGCTGCTCATCGTTGGCGGCCTGTTCGTGATGGAGACCGTCAGTGTCATCGTCCAGGTGTTCTGGTTCAAGCGCACCGGCAAACGCATCTTCCGCATGGCGCCGATCCATCACCACTTCGAGCAGCTTGGCTGGAAGGAATCGACGGTCGTGATCCGCTTCTGGATCATCTCGATCGTTCTCGCGGTGATCGGCCTGGCGACACTGAAGCTGCGATGATCGTCAGCAACGCCTTTCGCGGGAAACGCTATGCGGTGCTCGGCCTGGCGCGCTCGGGCATGGCGACCGTCGAGGCGCTGCTGGCCAGCGGTGCCGCCGAAGTGGTGGCCTGGGACCGGCGCCCGGGCCCGCGGGAGGAACTGGCGGGGCGGGCCACGATCGCGGATCCGCTGGCGATCGATCTGGCGGGTTTCGACGGCGTCGTCGTCTCGCCCGGCGTGCCCCTGAACACGCACCCGCTGGCGACAAAGGCCCGCGAAGCCGGGGTGCCGCTGATCGGCGATGTGGAGCTCTTCGCGCAAGCGCGCCTCGACCTGCCGCCCCATACACTCGTGGGCATTACCGGGACCAACGGCAAATCCACCACGACCGCGCTGGTGCACCATCTCCTCGACCATGCCGGCAAGCCGGCGCGGATGGGGGGCAATATCGGCTTGCCTATCCTGGCCCAGGAACCGCTTCCCGCAGGCGGGACCTATGTGCTCGAGCTGTCGAGCTACCAGATCGACCTGACCCGTTCGCTCGCGTGCGATGCGGCGGTGCTTACCAACATCACGCCCGATCACCTCGACCGTTATGACGGTTTCGCTGCCTACGCCGGCTCGAAGGCACGTCTGTTCGCCTTGCAGCAACCTTCGCAGTTCGCCGTGTTCGGCTGCAAAGACCTGCCTACCGACGAGATCCGGCAAGCCGAGGCTGGGCGTCGTCCGGCGGGGCGCGCCCGCTGCGCCGGCTATGATGAATGGCGCGATCACCAGGCTGACTGGCCGTCGCTTCAGGGCCCCCATAACCTGCAGAACGCTGCGCTTGCTGCCGAGGTCGTGCGCGAGCTTGGCCTTGCGCGCGAACAGATCCTCGCTGGCTTGGCGAGCTTCCGCGGGCTTGCGCACCGGATGGAACGGCTCGGGGAGTTCGGCGGATTGCTGTTCGTCAATGACAGCAAGTCGACCAACCCCGCCTCGACCGCGCCCGCCCTGGCAGCCTGGCCCCCCGATCCCGACAGGCGGGTGCACTGGATTTGCGGTGGGCTGCCGAAGAGCGACGACCTCGACGAATGTGCGCCTGCTTTCGGCAATATCGCCGCCGCCTATACGATTGGCGAGGCTGGGCCGCTCTTCGGCGATATCCTCGATCCCCATATGCACGTGGAGCGATGCGAGATGCTGTGTGAAGCCGTGCGGCGTTCGATCAAGGCCGCAAAACCAGGCGACGTGGTATTGTTCTCGCCTGCCTGTGCCAGCTTCGACCAATTCCGCGACTATGAGCAGCGCGGCGACTGCTTCCGCAAGCTTGTCGCGGAACTGACCGGCGCCTCCGCTGGCGGGCCCGACGTTTGTAGCGCGACTTCCGCAGCATGATCCCGGCTCGACCTTACATCCCACGCCCCGGAGAGCGCAGGGCGCCCGCCCAGCAGTTCCCGCGCAGTCGCAAGCGCCAGCTGCAGATCTGGTGGCGAGAGCTGGACCGCGGACTGCTTGTGCTCGTGCTCGCCCTGATGACGATCGGCGCGATAGCCGTTGCTGCGGCGTCTCCGGCAAGCGCGCGCCGGCTTTCTACCGGCAATGCGGAACTAGGCGATCTGTACTTCTTCTGGCTGCACTTGCGCTGGCAGTTCCTCGGCTTGCTCGTGCTGATTTCGACCTCGTTGATGCCGCGCGAACTGGTGCGCCGGGGTACGATCGTGCTGAGTGCCGCGATGATTGCCGCGATGTTGCTGGTGCCCGTCATCGGATCAGAGGTGAACGGCGCGCGGCGATGGTTGGACTTCGGCATCCGTTTCCAGCCCAGCGAGTTTCTCAAGCCTGCCTTTGCGGTCGCCGTTGCCTGGATCCTGTCATGGCGTGCCCGCGATCCCGGGCTTCCCGTCATAGCTTTGAGCGCGGCGCTAACGGGCCTCATCGTCATCCTTCTGATGGTGCAGCCGAACCTGGGCGACGCGATCCTGTTTGGATGCGCCTGGCTCGTGCTAGTCATGCTGGCGGGGCTTCCCCTGCAACGGATCAGCATGCTTGGCGGCGGCGCTATGGCGATGCTCGCGCTTGCTTACCTTTTCTACGACAACGCCCGTCACCGTATCGACTCGTTCCTCGGCGGCGGCACTGCCTTCGACCAAGTCGATCTCGCAAGCCGCACTTTGATGGGCGGGAGTTGGACCGGAACCGGGCTATGGCTGGGGACCGAAAAGATGCGGCTCCCCGAAGCGCATACGGACTACGTGTTCTCGGTCATCGGGGAGGAGTTTGGGCTCCTGATCTGCGGTGTGATCGTGCTGCTTTACCTGGCGATCGTGCTGCGCGTACTCCTGCGCATGGTGGACGAGGACAACCTGTTCGTTCTGCTCGCGGCGACAGGTCTCGTGGCGTTGTTCGGAGGGCAAGCGTTCGTCAATATCCTGGTGAACCTGCAACTGTTTCCATCGAAGGGGCTGACACTGCCGCTGGTGAGCTATGGCGGTTCGTCAACCATCGCCCAGTGCTTCCTGGTTGGGCTCCTGCTCGCCATCACCCGGCGCAACCCGTATCTCAGCCGCGAGCGGTTCGATTGGCGCGGCGTGGCGGACGATTTCCTGCCAATGGCGCCTACCCAGAAGATCAAGAGCGGAAAGGAGCGCCGGCGGTGAGTCCGGTTTCGCGTCACTATGTTCTCGCGGCGGGCGGAACCGGCGGACACCTGACGCCTGCCTTCGCCTTGGCGCACGAGCTTGAGCGGCGGGGGCACCATGTAGCCCTGATCACCGACGCACGTGGCAGCGACATTCCTGGAAAACCGGATTTCTTGCCGGCGCACGTTCTCCCCGCCGGCCGCTTCGGCAAGAACCCCCTGGGCTGGATCAAAGGCCTGGCGGCGGTGTGCGAAGGCCGCAGCATGGCTTTGCGGCTTTACGACAGCTTCGCGCCAACCGCCGTGGTCGGGTTTGGCGGCTATCCGGCGCTGCCGGCGCTGCTCGCCGCGCGGGCTGCTGACATTCCGAGCGTGATCCACGAACAGAATGCGGTGCTGGGGCGTGTCAACCGGCTGATTTCCGGCAGGGTCAACGCCATCGCCACAGCCTATCCGCAGGTCGATCGCCTGAAGCCCAAGCACGCCAGCAAAGTGCATCTCGTTGGTAACCCTGTGCGCCCGGGAGTCCTGGCGCTGCGCGACGAACCGTTCCCGCCGTTCACGGCAGAGGGCCTGCTACGGGTTCTCGTGACCGGCGGCAGTCAAGGAGCTCGCGTCCTGTCGGAAGTTGTGCCGGATGGTTTGGCCATGCTGGCGCCGGCCCTTCGCTCGCGCCTGCAGGTGACGCAGCAATGCCGGCCGGAGGATCTTGAAGCGGTGCGCGCGCGCTATGCCAATCATGGCATTGCGGCTGAACTCGGGACCTATTTCGAAGACATGAGCGCGCGGCTTGCTGACACCCATCTGTTTATCGGACGGGCCGGCGCCTCGACGATCGCAGAGCTAACAGCCGTCGGGCGCCCCGCAATCCTGGTGCCGCTGCCCATTGCGACCGACGATCACCAGGCTGCGAACGTGCGCGAGATTGTGAAAGCAGGCGGTGCCCGCTCGATCCGCCAGCATAGTTTCACGGCCAAGGAGCTGGCCAAGCAGATCAACGCGATGGCGCAGCATCCCGAGACTCTCGCGACGGCCGCTCACGCCGCATGGAATTGCGGGCGGCCGAATGCGGCCCGCGACCTCGCGGATCTGGTAGAGAGCTTCGGCGGCGCTCCGATCCAGGATGTGATCCGCATCGCCAGCGAGGGAACGGCAAAGGCGGGAGCAGCTCTCGCTGGCGGGGCGCAACGATGAAGGGTCCCGGAATCGACATAGGCACGATCCACTTCGTGGGCATCGGCGGGATCGGAATGTCGGGTATCGCCGAAGTGATGCATAACCTCGGCTACAGCGTCCAGGGATCGGATCTCTCAGAGAGCGCGTCGGTCGAACGGCTGCGGGCGCGGGGCATCAACGTCTTGGTCGGGCACAAAGCCGAGAATCTCGGCGAAGCTGCCGTGGTGGTCACTTCGACCGCGGTCAAGCGCGACAATCCCGAAGTCACGGCGGCGTTGGAGGCACGCATACCGGTCGTGCGCCGGGCCGAGATGTTGGCGGAGTTGATGCGGTTGAAGCGCACGGTCGCGGTGGCCGGAACGCATGGCAAGACCACCACTACATCGATGGTTGCGGCCTTGCTTGATGCCGGCGGTATCGACCCTACCGTCATCAACGGCGGCATTATCGAAAGCTACGGCTCCAACGCGCGACTGGGCGCCGGCGATTGGATGGTGGTGGAAGCCGACGAGAGCGACGGCAGCTTCCTGCGGCTCGACGGAACATTTGCCGTGGTCACCAACATCGATCCCGAACACCTCGACCACTATGGCAGCTTCGATGCTGTCCGCGAAGCTTACATAGAGTTCATCGAGAACGTACCGTTCTACGGTGCCGCAGTCCTGTGCATCGACCATCCGGAAGTGCAAAAAGTCATGGCCCGGGTTCGGGATCGGCGCATCGTCACTTATGGCTTTTCAGCGCAAGCCGATTGGCGCGCCGAGAACGTCCGGCCGCGAGGGATAAAGGCAGGCGGGGGTAACCTGTTCGATGTTATCCATACTGAGCGGGACGGTAAGAGCCGGGTGATTGCAGATATCGCGCTGCCTATGCCTGGCCGTCACAACGTGCAGAACGCACTCGCCGCCATAGCTGTCGCGGTAGAGCTGGGGTGCGAGGACGACACGATCCGCGCCGGGTTTGCTCGCTTCGGAGGTGTGCGGCGGCGCTTCACCCGGGTCGGGGAAGTCGCGGGCGCCAGCGTGATCGACGATTATGCTCATCATCCGGTGGAAATCCGCGCTGTGCTTTCGGCTGCTCGCGAGGCCGCCAAAGGCCGGGTGATCGCCGTGGCGCAACCTCATCGCTATACGCGGCTAAACGACCTGATGAGCGAGTTTCAGAGCTGCTTCAACGACGCCGACGTGGTCTTCGTCGCTCCGGTCTATGCGGCGGGTGAGGCGCCGATTGCGGGTGTGGATGCCGCAGCTCTCGTGGCGGGCCTCAAGGAACGGGGCCACCGTTCGGCCGCGGAGATCGCCAATCCGGCCGAGCTGGTTGAACGCCTCTCCGGTCTTCTCCAGCCAGGCGATATGGTGGTGTGCCTGGGCGCTGGGGATATCACGAAGTGGGCTGCCAGCCTCCCGACCGAGATCGCCGCCAGGCAGGAGCAGGCGGCATGAGCGAGCAGATCGGTTCCTACCAGGAGCACGCCTCCGCCCCAGGATCAGACACCGAATACGGTTTCGACGGCTGGGTGCCGACGAATGTCCGCGGAAAGCTGGCGCGGAATGCACCGCTCGACAAGCTCGTATGGTTCAAGAGCGGTGGACCTGCAGACTGGTTGTTTGAGCCGGCCGACACGAACGACCTGGTCGATTTCTTGAGCGAGCTCGATGAAGGTACGCCGATCATGGCGCTTGGTCTTGGGTCGAACCTCATCGTTCGTGACGGCGGCGTGCCCGGAGTCGTGGTGCGTCTTGGTAAAGCCTTTTCGTCGGTCGAGGTGAAGCGAGACTGCATCATCGAATGCGGCGGCGGGGCGAGCGGCATCCTGGTCGCCTCGACCGCGCGGGATGCGGGGATCGCGGGATTGGAGTTCTTGCGCGGCATTCCCGGCACCGTCGGCGGGTTCGTTCGGATGAACGGCGGTGCCTACGGCCGCGAAGTCGCAGACATCCTCGTGGACTGTGACGTGGTGCTGCCAAGTGGGGCGCTGATCACGTTGCCGGTAGCCGACATGGGCTACTCCTATCGCCATTCCAATCTTCCCGACGGCGCCATTGTCGTGGCCGCTCGCTTCCGCGGGACGCCTGGCGATCCGAAGGCTATCGCGGCGGAGATGGAGCGGATTGCGAGGGCCCGGGAGGAGACGCAGCCGCTGCGGAGCAAAACCGGCGGTTCAACCTTCAAGAACCCGGTGGGCGACAGGGCGTGGCGTTTGGTCGATGCCGCGGGGTGCAGGGGCTTGAAAGTAGGCGACGCGCAGGTGAGCGAGAAGCATGCCAACTTTCTCATCAACACCGGTTCGGCCACCAGCGCCGATATCGAAAGCCTCGGCGAGGAAGTGCGCCGCCGCGTCTCGCAAAGCCAGGGCGTAACGCTCGAATGGGAAATCCAGAGGGTAGGGCGGTGGTGAGCCTGCCGAAGCTTCACGTCGCCGTGTTGATGGGCGGGTGGGCGAACGAGCGCCCCGTTTCGTTGATGAGCGGAAACGGCGTGGCCGACGCCCTGGAATCGCGCGGCCACAGCGTCACCCGCATCGACATGGATCGCGACGTTGCCGCGCGCTTGGCTGAGGCGGCACCGGACGTCGTTTTCAACGCGCTACATGGCGTGCCCGGTGAGGACGGCACCGTCCAAGGGATGCTCGACCTCATGGGCATTCCCTACACGCACTCGGGGCTGCAGACCTCGGTCATTGCCATCGACAAGGAGCTGACCAAGCAAGCGCTGGTGCCCCACGGCATTCCCATGCCGGGCGGGCGGATCGTTCGTTCTGTCGATCTTCACGAGGCCGATCCGCTGGCACGGCCTTACGTGCTGAAGCCGATCAATGAAGGTTCGTCGGTCGGCGTGGTGATCCTCACCGACGAATCGAACTGCGGCAATCCGATCCGGCCGGATGCCGAGGGTCCGTGGCAGCGGTTCGACAGTTTGTTGGCAGAGCCTTACATTCGAGGTCGTGAGCTCACGGCCGCCGTCCTCGGCGACCGGGCGCTCATGGTGACCGAGCTGGTGCCGAAGTCCGGTTTCTACGATTTCGATTCCAAGTACACCGAAGGCATGACGGAGCATGTCTGTCCAGCGCTGATCCCGCCTGTAATTACGCAGTTGTGTCTCGAGTATGCGCTGGGCGCGCACCGCCGGCTGGGCTGCCATGGAACGAGCCGCTCGGACTTCCGCTGGGATGATGAGCAGGGTGCCGAAGGCTTGTTCCTGCTCGAAACCAACACGCAGCCCGGCATGACCCCGCTCAGTCTCGTACCAGAGCAGGCGAAGCATTGCGGCATCGAATATGCCGAACTGGTGGAAATCATCATCGAGGAAGCCCTGGTTCGCTTCGGCAAGCTCGAGCGGGCTAGCTGATGGCACAGACGATCCGTCGTAATGCCAAGCCGGTCCGCCGTCAGGCGCGCGCCCAGGGCGCGAAGACGAGGGTGCGCAAGGCCAAGCAGACGACGAATAGCTTCTTCGATGGGCTGATGCGCGTGCTCCCCTTTACCGAGGAGCAATTGCATAAGGCATTCCTGGTGATCATTCTGGCTGGCACAGCCGCGCTGGCCTGGCTGATCGCCAGCATGGCCGGATTCACAGCTTTGGCGAGCCAGCAGATCGCGCTGGCCGCAGCGGACGCCGGGTATGAAGTGAACCGCGTGGAAGTACGCGGGGTCGAGCGCTTGAACGAGCTCAAGGTGTACGAGCGGGTGCTCGGTGAGAAAGACCGTGCGATGCCGCTGGTCGATCTGCACGCGCTCCGCAATTCGTTGATCGAGTTGCCCTGGGTGGCTGACGCCCGGGTGTCGCGGCAGCTTCCTGACACTGTCGTGGTGGATATCGTCGAGCGAGAGCCGCACGCGGTGCTGCGCCGGCCCGACCGGATGGTGCTGATCGATGCCACCGGGCACGAGCTCGAACCGGTTTCGGACGAGGCTGCCAAAGGCATGCTGCGGATTTCGGGCCCCGGAGCGCAAAAGCAGGTCGGGTCTCTGAGCGACTTGCTCGATGCCGCGCCGGCGCTGCGGCCGCAGGTTGCGGAGGCGGAATGGGTGGGTAACCGACGCTGGAATCTGACCTTCTCCACCGGACAGATGCTGGCCCTGCCGCAAGGAACGGAGGCGTCGGCTGGCGCGCTGATGAACTTCGCGCGACTGGACGGCGTCAATCGGCTGCTGGGGGGCAAAGTCGCCGCGTTCGACATGCGTAATCCGGAGCGAATCTATATGCGCGTACCTGGCCGGGGCCAGGAAGTCATGGGGGCGAGCGGAAGCTGATGTCCGCCGCGCAGCCACGCATCGTGCGATTGTTCGGCGCCGTGAACATCGGCTCCTTCCGCATCTCTGCAATGATCGCCGGTCTGACCGAAGGCGGCGAAATGATCGTGCTCGGAAGCGGCCATCGGGCTGCGCAAGGGATCCGCCGGGGCTACGTCACTGACATGGCCGCGGCGACCTACGCGGTGCGCGACGCGATCGAGCGGGCTGAGAAGCTCGCCGGAACAAGCGTCGCCAGCGTCTGGATCGGCTGTTCAGGCGCGGGTCTGACCAGCCAGATTTCACCGGCGGAGATTGACATCGGCGGGCGCCGGATCGAAGAAGAAGATATCGAGCATCTGCTGGTGTCGGCGCAGGAGAGCATCGAGCCGGACGGACGCATGGTGCTCCACGCTCAGCCGGCGTGCTACTTCCTCGACGGCGCAGAAGGAATCGCCAATCCACGCGGCCTGCATGCCGAGCGGCTCGGCGTTGATGTGCACGTCATGCTCGCGGACGGGGCGCCGATGCGCAACCTGACCGAAGCGGTGCAGAATGCGCATCTCGAGGTGGAAGCCGTCGTTGCATCGCCGTTGGCGACCGGATACGCCTGCCTGACTCCGGAGGAGCGGGACCTTGGCGTCGCGCTCGTCGAGTTCGGCGCGCAAGTCACCAACGTGTCGGTTTACATGGGCGGCATGCTGGTCGGTCTGGCAGCGATACCGCTAGGCTCTGCGGATATCACTGATGCGATTGCGAGCGCCTTCGGTATTCGCCGCTTCCAGGCCGAGCGGCTGAAGTGTGTTTATGGTTCGGCAATTGCCAGTCCCGCCGACCACCGCGAGATGATCCCGGTGAACGGACCCGGTGACGATCGTTCGGGACCAACTGCCCGCGGAGCCGACGAGAACAACCGGATCCCTCGCGCGGAGTTGATCAGCGTCATCACCGGGGAACTAGACCAGCTTGTCAGCCAAGTCGGCCGGGCGCTGGAAGCGCAGGGTTTCTCGGGTCGGCAAGGTCGCCAGGTCGTGTTGACCGGAGGAGGCGCCGAACTGGCCGGTCTGGCCGACTACGCGCAGGCGGCTTTAGGCCGGCCGGTGCGGATCGGCCGACCACCCTCGCTCAAAGGATTGCCGGAAGCGCATGCCGTTCCAGGATTTGCGACTTTAGCGGGCCTCATTATTTACGCGGCGGAGAGCCCGACTGACATTCGGACCATCGGTTCACGCTTCTCGACGAGCCACCGTTCACCCGGATTAGCGCACGTCAGGCGCATCTGGACAGCAATGAAAGAGTATTTTTAGAGACTTGCGCCGTCAGCGCGGGGCTGTGGAAAGTTCCATTTACCTTTTGCACCGACGAATCCCTTTGTGGCACAAGCGCGGCAAGGCAAACTATCCACGCCTCCTCGAGGAGAGCTTTGAATGAGCATCAATATCGGCCCGCCATCCGTGGAGGAACTGCGTCCGCGGATTACGGTGATCGGCGTCGGCGGCGCCGGGGGCAACGCGATCGCCAACATGATCGAGGCCGAGATCGAAGGCGTTGACTTCATCGTCGCGAACACTGACGCGCAGGCGCTCAACGCCTCGATCGCCGAACACCGCATCCAACTGGGGCCGGACATCACGCGCGGTCTTGGAGCCGGCTCGCGTCCCGAAGTCGGGCGGGCCGCGGCTGAAGAGACCGTTCAAGACATCGAGCGCGCGCTCGAAGGTGTGAACATGGTGTTCATCGCTGCCGGCATGGGCGGCGGTACCGGCACCGGCGCGGCGCCGGTAATTGCCGAGATCGCGCGCAGCAAGGGCATCCTGACGGTCGGCGTGGTGACGAAGCCATTCCTGTTCGAAGGCACGCGCCGCATGCGTTCGGCGGAATCGGGCATCGAAGAGCTGCAGAAGAACGTCGATACGTTGCTTGTCATCCCCAACCAGAACCTGTTCCTGGTCGCGAAGGCGGAAACCACCTTCAAGGAAGCGTTCCAGCTCGCTGACGAAGTGCTGCAGCAGGGCGTCCGCTCGATCACCGACCTGATGGTCATGCCAG
>CAYTPY010000026.1:6206-24151 GCA_964439725.1 uncultured Erythrobacter sp. | reverse complement strand
GAGGACCAGAAGCAGCACCTCGAACTGGCGCGGGACATCGCGCAGAAGTTCAACAACGACTTCTGCGCCGAAGACGCACCGCTGTTCACGCTGCCCGACCCGATCATCCCGCCTGGCGCGGCGCGGATCATGAGCCTGCGCGACGGCACCGCGAAGATGAGCAAGTCTGACCCTTCGGACCTCAGCCGGATCAACCTGGCCGACGACCCGGACGAGATGATGAAGAAGGTCAAGAAGGCCAAGACCGATCCCGAGCCGCTGCCGAGCGAGGAAGCGGGCCTCGCCGCGCGCCCGGAAGCGCTCAACCTGGTCACCATCTACGGAGCCCTGGCTGACAAGTCGGCGGCAGAGGTTCTCGGCGAGTTCGGCGGACAGGGCTTCGGCACTTTCAAGCCGGCACTCGGCGAGCTCCTGGTCGAAACGCTGCGGCCAATCTCGGCCCGCTTCACCGGACTGCTCGAAGATCGGGAAGCACTCGACGCCATCCTGGCGCGGGGCGCGGCCCGGGCGCGGGAAATCGCGAGCCCGACTCTCCACGCGACCTACAAGGCGCTCGGCCTGGTCAGAGGCTGAGCCGCCGACCATTGCGGGTCAGGCGACGTCAGGCACTTGGAAAGTCTAGGATTTCCAAGTGCCTGCGTTCAACGGCTATTCAGGCCAGCTTTCTTATGACACGTTCTATCGACGGCAGACTCGCGCCTTGTTGAGGGAGAGCGGCGGGCTCCTCACCTAGATCCGAAAGAGAGTTCGCATGAACACTATGAGCAAAATGGCCCGTGGCCTGAGGTTTGCGCTGGTGCCGCTGGCGCTGGCCGCTCTGGCTGCCTGCGCCTCTCCATTCCGCGCCGATGTATCCCGTTTCGCCTCTCAGCTCCCGCCTCCGGCCGGACAGACTTTCACGGTCGTGCCGGACGATCCGACACTCGCTGGCGGCATCGAGTTCCGCCACTATGCGCAATTGGTCGCCGACCAGATGGCGGCGCTGGGCTATACGCCGGTCAACGACCCGGCCAACGCGCAGCTTCTGGTCCGCTTCGACTATGGCGTCGACAACGGCCGCGAGCGGGTCCGCTCCGTTCCGCGGACCTATCGCGATCCGTTCTACTCCTCGTGGTACGGCTACGCGCCGGTCGTCTACCGCACTCCGCGCGGTCCGCGAGTCGCTTACGTGCCGTCCTACCGCCCGTGGGGCTGGGGCTGGAACGACAGCTTCTTCGGACGTGACGAGGTTTACAGCTACACCGTCTACACCAGCGGGATCGAGCTGAAGATCGACCGTGCTGCCGACGGGCAGCGGCTGTTCGAAGGTGAAGCGCAGGCCGCCTCGACTTCGAACCGGTTGCAGTACCTCGTGCCGAACCTCGTCGAAGCCATGTTCACCGGCTTCCCGGGCAATTCGGGAGAGACGGTGCGGATTTCGGTTGCCCCGGAGAACCAGTCCAACCGGCGCTGAGCCGGGAGACTGAAACTCGTTCCCCGGGGGCGGGCTTCGGCTCGTCCCTGACCTGACGGCGGGTTGTCCCTGTGGCAGCCCGCCTTTTTCTTGGCTCCGCCAGACCTCGGAAGAGGTGGACGGGGTCCCCTCACGGCGAGGATATTTAAGCTAGCGCAAATACTTAGGTCCCGGGCGGCCGATCGTAATCGGCGGCACGGCAAGGGCGGAGCACATTCGTCAGGAAAGTGCGTGCCATGCCCACGGGGGTCCAAAAGAGTTTCAACCACCGTTTCCGCCGCCGGGTGCTTCTGCCCGGCGCCGTGATTTTGCTGATCACCGCGCTGGTCTGCGGCGGAGCGCTCGTCGTGGCGGGGCGGGGTACAGACACCATGTCGCTGCTGGGCCAGCAGATGGAAGTCTGGCGCACTGCGACCAAGGCCATGGACGAGTTGGCGCTTGCGCAGGAATCGATTGGCCTGTGCGACGAGTGCATCGCGGTAGCTGACACAAGCGCGCCCGATCAGGCCTGGCTCAACGAGAATGTCGGGTTCCGTCTGTTCGATCTCTATGACGTCCACGAGACCTATATCGTGGATGGAGAGAACCGTCCGATCTACGCCTCGGTGCAGCGTGAGGAAGCGCCACCAGCGGCCTATGACCGCGTGGCTCCTGCCGTCGGTCGATTCGTGAGCCTGGCGCGAGGCGAACTGCAACGCCCGATGGGCAGGAGCAATCTCAACGAGCGCTTGCCTGGTTCTCCGCCGGCTCCCCTGGTCTTTCCACCGCAACCGGGGCTGTCGAACGAGCCGATGACCGTGTTCCCGACCGTTCAAACCACGGCCAGTGCCATTCATGCGACGGATCTGGTGCGCGTGGGCGACCAGGTGGCCCTGGTCAGTGCGATGCGGATGGCCCGTGTCAGCGACGACAATCTGCTGGAGACGGCACGGGCGCCGGTACTCATCAGCCTCCGTTATCTCGACGATCAGTTTCTCTCGGATGCATCGAAGCTCAACTACCTGACCGACGCCCGGCTCTCCGACTCCGCGGAATTGCGCGATGGTGAAGCCTCGACGCCGATCATGAACAGCGACGGCGCAGCGCTCACCAACATCTTCTGGAAGCCTGCACCGGCAGGCGCGATGGTCATCCAAGGCTTGTTGCTGCCTGCAGCCGGTGTGTTCGCGGTCATCGCCTTTCTCCTGGTGCTGATGGCCTACCGGATGCGAGCGCTGATGAAGCGGGACGACGAACACCTCATCGAGCTGGAGCAGGCACACCTCGAACTGAAGGCGAAGGAAGCCCAGGCTCACCACCTCGCTTATCATGATGTGTTGACCGGGCTGCCGAACCGCGCCCTGTTCAACGACAACGCGGAGCAGGCACTGATCCGCGCCCGTCACGGCGAGAACATGGCGCTGATGTTGCTCGACCTCGATCGCTTCAAGAACGTCAACGACCGCTTCGGCCACTTTGCCGGCGATGCCTTGATCCAGGAAGTCGGGCGCCGGCTTTCCCGCGTGCTTCTCCGATCCCAGACGGTCGCGCGCCTGGGCGGTGATGAATTCGCGATCCTGCTGGAAAAGGAGGATATGGAAGACGGCATCGAGACGGTGCTGGAGCGTATTCTCGCCGATCTGCACCAGCCTTATGACATCCACGGCAACCAGGCGCACGTCGGGGTCAGTATCGGCGTCGCCGTCGCGCCGGAGTGCGGCACCGACCGGACCGACCTGATGCGCAAGGCCGACATCGCGCTCTATCGAGCCAAGGACGAAGGCCGCGACTGCTATCGGTTCTTCACCGAATCGATGGACGAGACGGTGCAGCTACGGGCCACGCTCGAAGCCGACCTACGCGTGGCTCTCGACACCCGCGAGGGTCTCAGCGTCCACTACCAACCGGTGGTCGACTCCACGCGCCGCAAGGTGATCGGGCTCGAAGCGCTGGTTCGCTGGCACCATCCAACCCGCGGCTGGGTCGCGCCGCAGCTCTTCGTGCCGGTCGCCGAAGAGACTGGGCTGATCTCTGCACTGGGCGACTGGGTGCTCCGCGACGCGTGCAAAGTGGCCAAGGAATGGCCGCAGCTGACGATTGCGGTGAATCTCTCGCCGATCCAGTTCTGCGACGACACCTTTGCCGAGCGGATCTGCAAGCTGGTGCGCGACCAAGGCGTGAGTCCGCATCAATTCGAACTCGAAGTCACCGAGGGCGTGGTGCTCGATCAGAACGAGACGGTCCGCGGCGCGCTGAAGCGGCTGCGGCAGGAAGGTTTCCGGATTGCGCTCGACGACTTCGGGACCGGCTATTCGTCGCTCAGCTACTTGCGCGAATTCGAGGTCGACAAGATCAAGATCGACAAGAGCTTCATCCAGAGCCTCGGCCTGACGATGGATGCGGGCGCGATCGTGACCGCTGTCGTGACGCTGGGGCACGCGATGGGACTGGAGGTGACGGCGGAGGGAGTCGAAACCTCGGATCAGGAGGATTTCCTGCGCAGCGCCGGATGCAGCCAGCTCCAGGGCTTCCTGTTCTCGCGCGCGGTGCCGGCGGACAAATTGCGCGGCTCGCTCAGCAACTGCGAGATCAGCGAGGCCGCCTGAGCGGGGTCAGGCGAGGCGGGCGTGACCGCCGGTCGAGCCGAATCCCCCGCTGCCGCGCGCCGTATCGTCGAGCGCTTCGACCTCGTGCCATACCGCAAGAGTGACCGGGGCGAGGACAAGCTGGGCGATCCTGTCGCCCCGGGTGATGTGGAATGTGTCGTCGCCGAGGTTGATGAGGATCACCTTGAGCTCACCGCGATAGTCGCTGTCGATCGTGCCGGGGGTGTTGGGCAGCGATATGCCGTGCTTGAGAGCCAGCCCGGAGCGGGGCCGTACCTGCAGCTCGTATCCCGGCGGGATCGCTACTGCGAAGCCCGTGGCTACCGCATGGCGGCCGCGCGAGGGAATGGCCACGTCTTCGGCCGAAACGACGTCCATGCCAGCCGCGCCCTCGGTGGCGTAAGATGGCATCGCGAGACCTTCGCCGTGCGGCAGGCGCTTGATTTGCACGCCGACCCGCTCAGCCATCGGACAGCGCCTGTGCCATGCGCTCGACCAGCTTGCGCGCGACCGCCTGCTTGCTCATCGGCTCCCAGTTCTCCGTTCCGTGTTCCGAGATGAGATGCACGGTGTTGCTGTCGCCGCCCATCGTGTCGTTTCCCCTGGCAGGAGAGACGTCGTTGGCGACGATCCAATCGACGTTCTTGGCCTCGCGCTTGCGGATTGCATTGGCGATCACGTCCTCGGTTTCAGCCGCGAAGCCGATCAGCAGGCGCGGCCGCTGCGGGCCGGCGGCCACGGTGGCCAGGATGTCCGGGTTCTCGGTCAGCCGTAGCGTCGGCGGCGCCGCGCCGCGCTTCTTGATCTTCTCGGCGGCGGAATCCTGGCTTCGCCAGTCTGCGACCGCCGCGACCATGATCGCGGCATCGGCAGGCAGCGCCGCCGCGACCGCCGCCGCCATCTCCTCGGCGCTTTCGACATCGACGCGTTCGACGCCGGGCGGGGTGCCGAGTGCTACCGGGCCGGACACCAGCGTGACACGCGCCCCCGCCGCAGCCGCAGCCGCAGCGATCGCGAAGCCTTGCTTCCCGCTGGAGCGGTTGGCGATGTAGCGCACCGGGTCGATCCGCTCGTGCGTCGGGCCGGCGGTCACCAGCACGTGCTTGCCATAGAGCGGCCGGTGCTCGGGATCGGGGTCGAAATCGGGCTGGCCAGCGAGTGGTCCGCCGACATCGAGGCCGAGCATGGCGCATATCGTTCGCCAGATCGCTTCGGGCTCGGGGAGACGGCCGGGGCCGTACTCCCCGCAGGCCATCGCGCCTTCGTCGGGCTCCATCACGCGCACGCCGGATTGCCGCAGCCAGGCGGCATTGCGCTGCGTGGCGGCATGCTGCCACATCCGCACGTTCATCGCCGGTGCCGCCAGAACGGGCTTGTCGGTGGCGAGGAGCAGCGTTGTTGCGAGGTCATCGGCAAGACCCGCCGCCATCTTGGCGAGGAGGTCCGCGGTCGCCGGACAGACCACGACGAGATCGGCCTGTCGGCTTAGCTGGATATGACCGATCTCGGCTTCGTTCTTGAGATCCCAGAGCGAGGTATGGACGGGGTTCTCCGACAGCGCCGCCAGGCTCATCGGCGTGACGAACTGCGCCCCGCCTTCAGTCAGCACGCAAGTGACGTCGCCGCCGCCCTTGCGGATCAGGCGCACCAGTTCGCACGCCTTGTAGGCGGCAATGCCGCCGCCGACGATCAGTAGGATGCGCGGCGCGCTCATGATCCGGTGCTTCACTCCCTCGGGCAAGTCTGCCGAACCTAGCTGTGCCGCGGTAGCAACGCCAGCTTGCTAGCCGACCCATCCAAGCAGGGCGGCGGCTCCCACCAGCGCCCCGCCGACCAGCCCACTGAGCACATAAGCCGGCCAATTGCCGCGGCGGCGGCGCCGGCGGCTCCAGAGCAGCTCTACTTCGGGCAGGGGCGGCTGCTCGGGGGCGCCGCCGCGCGGCGGATAGCGCTCTTCGATGCGGCGGATCAGCGCCGGCACGCGCAGCAGCGTTTCGGTATCCTCGCGGATACGGTCCGCCAACGCCGCTTCGGGCCCCAGTTCGTCGCGGATCCAGTTGCGGACGAACGGTGCCGAGACGTCCCACATGTTGATTTCGGGGTGGAGCTGGCGGGCGATGCCTTCGACCATGACCATCGTCTTCTGCAGCAGCAGCAAGTGCGGCTGGGTCTGCATGTCGAAGTCGCGAGTGATCGCGAACAGCCCGTCGAGCATCATGCCCACCGAAAGCTCGCTGACGGGTTTGCCGCGCATCGGCTCACCCACTGCGCGCAGGGCTGTCGCGAACTCTTCGACCGAGTGGTAGCTCGGCACGTATTGCGCCTCGAAATGGATTTCCGCGACGCGGCGGTAATTGCCGGTGGTCAGGCCGTAGAGAATCTCGGCGAGCCACTGACGGGCTCGGCGGTCGATGCGGCCCATGATGCCGAAGTCGATCGCGACGATCGTGCCGTCGGGCCGCACGAACAGGTTCCCCTGGTGCATGTCGGCGTGGAAGAAGCCCGCGCTGATCGCCTGGGTGAGGAAGGCGATGACCAGCCGCCGGGCCAGCAGCGGCAAGTCGTGCCCCGCGGCCTGAAGCGCGCCGATGTCGCCAATCTTCGCGCCGTCGATCCATTCGATGGTCATGACCCGGCCGTTGGTCCGGTCCCAATCGATCGAAGGCACACAGTACCCTTCGAAGCCGCGCATCGCATCGGCCAGTTCGGACGCGGAGGCGGCCTCCCGGCGCAGATCCAGCTCACGGTTCGTCCAGCGCTTAAAGTTGGCGATGGTCAGCCGCGGCCGCAGCCGCTTCGCTTCGCCGCCGAACGCCTCGAGATGCGCGGCGGCCCATTCGTAGGTATCGATGTCCCGGACGAACCGCTCGCGGATTCCAGGGCGCACGACCTTGACCGCTACGGCCCGGCCATCAGTCGTGATGCCCTTGTGGACCTGCGCAATGGAGGCCGAGCCGATCGGGACCGGATCGATCGAGGCGAAGAACCGCTCCAGCGGAGCCTCGAAGCTGCGTTCCATTTCGGCGCGAATGGCGTCGAACGGTAACGGCGGCAGGCTGTCCTGGAGCCGCAACAGATTGCGCGCCGCCTGCTCGCCGACGATATCGGGCCTCGTTGCGAGCGTCTGGCCGAGCTTGATCGCCGCCGGGCCGATGTCCTGGAATGCGGCCGCGTAATCGGGAACGGCTGGCTGCCGGGTGCCGAAGCGCGCGATCCGCACTAGCCGGCGCACGGGCTGCGGCGTGTTGAGATCGGCTTCGATCCCGCGCAACGCGCCGTGACGCGCCAGTGTGCGGCCCCACTTCAGCAGGCGCCAGATATGAGTGGCGGGACGGGTCAGAGCTTCCACCCCGAATGGATTGCCACGAGCCCGCCGAGAATCGGCTCCACCTTCGTGCGCTCGAACCCGGCTTCACGGATCATCCGTTCGAACTCCGGCATCGTCGGGAAGCGTCGAATCGATTCGATGAGGTAGCGATAGCTGTCCGCGTCATGCGCAATCGCCTTGCCGATCTGCGGCACGACCTTGTGCGAATAGAAGTCGTAGGCGTCCTTGAAGCCGGGCCACTCGGTGGTCGAGAACTCGAGGCAGAAGAACCGGCCGCCGAACTTGAGGACGCGGAACGCCTCTGCCAGCGCCCGGTCGATGTGCGTCACGTTGCGGATGCCGAAGGCGATCGTGTAAGCGTCGAAGCTGCGGTCCGGATAGCTCAGCGTCTCGGCGTTCTGGCATGACCAGACCAAAGTATCGATGCCGCGCTTGACCGCGCGTTCGAGCCCGACGTCGAGCATGTCCTGGTTGATGTCGGCAACCGTGACTTGCGCGCCGCGCTCGGCCAGTCGGAAGGCAATGTCGCCGGTGCCGCCAGCCATGTCGAGGATCGCCTCGCCGGGCTGCGGCTTTACCCGCCGCACGAACTGGTCCTTCCATAGCCGGTGCATGCCGCCTGACATCGCATCGTTCATCACGTCGTACTTGGCGGCGACATTGGAGAAGACCGCGCCTACGCGGCGGGTTTTCTCTTCGGCCTCGACCGTCTCGTACCCGAAGGAAACGCTTTCGCTCATGCTTGCCCTCTAGCGTCGGGTCTGCCGGGGCGCCAGCGCGGCGACTACAATACCGGCCAGGATCAGAGCCATGCCGGTGAAGTGGAAGCCGTAGAGCGGCTCACCCAGCAGAGCGGCGGCCAGGAAAGCGCCGAACAAGGGCATGAGCGTGATCGCCTGCCCGGCCCGCGCCGCCCCGACGATCCCGGTCGCATGGTTGTAGATGAAGTAGGAGAGCAGCGAAGGCAGCAGGGCCACGTAAAAGAAGGCGGCGCCGAGCTGCGGACTCCAGCGGATTGTGCGGCCCATGTGCCACTCCATTGCCGCCAGCGGGGCCATGGCGACCACTCCTATCAGGAAGGTAGCGGCGATGAAGCTGACCGCGGAGACCGGCGGCCTCAGGCGCAGCAGCACCGTATAGAGCGCCCAGACCAGGACCGAGGTCAGGATCAGACCATCTCCAAGACCGAAGCGCAGCCGCAGCGCATTGGCCGCATCGGCTTCAAAGACGATCACCAGAACCCCGAAAATCGACGCCGCGACGCCGAGGCTTGGCCAAAGGCCCGCTCGGACGCCGAAGAACAACCGGTCGAGCAGCATGACCATGGCCGGAATGGCAGCCTGGAGCAGCAGGGCGTTGGTGGCAGTGGTGTATTGAAGTCCGGAGTAGAGCAGCGCGTTGAACGCAGCGATCCCCAGGAGGCCGAGCAACAGGATCGGCCGCCAGTGCGCCCGGATCGCCGGCCAGTCGCGGCGCAGCGGCTGAATTGCGAAAGGCGCCAGCGCGAGCGACGCGCCTGCCCAGCGCACGAAAGCCAGCGTAAAGGGCCCGACATCGTCGCGCACCGCGCGGGCGATGATCGAGTTTCCCGCCCAAAGTAGCATGACGAGCCCGAGCAGGGCGAAAGCACGAGCTTGAGGCCGGCCAGCGAACATGGACGCGCTCTAAGGCGGCGAAGCGGGCTTGGCGATGACAGAGATGCGAGGGCTCGCTAACCGGGGGCATGCCCGAGCTGCCCGAAGTCGAGACGACCGTCCGCGGTCTGGCCCTTCATCTCGAAGGGGAGCGGATCGAGCGTGTGGCGCTGAACCGGCCGGACATGCGCTTCCCGTTTCCGCAGAACCTGGTGCAAGCGTTGACCGGCGCCCGCGTCACCGGCCTCGGCCGACGTGCGAAGTACGGTCTGATCCACACAGATCGGGATTGCACCATGGTCTTCCATCTCGGCATGAGCGGGCGCTGGCGCATCGATCCTGACTCGGCGGGCAAGCACGATCACCTGGTGATCGAAACCGGCTCCCACCGTTTCGCCCTGTGCGATCCCCGCCGGTTCGGTTTCGTCGACCTCGTCGATACCGCCGCCATCGACTCCTGGCCCGCTTTCGCGGCGATGGGACCTGAGCCGCTCGGCCCCGATCTTACGACGGAGCATCTTCGCGACGCTCTCAAGGACCGCCGATCCTCGATCAAGGCCATGCTCCTCGACCAGCGCATCGTCGCCGGGCTCGGCAACATCTACGTCTGCGAGGCCCTGTTCCGCGCCCATATTGATCCGCGCAAGGCGGCCGGAAAGGTAAGCCGTCCGGCTCTCGACCGCCTCGTGCCCGCGATTCGCGATGTCCTGGAGGAAGCGATCGGCCATGGCGGATCGAGCTTGCGGGACTACGCCAAGCCCGATGGAGAGTTGGGTTACTTCGCCAGCCGCTTCGATGTGTATGGACGGGAGGGCAAGCCTTGCCGCCCGCCTTGCACGGGCGCGGTGCGGCGAATTGTTCAAGGGGGACGCAGCACCTGGTTCTGCCCGGCGTGCCAGAAATGAGCCGCCCGACCGTCTGCCGAGCTGCTACAAGACATTGACGATTCGGCCCCTCACCGCTAAGGGCGCCGCTTTCCGGTGGGAAACCGCCGCTTCCGTAAACGTTTTAGACGCTGAGTTCCGGCCGACTGATTGCGGCCCGAGGTAAGGACAGACATGGCCAATACGCCGCAAGCCAAGAAGCGCATCCGTCGCAACGAAAAGCGCACCGAGATTAACGGTGCCCGCATCAGCCGCATCCGCAGCTTCGTCAAGAAAGTCGAAGTCGCGCTCGAAGCCGGCGACAAGGATGCGGCGCAGACCGCGCTTCGGAGCGCGCAGCCGGAGATGGCTCGCGGCGTGGCTCGCGGCGTGCTCCATAAGAACACCGTGGCGCGCAAGATGAGCCGACTCAGCAAGCGAGTCGCCGCTCTCTGATTCGACCTCTCGCGGGGTCTGCCGAAGAACGAATTTGGAACGGGCCGGTGGTTTTCCACCGGCCCTTTTTTCGGCCCTGCGAGAGGGTCTGGGAGGCCCCGTCTCTAACCATCGGGAATCCGGCGATTCGAGTGAAGAAAGGCTGATTTCTGCGGTGTTTCAGCCACTTGAACGGGGGGCTGCGGGCTTGCCGCGAGTCAAGGCGGTATATTTCATTTTTTTTAAGTTCGCAGCCTTGCGACCGGCCAAGAGGCGGTCATAACAGGGGCCGGCCGGACGGGTCGCGTCGGCCGAAAAACGAACGAACGATGATCGGGTACGCCCCTACGATTCACACTCGGAATCGTGGGCGGGTGGAGTTGTGTCTTGGCTCCCCGGTATCGGGAAACGGTCAGGCCTTTCGGGGAAGGGGTTGGTCAGAATGATCAGGATGGGGCCGCATGCTGGCCGGGTTGGCTCGGCTAAGAGCAATGCCGCAGAGGGGAATATGGAAGATCAGGAAGCCGTCGATCTAGCCGCGGACTGGGCTGATATCAGCCAGGGCCTGCGCAAGGATCTGGGCCACCAATTGTACACGCAGTGGATCCGGCCGATTCAACTCGGCAGCTTCTGCAAGGAGTCGGGTACGCTTCACCTCTTCCTGCCCACGGAGTTCTCCGCGAACTGGGTCCAGGACCGGTTTGCCGATCGGCTGTCGCTGGCGTGGAAGATTGCGCGCAGCGAAGTGCGCAACGTCAAGATCGCCGTTCATCCCGGGCGCCGCAAGATCGCCGACCTCGAGCTGCGCGGCGACGACGGGTTCGGCCACCGCGCTGCCAACGATGGCTTTGCCGGCCGCGGCCGCGGCATGGAGTCGATCGGTGACGATGGTTTCACGTCCTCGGTCGGCCTCGACCCGTCGCTGACGTTTGCGGCTTTCGTGACCGGTACGACCAACGTGCTGGCCAAGAACGCGGCCGAACGCATGGCCAACTCCGAAAAGCCGCAGTTCAGCCCGCTCTACCTCAAGGCGGCGACCGGTCAGGGCAAGACCCACCTGCTGCACGCGATCGGCCACTCCTATCTGCAAGCGCACCCTCGGGCGCGGATCTTCTACTGCAGCGCCGAGCGCTTCATGGTCGAGTTCGTCTCGGCGCTGAAGTCGAACGAGATGATCGAGTTCAAGGCGCGGCTGCGCGGCTTCGACCTCCTGCTGGTGGATGATATTCAGTTCATCATCGGCAAAGCGAGCGCGCAAGAAGAGCTTCTCTACACGATCGACGCACTGCTCGCCGAGGGCAAGCGGCTGGTCTTCGCCGCGGACCGCGCGCCTCAGGCACTCGACGGGGTCGAGCCCCGGCTGCTGTCGCGGCTGTCGATGGGGCTGGTGGCCGATATCCAGCCGGCCGACATCGACCTGCGCCGCGCGATCCTGCACAGCAAGCTGGTGCGCTTCGCCCCGCTCGATGTGCCCGAAGACGTGATCGAGTTCCTCGCCCGCACGATCAACCGTAACGTGCGCGAGTTGGTGGGCGGCCTCAACAAGTTGATCGCCTATGCCCAGTTGACCGGCCAGGAAGTATCGCTGCAGCTCGCCGAAGAGCAGCTCACGGACATTCTTTCCGCCAACCGCCGCCGGATCACGATCGACGAGATCCAGCGGACGGTATGCCAGTTCTACCGCATCGACCGGGCCGAGATGTCGAGCAAGCGACGTGCCCGCGCGGTCGTGCGGCCTCGGCAGGTGGCGATGTACCTGGCGAAAGTGCTGACTCCGCGTTCCTATCCGGAGATCGGCCGCAAATTCGGCGGTCGCGATCACTCGACCGTAATTCATGCGGTGCGGCTGATCGAGGACCTGCGGCAGCGCGACGCCGACATGGACGGGGACGTGCGCAGCCTGCTGCGCCAGCTCGAGAGCTAACGAAGGAAGCTAGATCAGCGTCGGCCGGCCCGAGAGCCGGCTGCGCAGATCGTGCATCTTTACGTTGGCCAGGGCGGCTTCCGGATTATCGGCAGCCAGCACTTCCCCCAGCTCCTCGATCACCATTGCCGCGATGTCGAAGTCCTGCAGCACGCGCTGATGGCGCGTGAGAACGTCGATGTCGTCGGTCAGCGTATCGCTGACCGCATCGAGCGCCTGCTTCACCCGCGCGAGCTCGGCTGCGATGCGCCGAATCACAGGTTCACGGGGACGCTGCTCAGGCACTGCCGGCGAATCTTCGGCCAGCACGGCTCCGCTGCGAAGTGCGGCCTGGATCTTGTCGATGCGCATCTGGCCAAGGCTGGTGCTGTTGGCGGTGCTGCGCACACCCGCGATCCAGTCCTCGACCGCCACGGCGCTTGCCAGCCGCAGTCCGCAGCGACCGCTTCTGTTCCAAATAACGGTGCCCGCGACGGACAGCTCCAGCCGGTTGAGAGTGAGAGTCGAGCCGACATCGGGCAGCGCAGCACCGTCGATCATCGCCCCGGCTTCCGAAAGATTGCGGATGCGAACGGGCGCAGAGATCGGGCCGGCTGCGATCGTGGCCGCGAGCATGACGTTCTTGCGCGGCGGTCTGGGCGCCATGCCCGGAGGGGTTTCCGTCACTATGCCGGTTGTCTCGAGCACTTGCGTCCTCAGAAGCTATCGCTGCATTCGGCTGCTTACCGCGGGGGACTCAAGAATTGGTAACCGCGCGAGCGCTTTACGCGCTGGCCTCGCCGGCCTTGGCGAATATGCTAAGCGTCCTCACATGACGTTCTCTCCCGATCGCCTCGACAGGTTCGCCCGCCACATCGTCCTCCCCGAGATCGGCGGCGCCGGACAGGCCGCGCTGGCGCGATCCAAAGTCGTACTGATCGGTCTGGGCGGCATCGGCTCGCCGGCGCTGCAGTATCTGGCGGGTGCAGGCATCGGAGCTCTGCTGCTGGTCGATCACGACACGGTCGATCCCACCAACCTTCAGCGCCAGACGATCTATCGCGAGGATGACATCGGCCACCGCAAGACGGGCCTGGCCGAGGTTTGGGTGCGCGAATTCGATCCAGACCTCGATGTCCGCTGGGTCGATGAGCGTATCACCGCCGAAACGGCCGGCAGCGTGTTGGCCGGCGCCGACCTCGTGCTCGACGGCTGCGACAACTTCGCGACCCGGCTCGCCGTGTCGGACGCCTGCGTTAAGGCCCGGGTGCCGCTTCTCTCCGCGGCTATCGGCCGCTTCCAAGGGCAAGTCGGCGCCTTCGCCGGGCATCTGCCGGATCAGGCCTGCTACCGCTGCTACGTCGGCGATGCCTTCGATGCCGATGATTGCGATACTTGCGCCGAAGACGGAGTGCTCGGAGCCATGGCGGGGTGGACGGGCACGTTCGCCGCGCTCCAGGCGGTTCGCGTGCTGGTTGCCAGCACCGGTGGCATGGGCGATCCGCAGTGGGGCAAGCTGCACCTGCTCGATGGTCTCAAGCCGGCCATGCGGACTTTATCGATCGCGAAGGACCCGGCCTGCAAAGCCTGCAGCTCAGCCGGCTAAGACTTCTTCGACCCAGCGCGGCACGAGATCACTAGCCGTGCCCATCCGAGTGTCATCGAACCATGCCGACCCTTGGCTGCGCTCGAGATTGAGCTCGAGCGTGCGGGCTCCGTGGCGGCCGGCTTCCTGCACGAACCCGGCCGCCGGATAGACCGCCCCGGACGTGCCGATCGAGATGAACAGATCAGCACGGCCCAGCGCTCGGTAGATTTCGTCCATCCGGTACGGCATTTCGCCGAACCAGACGATGTCGGGCCGCAGTTGTGCCTGAGTGCATGCGGGGCACGGCGGCCCGTCGATCAGCGTTCCAGTCCAGCGGTGCCGCGCGTCACAGGCGGTGCACCATGCAGACAGCACTTCGCCATGCATGTGCAGCACCCGCCGCGCGCCGGCACGCTCATGCAGATCGTCGATGTTCTGGGTGACTATCAGGAGCTCGCCGGCCCATTCGGCATCGAGCCGCGCCAGCGCGCGGTGCGCTGCGTTAGGCTGCGCTTCCATCACGTTCACGCGTCGTTCGTCGTAGAAGCGCTGTACGAGCTCTGGATCGCGGCGGAAGGCTTGCGGCGTCGCGACGTCCTCGACCCGGTGATCCTCCCATAGTCCGTCTACGGCCCGAAAGGTCCTCAACCCGCTTTCGGCGCTGATCCCGGCGCCGGTAAGAATGACGATGTTGCGGATGGCGTCCATGGAGCCATCAAGCACGGCCACGTCCTCTATGCCAGCCCAAGGCATTGCCGCCGGCTGGCTCAGACCTTAGGGGAGCGAAATGGCACGCATCGGCATCATCGGCAGCGAAGGGCGCATGGGGCAGGCACTCGCCCGCGCGCTTGAAACGGCGGGCCACGAGAATGTTGGCGGAGCCGACAAGGGTGGTGATGTCGCCAGCCTGGCCGACCGCAGCGAGGCGTTGGTCGACTTTTCGGCACCCACGGCGCTGCAGAGCAATCTTCATGCCGCGGTCGGTGCGGGAATCCCGATCCTCATTGGAACGACCGGCCTCGACGAACGCCACCACGCCGCGATCGATTCTGCGGCGCTGGCCATTCCGGTGCTGCAGACCGGCAATACCTCGCTGGGCGTAACGCTGCTCGCGCACCTGGTGCGTGAAGCGGCATCGCGTCTGACCCCTGAGTGGGACATCGAGATTGTCGAGATGCATCACCGGATGAAAGTCGATGCGCCCTCGGGCACGGCGCTGCTGCTCGGCGAAGCGGCCGCCGCCGGACGGGGTATAGAGCTTGCCGATAACAGCGAGCGCGGCCGTGACGGTCATACCGGCGCCCGCGCCGCAGGTGCGATCGGCTTTGCGGCGCTGCGGGGCGGTACCGTGGCCGGCGAGCATAGCGTGATCCTGGCCGGCGAGCACGAGCGGCTGACGCTATCCCACAGCGCCGAGGACCGGATGATCTTCGCCCACGGTGCGGTGCGCGGCGCCGCTTGGCTGATCGGCCGCGCGGCAGGGCGCTACGAGATGGCGCAGGTCCTGGGGCTTTGACGAAAGACGAGGTTTTCGAGTTCTTCCGTCGTCTCGCCGAAGACAATCCCTCGCCAGAGACCGAACTCGAATACGGCAACGTCTATCAACTCCTGGTTGCGGTCGTCCTGTCCGCCCAGGCAACCGACATCGGCGTCAACAAAGCGACGCGGCGCCTGTTTGCCGAGGTGCAAACCCCTGAGCAGATGATTGCGCTGGGGGAAGAGGGCCTCAAGGAACACATCAAGACGATCGGATTGTTCAACGCCAAGGCGCGGAACGTGATCGCCCTGTCCGAGCAGCTCGTGGCCGAGCACGACGGGGAAGTGCCGGCGGATCGGGATATCCTGGTCACGCTGCCCGGAGTGGGGCGCAAGACCGCCAACGTCGTGATGAACTGCGCGTTCGGCGAAGAGACCTTCGCGGTCGATACGCACGTGTTCCGCGTCTCCAACCGGACGGGACTGGCGCGGGGCAAGACACCCGACCAGGTCGAAGGCAAACTGGAGAAGCGCGTGCCGCAGCCGTTCCGACGACACGCCCATCATTGGCTGATCCTGCACGGGCGCTACATCTGCAAAGCGCGCCTTCCCGAATGCTGGCGCTGCCCGGTGGTCGATCTTTGCGCGTACCGGAACAAGGTTCTCGAAAAGCCCGTTGGCAAAGGCAGACGCGGCTCGGCTCCGTCGTAAGTACGACGCAGGTCGCGTCGGCACGGAGATGGAACGATGACCCAACGCCTGAACACAGCGGCCTTGCTGGCTGCGGCCGCGGTTTCGATGGTCGCTTGCTCGCCCCAAGCTGACCGGCAGCAGCAAGTTCGCGCCCCTGCCGTGGTGGTTCTGGGCGAGCCGGTGAGCTGCATCCAAACCAGCCGCATCCGCAACACGACCGTCCATGACGACTACACGATCGACTTCGACATGAGCGGGAACGCGGTTTACCGCAACACGCTGCCTGCCCGTTGCCCGGGCCTGGGTTTCGAGGAGCGCTTTGCCCACCGAACGACCACGGGGCAGCTTTGCCGCGTGGATACGATCACGGTGCTGCAGCAGGGTGGGGCTGGGCGCGGCCCGACGTGCGGGCTGGGGTCCTTCGTGCCGGTGCGCTACGCCGACGCGGGAGCCTGACCCGCTTCTGCGGGGCTGATGGCGCTGATCACCTGCGCGGCGACGAGATCCCCGACGACGTTGAGCGTGGTGCGGCACATGTCGAGAAAGCGGTCGACGCCGAGGATGAGGCCGATGCCCTCGGGAGGGACGCCGACCCCGTTCAGGATCAGCGCGATCACCGGCAGCGAGCCCCCAGGCACGCCGGCGGTGCCGATGCCGGCGAGAATACAAACCAGCATCACGAACATCTGATCGCCAAGGGTCAGATCGACACCGAAGAACTGGGCCAGGAACAGCACCGTCACGCCTTCGAACATCGCGGTGCCGTTCTGATTGGCGGTGGCGCCGATGGTCAGGACGAAACGTGAGATCTTGGGCGGTAACCGCAGCTGGGTCTCGGCGACGCGCAAGGCGGTTGGCAAGGTGGCGTTCGAACTCGCCGTCGCGAATGCCATCACGCTGGCTTCGCGCGTCTCGCGGAAGAAGGCGATCGGGCTCTTGCGGCCGATAACCCGCAGCAAAGCGGGGAAGACGCCGAACATCTGGATGCCGAGCGCGAGCAGCACCACGCCGACGAACGCCGCGAGCTTGAACAGCAGGTCCCAGCCGAACTGCGCCGACAAGTTGAACATGAAGCAGAAGATCGCGATCGGTGCGAGCTGGATGACGAGGCCGATCAGCTTCATCGCGACCTCGAAGAGGCCCTCGATCGCATCCTTGAGCTGTGCAGTGCGCGGGGTCTGGACCAGAAGTAGGCCGACGCCGAAAGCCAGCGCGAAGAACATCACCGCCAGGATGTCGTTGTTCGACATCGCCAGAACGACATTGCTGGGGACGATCGCGACGAGCGCATTCATGCCCGCCTGGCTCTCGGCCGAGGCCTGGACGATACTACGCGCGCCCTCGGCGCCTTGAGCCAGCAATTCACGAGCAGCGACCGGGTCGACTCCGGCGCCTGGCTGCAGCAGGTTCACCAGAGCGAGCGAAATCGCCACCGCGATGCTGGAAACGACCACCGTATAGGCCAGGGTCCTGAGGCCGATCCGCTTGAGGGCGCGGATTTCCCCCATCTCCGAGATGCCGACCACAAGCGCCGCGAACAGCAGCGGCAGCACCAGCATGAACAGCAGCCGCAGGAAGATCTGGCCGATGGGTCCGGTAACATATGTGACCAGCCAATCGACCCACACGGCGTCGCGGGCGATGGTGTAGGCGATCAGGCCGAGGCCTAACCCGCTGAGAAAGCCGATCAGGATGCGCCATTGCAATCGGCCGTGGCCGGTCGGCGCTGACCGCCGGGCCATGTCTTCTGCGTCGGTGCTCAGAGCTGCTCTCCTGAGAGCGCGGCCCGCGCTATGCGGCGATAGATCCTCGCCAGCGCCTCTAGGTCGTCGATCGCCACGGCTTCGTCCGCCTTGTGCATCGTTGCGTTGAGCAGCCCGAATTCGATCACCGGGCAAAGCTCGCGAAGGAAGCGGGCGTCGGAGGTGCCGCCGGTGGTCGAAGCTTCCGGCCGGAGGCCCGTCTCGGCTTCCACGGCCGCGGCCAC
>CAYTPY010000026.1:0-6106 GCA_964439725.1 uncultured Erythrobacter sp. | reverse complement strand
GGATTGTCGGCCAAATGCGGGTAGGCCACATGCCCTTGCGTGCCCTCGACTTCGAGAAAGATGTTCACCGAGCCGCGCCGGCCGATCTTCATCATGTCACCCAAGCGGTCGACCGAAGTCGGCTCCCCCACGAGACAGAAGTCCGGAATCTCGCGCCGCGCGCGCATGCGGTCGATCAGTGCGCGCGTGCCATGAACCGCCGGCCCCTCCTCGTCGCCGGTGATGATGAAGCTTACCGTGCCGGCGTCGGCAGTCATGCCCTCCAGCGCCGCAACCATCGCAGCGATCGCCCCTTTCATGTCGACAGTGCCGCGCCCGTAGAGCAAGTCGCCGCCAGGCTCCGAGCGGCGCTGGGGATCGAACGGCTCGCCGGTCCATCCTCCCCCGGGAGGCACCACGTCGAGGTGGCCTGCAAAAGCGAAGTGGCGCGAACCCACCGGGCCGTGGCGGATCGCGAACAAGTTTTCGACAGGTTCCTCGGGCGCCTCACCGGCCACGAAACGGTCTACTTCGAAGCCGAGGGGCGTCAGCATTTCTTCCAGGGCATCGAACACCGGCCCACGCGCCGGCGTTATGCTCTCGCAGGCGATCAGCCGTTCGGCGAGGTCGACCGCGTTCACGGGCTCAGGCGACCTCGAACTGCTCGATCACCCATTGCTCGTCTTCGGCGGCCAGGATCCACTCCTGCATCCAGGGATGCTCCCAGACAGCCTGCATGTAGGCCTGCGCGAAGCCCGGCACTCCGACGCCGTACGTCATGAAGCGAGTGACGATGGGCGCGTAGAAGATGTCCGCAGCGCTGAAGGTGCCGAACAGGAACGGGCCGCCCTTGCCGAACCGGGCGCGCGCTTCGGCCCAGAGCCCGAGGATACGCACGATGTCCGCGCGGGCTTCGTCGGTCAGATCGACGGAAATGCGCCTGCGGATGTTCATCGGGAACAGCCGCCGCAGCGCGAGGTATGAACTGTGCATTTCCGCAACCATCGCGCGAGCCATCCCGCGTGCGGCATCGTCCTTGGGCCAGAAGCGGTCGCGCCCGACTTTGTCCGCGAGGTATTCGAGGATCGCCAGCGAATCCCACACGACGACATCGCCGTCCCACAGCACCGGCACTTTGCCTGCCGATGGCTGGAAGTCGCCTTCGTGCTTCTTCACGGCCTGCCAGTCGTCGCCGTCGATATGCACTGTCAGCGCCTCGAAAGAGAGGCCGGATTGCTTGGCTGCCAGCCAACCGCGCAACGACCAGCTGGAGTAGTTCTTGTTGCCGATGATCAGCTTCACGCGATGCGCACCCCGTTGCCCTTCGCCTGCGGACCTAGGCGTTCAGCCAATGTGTGTCGAGGGTGAACAGCGTCATTGCGCCGTGTAGCCACCGTCGACGAGGTGGTAGCTGCCACTGACGAAGGAGGCGCGCTCCGACAGCAGGAACAGGGTCATTTCGGCCACTTCCTCCGCCGAGCCGAGACGGCCGACTGGATGCAGGCCGACCAGCGCCGCGCGTGCTTCGTCTTCAAGCGCTTCGAGCAGGGGGGTGTCGATGTAACCTGGCCCCACGGCGTTGATCCTGATGCCTCGGCTAGCATATTCCAACGCAGCTGTTTTCGTCAGCCCAAGCACGCCGTGCTTGGCCGCGACATAGGCGGCGGAGTTCGCCGCGCCGACGGATCCGAGGATTGATGCCATGTTGACGATCGCTCCACCGCCGGCGCGCTCAATGGCGGCAATCTGGTACTTCATTCCGTAGAACACGCCGTTGAGATTGATGTCGATCACCTTGCGCCAGGCGTCGATGCCGTAATCGGCAACGGGGCTTATATCGCCGCCGACGCCGGCGTTGTTGACCGCCAGATGCAACGCGCCGAAGCGCTCTTCAGCGAGCTTGACGGCTGCTTCGGCCGCTTCGGCAGAGGCCACGTCATGCTTCATCGCGGCGCCTTGCTCGCCGGCTCGTTCGATGGCTTCGACCACTCGCTCGGCCGCCTCTTCGTTGACGTCGGTCGCGAGGACCCGCGCGCCGCGTCGCGCCAAACCCAGCGCAACTGCCTCGCCGATACCCGAGCCCGCGCCGGTAACGATTGCCGTCTTGCCTTCGAAGTCCCGCATTTGCCGCTATCTCCATGATGCCCCCCCTTATCCGAATGGCGGGTGGAGCGATGGGTTCCGTTGCCAATGGAACCAGTCCGGCACGGTGAGGCTTGTCTAAAACAATGGTAAAGACATGGCCCTCCACTCTCTGGATCGTTCGTCACGGCCAGAGCGCCGGCAACGTCGCGCGCGACGAAGCGCAAGCGCAAGGCCTGCATAGAATCGCTCTGCAGTCGCGGGATGTCGATGTTCCCTTGTCGCCGCTGGGGCGAGAGCAATCGGCAGCCTTAGGGAAGTGGTTCGCGGCGCGGCCTGACAGACCGGACGTTCTACTCGCCTCTCCCTACGTACGCGCGCGGCAGACTGCGGAGATCTTCCGGGAACACGGCGGCTGTGAGCCCAGCGAGCGCATCTGCTGCGACGAGCGCCTTCGGGAAAAGGAGTTTGGCGTCCTCGATGGGCTCACCACCAGTGGCGTCGGCCACATCGAACCGCAGCAGGCCGAGTTTCGCAAGCTGTTGGGCAAATTCTACCACCGACCGCCCGGCGGGGAGAGCTGGTGTGACGTCATCCTGCGGCTGCGCTCGTTGCTCGATACCGTCTCGCTGCATTATGGCGAGAGGCGCGTGCTGATCGTGGCGCATCAGGTGGTGGTGCTGTGCCTGCGCTATATCATCGAAGGGTTATCTGAAGAGGAAATCCTGGCCATCGACCGCGAGGCCGACGTCAGCAATTGCGGGGTCACTGAGTATCGCTTCGATCCGCAGGGCGGGAAGGACGGCGGCCTGGCTTTGCACGCCTACAACGTTACCGCGCCACTCGAAGCGGAGCACACGCCGGTGACGGACGAGCCTGACGCCATGGTCGCCGCGCGCGGTTAGGCCAGCGCGTCGCCCACTATCGCGGCGCGGAGTTCGGGGATGCCCATACCCTTTTCGGCGCTGGTGACGTGGATTACCGGATAAGCGGCGACATGCTTGCGCGCCTGTGCTTCAACCGAAGTTAGCGTCGCTGAAAGTTCGCTTGCCTTCACTTTGTCGGCCTTGGTCAGGACCAGCCGATATCCTACTGCCGCCTCGTCCAGCATCTTCATCATCTCTTCGTCGGGCGGCTTGATGCCGTGACGACTGTCGATGAGGACCAGGGTGCGGCGCAGTGACTGGCGGCCGCGCAGGAAATCGCGAACCAAGCGCCGCCAGCGTTCGACCACTTTCACCGGAGCCTTGGCGAAGCCATAGCCCGGCATATCGACCAGCCGGAGGCGCGTTGGTCGCCCCACTTCGAAGAAGTTGAGTTCCTGCGTTCGTCCCGGGGTGACCGAGGCGCGCGCTATGGCCTTGCGGCCGGTCACCGCGTTGATCAGCGAACTCTTGCCAACGTTGGAGCGCCCGGCGAAAGCGACCTCGGGGAAGTCGCCGTCCGGCAAGAAGTCCAGCGAAGGAGCGGAAAGGAGAAACTCGACCCGCCCGGAAAACAGGCGGCGCGCTTCTTCGATCAGCGGGTCGTCCTCGCTCACCCGTTCCCCTTCTCACGCTCGGCGGCCTTAGCCTTCTCAGAAGCTTCCTTTTCCGCTTGCGCCTTGAGCTGCGGGTGCCTCGAATAGAGGTACTTCTGCTGTGCCAGTGTCAGGATGTTGGAAGTAATCCAGTACAGCAGCAAGCCGGCCGCGAAAGGCGCCATGACGAACATCAGCACCCAAGGCATGATCAGGAAAACCTGCTGCTGAATGGGATCCATTGGTGCAGGGTTGAGCTTGAACTGCAGCCACATGGTAAGACCCAGCAAGACGGCGAGGATGCCGATCGCCAGGAAGCTGGGCGGCGTGAACGGCAGCAGGCCGAACAGGTTGAGGATCGTCGCCGGATCCTGAGCCGACAGATCCTCCAGCCACAGCACGAATGGCTGGTGCCGCATCTCGATCGCAATCAGCAGCACCTTGTAGAGCGCGAAGAAAATCGGGATCTGGAGGAAGATCGGCAAGCAACCGGCGAGCGGATTGACCTTCTCTTCCTTGTAGAGCTTGGCCATCTCCTGCTGCAGGCGCGGCTTGTCGTCCTTGTACCGCTCTTGCAGCGCCTTCATTTTCGGCTGCACCGCCCGCATCTGCGCCATCGAGGCGAACTGCTTCTGGGCGATCGGGAACAGCACCGCGCGTACCACCACGGTGAGCAGGATGATTGCCACGCCGAAGTTCTGCGTCAGCTCGAAGAGCTGCTTCAACAGCCAGAAGATCGGGTACATGAACCAACGGAACCAGCCCCAGTCGATCGCGAGCCCGAACTTCGAAACACCGGCCTCTTCGTAGTGATCGAGGACCGTGCTTTCCTTGGCGCCGGCGAACAGCCGTGTGGTTTGCGTGACCTGGCGCCCGGCCTGAACGGTCACCGGTTCGTAGAGCAGGTCCGCCCTGTAGAAGCGGTCGCCGAGCGCCCGGAAGTTGCCTTCCGCCCGTGCCCGATCGTCGGGGATCAAAGCCGAAAACCAGTAGATGTCGGTGAAGCCGATCCACCCGGTGCGACCTTCCGGGGTCACGGCACCTTCATCGTCGACGTCGTCGTAATCCCAATCGAAGTTCACCGCGTCGCTGAACAGTCCGATCGGGCCGGAATGGACGTTGAACGTGTCCGGACTGGCCGTGCGGTCGGTGCGATTGATGAAGGCGTACGGCCGAACTGCGATTGAACCCTGCCCGGCGTTGGCAACTGTCTGGTCGACGGTGAGCATGTAAAATTCATCAACCGCGAAGCGCAGGGTGAAGAGCTGCCCTTCACCGTTGTCCCACGTGAGCGTCACCGGGCTTCCGGGCGCAAGCCGCTCGCCTTCGGTCTGCCAAACCGTCTGCGCGTCGGGCAAGCGCACGCCTTCGCCGACCCAGCCGAACTGCGCGAACTGCTGCGCAGGTGTACCGTCGGGCGAGAATAGCCGCACCGGGCCGCTGTCCTCGTCCACCGTCTGACGGTGCTTCTTGAGCACGATGTCGTCTATGCGCGCTCCCACTGGGTTGACCGACCCGGCAACTTCCGGAGCGTCGATGGCGATGCGCTCCGTAGTGGCCAGCGCGGTGGTCAGATCGCGGCGCTGGGCGGCCACCGCCGCTGCGCCGCTCTCGATCGCGACCTGCTGCGTCGGTGTGTCGGCCTGGGTAGTGACCCGCTCGCTTGGTGCCGGCTGTGGGTAGAGCTGGCCCATCACAAGGTCGAAGCCGAGCATCAGTGCCAGGCACAGCACGACGGCGACGATAATGTTGCGCTGGTTATCCAAGATCGATCCTACGTGAGATTAACAGGCGCCCCCTTCAGGGCACGGGGTCGTAGCCATGGCCCCCCCATGGGTGGCAGCGCATTAGCCGCTTGGCCGCGATCCATCCACCCTTGATCGCGCCGTGCTTCTGCAGCGCTTCGATAGCGTATTCGCTGCACGAGGGCTGGTAGCGACAGGTTGGCGGTAGCACGCGCGAGGGACCAAGCTGCCAAGCGCGGGCTATGAGAATGAGCACGCGCCTCACTTGCGACGCGGGCCGCGATGGCGCGGCGGATCGCCCTTCCCAGCAGTAGCGCGAGAAAGCGCTGCGGCAAGTTCAACGCGCAATCGGGCGAAGTCGCGTTCGATACCGCCGTCGCGGCCGATCAGAACGTGGTCGTGATCGGGCAGCCCCTGTTCGGGCAGCGCGGCACGGAGCAGCTCCCGGAAGCGGCGCTTCATGCGGTTGCGAACCACCGCATTGCCGATCTTTTTGGTGACGGTGACGCCGTAGCGTTTGCCCAGCCCCCCATTCGGATGGGCCAAAAGCACGAAACCGGGACGTGCGACACGCAAGCCCCGGTTAGCGGCAACGAAATCCGCGCGGCGCTTGATGACCGCGACGGGAGGAGAGCTCTCGCTCAGCTCAGGCGCAGAGCTTCTTGCGACCACGCGCGCGGCGGGCGCGGAGCACCTTGCGGCCGCCCGGGGTGGCCTTGCGGGCGAAGAACCCGTGCCGGCGGGCGCGGACGAGGTTGCTCGGCTGGAAAGTGCGCTTCAT
>CAYTPY010000025.1:0-24491 GCA_964439725.1 uncultured Erythrobacter sp. | reverse complement strand
CACCGCCGCCGCCGCGCTGGCCCCCACCACCGCCACCGCCGCCGCTGCCGCTGCCGCCCGGCGCACCGTCGAGCATGGTCATCACGCCGCCGATGCCGCCCACCGAAACTTCGGTCGAATAGCGGTCGTTGCCGTTCTGGTCCTGCCACTTGCGGGTGCGCAGCTGGCCTTCGATGTAGACCTTGCTGCCTTTGCGCAAATAACGCTCCGCCACGCCGACAAGCCCGTCGGACTGCAGCACTACGGTGTGCCACTCGGTGCGTTCCTTGCGCTCGCCGGTCGCCTTGTCCTTCCAGTTCTCCGAGGTCGCAATGCGCAAGTTGGCGATGCGGCCGCCGTTCTGGAAGCTCTTCACTTCCGGATCCTGGCCGAGATTTCCGATCAGGATGACCTTGTTGACGCTGCCTGCCATGTTGTTCTGCGATCCTCGCTAGAGACCGAGCGCCACGGCGCTCCAGTATGTGATTCCCGCGAAGATGTAGGCCAACCCAAACAGGTATGCCAACATGAACAAGGGCCATTTCCACCCGTTCGTTTCACGCTTGGCGACAGCGATCGTCGAGATGCACTGCGGCGCGAACACGAACCAGGCCAAGAAGGCGAGCGCGGTCGGCAGGGTCCAGCCGGCCTGCAGCTTGGGGATCAGGCCCTCGGCCGCTTCGTCCTCGTCCTCCGCATCGATCGCATAAGTCGTCGCCAAGGCGGAGACCGCCACTTCGCGCGCGGCCATTGCCGGGATCAGCGCCAGCGATATCTCGTGGTTGAAGCCGATCGGCTTGACCACGACTTCGAGCCCGCTGGCGATGCGGCCGGCCACGCTGACTTCCGACTGGGTTTCGCCCGGCCCCGCTTGCGGGAAGCTCAGCAGGGCCCAGAGCACAACCGTCACCGTGAAGATGATCGTGCCGGCGCGGCGCAGGAAGATCCATGCCCGCTGCCAGAGCCCCAGCGCCAGGTCGCGCAGTGTCGGCATCTGGTACTTCGGCATCTCCATGATGAAGCCGCCCGCCGATCCTTTCGTCACCGTGCGCCGCAGCACCAGGGCCGCAACCATCGCGCCCAGAATGCCGGCGACATAAAGGCCGAACAGGACCAGCCCCTGCAGGCCCACGCCCCAGCCGATCGTTGTCGCCGGGATGAACGCGGCGATGATCACAGCATAGACGGGAAGCCGGGCAGAGCAGGTCATCAGCGGCGCGATCAGGATCGTCGTCAGCCGGTCCTTCGGATCGGCGATCGCGCGGGTCGCCATGATCCCGGGGATCGCGCAGGCGAAGCTGGAAAGCAGCGGAATGAAGCTGCGGCCGGACAGGCCGACGCTGGCCATCATGCGGTCCATGATGAACGCGGCGCGGGCCATATAGCCCGATTGCTCCATCAGCAGGATGAAGAAGAACAGGATCACGATCTGCGGCAGGAACACCAGCACCGACCCCACTCCGGCCAGCACACCTTCGGTCAGCAGGTCGCGCGCCATGCTCTCCGGCAGGCTGGCGTTGGTAAGGTCGATCAACGCGCTGAATCCGGCATCGAGCGCATCGGCGAATGGAGTTGCCCAGGCGAACACCGCCTGGAACATCACGAACAGCAGCGCGAACAGGATCGGCGGCCCCGCCCATGGGTGCAGCAGAACCCGGTCGAGCCGCGCGTGCAGCCGGTGCTGCGCGGTCTCGCTGACGATGGTCTTCTCGGCGATCCGCCGCGCGCTCAGGCGCCGCTCGGCCATGGACGCAGGGTCGGGCGTGGCGGCCGACTGGCTTTCGCCTCCCGCCGGTTTCGCCTCGGCAATGGCGCCCGCCAACGCGTCGAGCCCGCGGCGGCGCACCGCGACGGTGGGGACGACTGGCACGCCGAGCGCGCGCGACAGCGCGTCAGGGTCCAGCACCAGGCCGTCGCGTTCGGCCAGGTCCACCATGTTGAGCGCGATCACGACCGGGCGGCGCAACTGGGCCAGCTCCTGCGCGAACACCAGGTGTTGCTCCAGGTTTGCCGCATCGAGCACGATGACTAGCACGTCCGGAATCGCTTCTCCCGGGAACTCGCCCATGATGACGCGGCGCGTGACTTCCTCGTCGGGGCTCGCGGCATCGAGCGAGTAGCTGCCCGGCAGATCGATCAGCTCGACCGGTTCGCCGGTCGGCAGGACCATGCGCCCCGCCTTTCGCTCGACGGTGACGCCCGCGTAGTTGGCGATCTTCTGGCGCGCGCCAGTCAGTGCGTTGAACAGCGCGCTCTTGCCCGAATTGGGATTGCCGACCAGCGCCGCCGTGCGCAGCCGGCTCACAATTCGGACACCATCATGGCGCGGGCATGAGCCCGGCGCACCGCCACGGTCATGCGGCCGATGGTGATGGCGATCGGGTCCTTGGTCGCGAAGACGCCGCGATGCGCCACCGAGACATGCGCCCCTTCATCGATCCCCATCGCGCGCAGGCGCTTCGCTTCGTCAGGAGCCAGCGCGGCCCAATCGATCGCAACGATCTCGGCGCTGCGCTGCGCGGGCAATCTGTCCAGGGTCATGTTCGGAGTCGCCGATGAAATCACCTGCGCCCGGTGCCAGACGCCAAATCTATTTGCAACTGGTTCGCATTAGGAAATGCGCGATAGCGATTACCGCGACGGGTAACGCAGCCGTCCCAGGAAGCGGGCGACGTCGAAGCCGTCGCGGTTGCGCAGCACTTGGGCCTTGGTCTTCTCGAATTGCATGACGTTGTCGATGCGCCTGTCGATGAAGGCCCGAGTCTCGGCTTTGCCTTCGCTCTGGTCATTCACGAAAATCGCCAGGGTCGCCGAGTAGATGGTGCCGAGGATCGCCCGCTTGGTATAGTGATTGTAGTCCGTCGCCTTGTCGCCCGCGAGGCGCCACATCAGGTCGGCGCTGTTCCAGCCGGTCTTCAGGCTGCGCCCCAGGTTCTGCGGCAGGGCCTGGATCGCGAGCGCGCGGCGCAGGGCCTCTTCCCGCCCGGCCACGGCGTCGAGCCGGAACAGCAGCAGCGTGCGAATCCGGTCGCGGACTTTCAAGGTAAGGAGATGGCCGTCGGCGAACGCCGCCTTCATCTGCGCATCGGTGGAAGCGATCCAGGCGCAGATCATGTCCATCGCCCCGCCCGGAAACGCCAGCCGGGCGACCGCCGCGTCGACGCCCGCGAGCGCCGCTGCCTGGCACAGGGCCGCATCGCTCCACCCGTCGAAGACCGCGGCACTCGCGATGTCGGGCGCCAGCGCCAGCCGGAGCTCGTCGAGCGTGCGGGCGTCCCCGGCCACCATCAGAAACTCGGGCCGTAGACGGCGGTGTCGGCGCGCTGGTCACCGTCGCTGGCATCGGCGCGGGCGAACTCGGCATAGATCAGGCTGTCGCGGCCCAAGGCTTCCGCATAGTCGCGCGCGGACCGGCCAGAATTGTCGGTGCGATCGGCGTCGGCGCCGGCTTTCAGCAGCACCCGGGTCATGGCCAGGTCGCGCCGGTGCACGGCCAGGATCAGCGGCGTCTCACCTGTCGAATTGGCCGAATCGACTCGCGCGCCGGCCGTGACCAGATGCTCGAGGCCTTCGTAAAAGCCGAGCTGGCTCGCGCGCATCAGCGGAGTCACGCCGCGGTTGTCGGCAATGTTCGGATTGGCGCCGCGGTTGAGCAGATAGACCAGCCAGACCACGTCGCGCCGGTCGGCCGCGATATGCAGGCCGGTGCGGCCGGTGGTCAGATCGCGCGAGTTGATCAGCGTCGAGCCCGGCTTGCCGAGCAATTCGTCCGCCTTGCTGACGTCCTTCTTCTCGATCGCCTGCAGGAACTGGTAGCCGTCGGAATAAGTCTGGGCAGCCAGGGGACCGCCGAACGTCAATGCTGCCGCCATCGCCAGGGCGAACTTGCGTGCAAGGCTCCCGAACACTGCCTTATCCTCCTGTTTTACCGGTACGAAGAGCGGCCTTTTCAGGACTCCGCCCTTGCCGCGAGGGCGTTAGCAGAGCATGAACCGCGGCGCCATGTCCACTTATCGCACACGCTTTCTCGCCGCCTGTCTCCCCCTCGCTTTGATGACCGCCGCCTGCGGCAGCGCGCCGGCCGCGGAGCCGCCGCTCGCCGGTGCTGCGATCGGCGGCCCGTTCGAGCTGGTCGACAGCCAGGGCCAGCCGGTGACGTGGGACGATTTCGACGGCAAGTACCGCATGGTCTATTTCGGCTATGCCTATTGCCCCGACGTCTGTCCTTACGACGTCCAGCGGATGATGAAGGGCTTCAACGCGTTCAAGGAAGCCGAGCCGGCGCTGGCGGCGCAAGTGCAGCCGATTTTCGTCACCGTCGATCCGGAGCGCGACACGCCCGCGGTGGTCGGCGAATTCACTGCCGCGTTCTCCGACGACCTGATCGGCCTGACCGGCACTCCCGAGCAGATCGATCAGGCGGCCAAGGCTTTCGCGGTCTATTATTCGAAGGGCGAGACCAGCGAGGGCGGCGGCTACCTGATGGACCACAGCCGCGCCGCCTACCTGATGGGGCCGGACGGCGGTCCGATCGCGCTCCTGCCGGTCGAGAGGAGCGCTGACGACGTGGCCGCGGAACTCGGAAAATGGGTGAGCTGAGACCCCGCTTCTGGGAGCTTCCGGTCGAGGCCCTCAGCCGCGCCGAATGGGAAGCGCTCTGCGACGGTTGCGGCCGTTGCTGCTTGCACAAGCTCGAGGATGAAGAGACCGGCGAGGTCATCGAGACCAACGTCGCCTGCCGTCTGCTCGACACCGCCACCGCGCGCTGCAGCGATTACCGGAACCGCAAGGCCTTCGTGCCCGATTGCCTGCGCCTCACGCCCCGCCTCGTGTCCCAGGTAACGTGGCTGCCCGAAACGTGTGCCTATCGCCGCCGGGCCGACGGAGATCCGCTGCCGTCCTGGCATTACCTGCTGACCGGCAACCGCGAAGCCATGGTCGCGGCCGGCGCCTGCGTCGCCGGGCGCGTGATCAGCGAGGACGACGCCGGGCCGCTCGAACACCATATCATCGACTGGGACGACCGGTGATCGACTGGCTGCGGCGGGGGAACGCGGAACCGAGCGTGACCGTCGCCGGCCGCGAGCTTCCGCTGGCGATCCGCCGCCATCCGCGCGCGACGCGGCTCACCATGCGGCTGGCGCCCGATGGCAGCGAAGTGCGCATCACTTTGCCGCAATGGGGCCGCACCAGCGACGCGCTGGTCTTCGCAAACAAGCGAATGGCCTGGCTCGAAAGCCAGCTCGCCGCCGTACCGCCCGCGGCTCCGCCGCAGCCCGGCGGGCAGGTGCGCTATCGCGGGCGCTCGCTGCTGATCGACTGGTCGCCCGGCCGGCCGCGCACTCCGGCCTTGCAGGGCGATGCGCTTACCCTCGGCGGTCCTGCCGATACCGTCTCGGCCCGCGTCCGCCGTTGGTTGGAGCGGGAGGCGCTGCGTCTCTTCGCAGACGACCTCGCGCATTATTGCTCCCGCGCTGGACTGGCGCCGCCGCAGCTGCGGCTGTCGCGCGCGCTTCGCCGCTGGGGCAGTTGCTCGGGCAAGGGCTGCATCCGTATCAACTGGCGCCTGGTCCAGGCTCCCGACGAGGTGCGGCGCTCGGTCGTCGCGCACGAAGTCGCGCATCTGGCGCATTTCGATCATTCGCCGGCCTTTCACGCGTTCCTGCGCGATTTGTTCGGCGGCGACTTGGCGAGCGCCGATGCTTGGCTCAAACGTGAGGGACGCAGCCTCTACGCCGCATTTGGGTGAGGTTTGGCGCGCGTTCGTGTGTGCAGCTCACTATTTCCAGCGCGCACTGGCGGCAGGTCAAGTGAGGGCCTATCTTCGCGCGCATGAGATTCTGGAAAGTCTCGCCCATCGGCGCAATTGGGGACCTGATCGCCTACTGGCGCCAGCCCACGCCCTATCGCTGGCCGATCGTCGTCCTCTCGGTCGGCGTCACAGGGACATTAATGGGGATATTCATCCCTCCCAGCGAACGCGCAGCCCCCTCTCGACCGGAAGTGACATACATCACCACGTTCTCGCCCGATCGCACCGATGACGAGATCGTCGCCACGAACATCGAGAACCAGCGACTTCAGGACCGTATCCGCGCCGAGCAGGAGGCCCGCGCCGAGCTCAAGCGCGAGGCGTACAAGGCGCTCGGCCGGGCATCGGGCTTCGACGTGGAAGCCATGGAAGCGCAGGCCGAGCGCGAGCGGGCCGCAGAAGAAGCCGCTCGCGCCGAGCGGGCCGAGCGCGCGCAAGCTCGTCTTGCCGAGCAGCAGGCTGCCACCGCGAGTGCAGACTGACACCGACGCGCGCTGGCTGGCCGCTGCAGCCGCGCTGGCTGAGCGAGCTCGCTCGCTGAGCCGCCCCAACCCCGCCGTCGCGGCGATCGCGGTCCGGAACAGCATCGTCGTCGGCCGCGGCTGGACGCAGCCGGGAGGCCGGCCACACGCCGAAGCCATCGCACTCGCTCAAGCGGGGCCAGACGCCCGAGGCGCCACTCTCTACGTTACGCTGGAACCTTGCGCCCATCGCAGTGAACGCGGCCCCGCGTGCGCCGATCTCGCCGCACGAAGCGGGCTCGCCCGGGTGGTGGTCGGTATCGAAGATCCGGACCCTCGCACCGCCGGGCAAGGTCTCGCGCGCATCCGCGCCGCCGGCATCGAAGCGCTTCGCGCCGACAACGTGCCCTGTGCTCGAAGCCTCGCCGGCTACAGCCGCGCCAAAACGACCGGCCTCCCCGAAGTCACTCTCAAGCTCGCGCTGACCGCGGACGGGTTCGTTGCCCGTCTCGACGGCACCAGCAAGTGGATCACCGGCCAAGCGGCGCGCGCTCATGCCCACCGCGAACGCGCCCGTGCCGATGCGATCCTGGTTGGCGGCGGCACTTATCGCACGGATAATCCGCGGCTCGACGTCCGGCTGCCCGGCCTCGAGCACCGCAATCCGCGGCGGCTTCTTCTCACCCGTCGCGAAGCGCCTGCCGGCTGGACGGCGATCGACCACCCTGAAGGGATCGGCGATTTCGGTCTGCAGTACCTGTTCGTCGAAGGTGGCGCCGCGACCGCCGGAGCCTTCCTTGCCGCGGGTCTCGTTCACCGCCTGCTACTCTACCGCTCGCCAACCCGCTTCGGCCAGGGCATCCCGGCGTTTCGCGACCCAGGAGCGTCGGGCGTGCCCGATGGCTGGGAGCTCGCGGACCGTCGGCAGCTTGGCAGCGACACCCTCGAAGTCTACTACCTCGAAAGCAACCAAGAGGGCTGAATGTTCACTGGCATCGTCACCGCCATCGGCATCATCGACAAAGTCGAACAGCGCGGCGACCTCCATGTCACGATTAATTCCCCGTTCGATCCTGGCACGATCTCGATCGGCGCTTCGATCGCCTGCTCGGGCGTGTGCTTGACCGTAGTTGATCGAGGCGGCCTTCCGCAGCCTGAGGGTGACCCGAGTGGAGCGTGGTTCACGGTCGACGTCTCGGCCGAAACCGTCTCCCGCACGGCCCGCGGCATGTGGAGCGAGGGCCGCCGCATCAATCTCGAACCCTCCCTCAAGCTCGGAGACGAAATGGGCGGCCATATCGTCTCGGGGCACGTCGACGCCGTTGGCCGAATCGCAGACTGGCAACCGGAAGGGGCCTCCACTCGTCTCACCGTGCGCGCCCCTGCCGAACTGGCGCCGTTCATCGCTTCCAAGGGCTCGATCACCGTCGATGGCGTGTCGCTGACGGTAAATGAAGTGGCCGATCGGGACGACGGCTCAGTCGACTTCGGACTCAACGTCATCCCCCACACCGCCGAAGTCACCACCCTTGGAGAAATCGCTCAGGGCGCCGAGGTTAACCTCGAGATCGACACCGTCGCGCGGTACCTCAAGCGCTTGGAAAGCTTGCGGTCGGGATAGTTTGCCGCGATGCCTGTGCGCGTACCGAGATCATAATGCCGCTCCGACGCGGCAGCTCACGCCGACGGCGGTCTGGCTCACATGCCAAGCGAAGCTCGGATGTCATCTAGCGAGGTCAACCGATCCGGATTGAGAGAGTGGATCGACAGGATCCGTTCGGGCTGCAAGCCGAGTCGCTCGATGTTGTCGAGAAACACGCGGGTGCCGACCACCGGAGGGTTGGGCACCGGGTTGCCAGCGGGCGGCAGGTTGAACATGTCGGCGTAAACTAGGATTCGCTCGTTCGGCAGATAACCGATCACGAGCCCATCCGCGTGCGGCAGGCCTTGAATGACGTGGATCTCGAAGGTTCGTGTCGCGTCCTCGAACACGCGCTTGTCGCCGACGAAGCCTTCGATCACCGGCCGCCTGCCGCTCTGCGCAATCGCATCCGGAACCAGCGTGCGGGGGCTGCTCAGCGCCGCATCGAGGAACGCCTTGTTTACACCCGGCGTGACGATGGTGATGCCTTCCGCCACGACCGCCGGCAGACCGCCGATATGGTCGAAGTGGTGATGAGAGATCACCCCGTAGCGGATCGGCTTGCCGGGGATGACTCGCTTGGCCTCCGTAATGATGGCCCTGGCGCGATCTTCGTTCTGCGGGCCGGGCTCGAACAACACGACGTGGTCGGCGAACTCTACCGCTAACGCGTTATACATGCCTCGAATACGCCAGACGCCGGGCGCGAGCTGCTCCGAAGGGGACGGAGGCGGTCCGGCGGCCGCACCCGGGGGAGGGCCAAATCCGGGCGGCGGAGGGGGAGGAACGAGACGCTCGGCAATGTCCTCGGGATTTCCCCGGATGCCTAGCAGCTGTGCCTCGAACGTTGGCCAACCTGCGCGCTTCTGAACGATGGTCGTCGGAAACCGCAGTCCGTTGAGGTGGCGGTAGTCCTTGAAGAGAGTTTCGACGTGGAGATCGCCGAACACCGGAGCTTCAACCCAGGTCTCGGTCCGGTGCACCAAGTTGTCAGATCCGATGTAGCCGACGACCTTGTAGCTTTCCCCGGCGGGTGACTTTTGCGGCGGGCTCCATGTCAAAGTCCGATAAGTGGTGCCCTCCAGGCTTGCGCTGCCCAACGTTGCCCCGTTTGCCTCCGCACCCTTGAGAAAACCCCATGGCGTGGTCCAGATTTCCAGATGCTGAGCCCAACCGAGGTTCTGCGGTCCGGCGTAGTGGTTGAACCCGCCCTGCGCGGCGGCGCCGCCGGTGACCGGAACTGCCCAGGTAACCGCGCTCGCTCGCGTTGCCGGCTGGGAGAAATCAATCCAGCGATTGAAGTCGTTGAGATTGGTGCGCGGCCAAGGGCCGTTCGCATTGTTGTTCTGGCCGACCTGGAAGGAGGCGCCGGAACCCCACATCTTGATCGAACCCAGCCCTTCGACGCCCATCGCTCGCGAAGCTTCCGCCACGACTGCTTCGGCTGTCTGCGCCGACGCGGCCGGTGCCATTCCAAATGCCAGCAAGAGGCTGAGGCTTACCCACCGCGCGATCAGGGCCATCATCGCCATCTCCCTTCGAACTATGTTGTGGGGAAGTGTATGGGACGAACCTTCAAGGCGCCAGCGGTCCCGTGGCGAAGCTTTCACGCGTGATTTCGTAGACTACGTGTTCCACAGGTCGGCCCGCCCGCTCCTCCACGAACGTCTCACCGGTCAGCCAGCCGCCGATGTTGCTCATCGCTTTGCGCGAGATCACGTTGTCGGCACCCACCCGAAACACCACGCGGTCGACATAACAGAACGCGTGCTCGAGCATCAGCCGCTTGAATTCCGCGTTATAGCCCTGGCCCCAGTAGCGACGGGCCAGGAAGCTCCAGCCGATCTCCAGTGCACCCTCGTCCGCAAGCGGGTCGCTGTACTGGAAGCGGGAGGAGCCGATCACCTCGCGGCTGGCCTTGTCGATGATCGCCAGTGCCCCGCGTTTCGCGAGCGCATCGTCGAAGAAGGCGCGGAACACGGGTTCCTGCCAGCGGTCGTGCGACGGGTGCGCTGCCCACAGCTCGGGATCGGCCGCAACTGCATAGAGCGCGCCCCAATCGGCTTCGGTCAGCGGCCTCAGCAGCAGCCGCTCCCCTTCGAGGACCGGCTGACGGTCCATTTTACGCGGTAACGTCGGCCAGCGCGGCGACAAACTTGGGCAGGCTGCCCATGGTCAGGCCGGCGATGTTGATGCGGCCCGAGCCGGCCATGTAGATGCCGTGGCCGCTACGCAGACGCTCGATCTGCTCCTTCGACAGCGGCAGCGTCGCGAACATGCCGCGCCCGCGCGCCAGCGGCAACAGGTCGAGCGAGCCGGCCTTGCCCGCCTCGCCAAGCGCGGCGCGGACCTGGCCGATGCGGGTGCGCATCTGCGTCAGCTCGTCGAGCCACTGCGCCGTGGTCTCCTGGTCCTCGAGCACCATCCGCACCGCCGCGGCACCGTGGTCCGGCGGCATCGACCAGGCGGCACGGGCGAGCGCGTGGCCGTTCGACAGCACCCGGCCGAGTTGCTCGCCGTCCTGCGCGTAGACGTACAGAGCGCCCACGCGGTCGCGGTAGAGGCCGAAGTTCTTGTCGCACGAATAGCCGACCAGCGCTTCGGGCACCGCGGCGATCACCGCGCGCGTGCCATAGGCGTCCTCGTCCATCCCATCGCCGAGGCCCTGATAGGCGAGGTCGATGATCGGCAGCACCGGCTTCTGCGCCAGCAGCTCCGCGATCTCGTCCCACTGCGCGGGCGTGTAGTCGATGCCGGTCGGGTTATGGCAGCAGCCGTGCAGCATCACCGCATCGCCCTCGCCCGCACTCTCGAGCGCAGCCTTCAGCGCGTCGAGATCGGCCAGGCCATCGGCGGTGGCATGGGTGAACGCGACCAGTTCAAGCCCCAGGTCGGACAGGATCTGCGCGTGGTTGGGCCAGCTCGGCGTGCCCATCAGCACACGGGTGACGCCGGCCCGCTTGGCCAGCGCCAGCGCCAGGCGCACGGCGCCCGTGCCGCCGGGCGTCTGCATGCCGTCGATCCGCCCGCCGCGGGTTGGGTTTTCGCCGAATACGTACGGCATCAGCGCGTGGACGAAGCCCATGTCGCCTTCGGGCCCGAGGTAGGACTTGGAAGCCTGCTCGTTCACCAGCCGCTGCTCGGCCGCCTTGATCGCGCCGAACACCGGGGTCTCGCCCTGGCCGGTACGATAGACGCCGACGCCGAGATCGATTTTGTCGACACGCGGGTCGGCGTCGTGGAGCTTGATCAGCGCGAGAAGCGCGTCGGGCGGTTGCTGGTTGAGTCTTTCGAGCATGGCGGCGGCCTCATGCCGTCACCCGCGCGCTCCGGCAAGCCCACAATGCTGTGCTCAGAACGGCAACCAGCGCTGGTTCTTGGAGAACTTCATGTAGCCCGCGTTCACCCCTAGTCGTAATCCGGCCCCGGCACGGATCGGGATCATCACGACATTGCCTTTGCGCAGATAGCTCGCATTGAAGCCCCCCACCAGGTAAGCGGCGCCCTCGCCCGAAGGATAGCGCTCGTAGAGTTCCTCCGTGTCGAACAGGTTATAGACCAGCACGAAAGTGCTGGCCGCGTTGGCGCCGGCGTCGAAGCCGATCGAGGGGCCGGTCCAGTACACCGGCCGCTGTCCTTCGATCTTGTGGTAGAGCGTCCCCGACCCATATCGGGCGCCGAGCACGAACGCCCCGCCTGCTTCGCGGCCGACGATATAGGCGTTGGGCTCGCCCTGCTTCGCCAGAATGTCCTCGATCAGCCGCGCCAGCCCCTCCGCGCCTTTCCCGAAGACACCTTCCGCTGCGCCGATCAGGTCGTCCTCCTTGTATGTGTCGCCCTGCGCCGCCGCGACCGCGGGGCGGGCCGCCGCCTGGCTCGCACCGGCGGAAGCATTAGGATCGGTGACTACCGGGTATGTATAAGCGGGCTCCGGGGTCGAAGGTGTGGCGGGAGCTGGGTCAGTCGGGACACCGTCGTACGTGTAGGGCGGGGGTGACTGCGGCTCGGCGAGATCGGCGTCGATCGCGCTGTTGGGGTCGATCCTCTGCATTCCTTGCGCCGCAACAGGTGGGGCGGCGACGGCGGCGGCGAGAGTGAGCGCCAAGCCAAGCGCGTGGCGACGACAGTGGGCGGCAAGCAGCATAATCATCTCTGGTCCCCTCCAGTCGGACCTATCCACGGCGACATGAATCTCCCACGCCTGAAGCAGCAATGAATGCGCGGCGAGGCGAGTCGGATTCGCGGCAAGCCGAGGCCGCGAAAAAGCGCCTCAGGCACCCTTGCCGCGGCCCCACCCCCCCGTTATAGGCCCCCGCTCGATCGCAGCCGCGATCCGGAGACGTGGGTGAGTGGCTGAAACCAGCGGTTTGCTAAACCGCCATACTGGTAAATCCGGTATCGAGGGTTCGAATCCCTCCGTCTCCGCCACATCCGATCAGCCGCCGGCCGCACCTTCGCACGGCCCGCTGATCGGCAAGTTGCGCTCCACCGAGGGTTGAAGCCTGCGATAACAAGGCTATGGCGAGACCGAATACGAAAACCCGCGCACTACTCTCAGAATAGCGCCGGGCCCTTCCGGGTCGCACCGGGAGCACTCTGCCGCCGCCGTCCACCCCCCCCGGGCGGCGGCGGCCTTCCCTTCGGTTACTGCCTGTCGCCGCTACCAGCCATCTCGCGTTTGCTCGTCGAACGGTCGGGTGTCGGCGGGATCCGGGCGATAAGGCGGGCGCAGCGGTAGAGTCCGCTCACCCTTCCACGGCACCTGGTCTGCCTGGGTCCAGGCGTTCACGTGCAGCCGGTAGAACTTCCACCGCCCGTTTCGCTTGACCAGGCGGTCATCGCGTGTGCCGATGCCGAACACGAAATTGTTGTTGTAGTCCGCGTTCCACTGCAGGATCTGGAAGAAGCATCGGACTCGCGCCCCTTCAGGCAGGGGATCCATGATGAAATGGTTCATCAGGTGCTGGCGGCCGTACCACCAGTGCTGGCGGTCATACCAAAGCCGGCGCAGGTTCTCGCGGATTGCGTCATGCCCCTTTACCTTACCCTGCCACAAGTGGTCGAACTCAGCGTCTTCGGCAAAGGTCGCAATCGCCTGCTCCTCGTCGGCGAGGTCGATACCCCAGGCATAGCGCGCGAACAGTTCCTCGATTTCGGCACGGTCGTCTGCAGGCATGATCTCGGGCACGCCGTTCGGCCACGGGTTTTCTGACATTTCGCTCTCCCTCAATGCACTCTTGCCAACACATGGCAGGCACGGTTCAATCAAAGGCATAACAAAGGACGAGAGCGATGCCCGAGATTTTTCATCCCTACGCCAGCTTTGGTCACCAGAGCCGCCGACCGATGCGCTTCGAGGCGGATGTCTTCGAGTGCGAAGTCGAGGGCGAAATCCCGAAAGAACTGGAGGGAGCCTATTACCGAACCGGTGCCGATAGGCAGTTCCCCAGCCTGGAGAACGACATCATTCTCAACGGTGACGGCCTCGCTTCGATGTTTCGGTTCGAAAATGGCCACGTCAGCTTCCGCAGTCGCTACGTCCAGACCGCACGGCTGAAGCGTGAGCGCGAAGCGCGGCGCCGGCTTTACGGCCATTACCGCAACAAGTTCACCGACGACGAAAGCGTCTCCAACCTCCCGCAGCGCGACAACACCGGCAACACCAACGCCTTCAATCATCACGGCGAGCTGTTCATGCTGCGCGAGGATTCGCACCCCTACCGGCTCGACCCGGAGACGCTGGAGACGATCGAGGTCGGCCGTTTCGATCGGCTCGGCAGCACGGCGCTTACCGCGCACCCGAAGATCGATCCCCGCACCGGCGAATGGTGGAGCTACGGCGTCTTTGCCCGGGGCGAGCCGACCACCGATGCCTCGCTGCACGTCTTCGACCGCGAGGGCCGGCTGATCCGCGAGGAGTGGTTCCACACCCCATACCCCGGCCTCAGCCACGATTGGGGCGTGACGCGCGAGCACTTGGTGTTCCCGATCATGCCGCTCACCGCCAGCGAAGCGCGAGTGCGCGCCGGCGGCGCCTATTACGAGTACGACCCCGATCTGCCCAGCAAGTGGGGGATCATGCCGCGCCAGGGCTCGCCCGATCAGATGCGCTGGTTCGACATCCCCGGCATCGTCATGGGCCATGTGATGAACGCCTATACCGATGGCGATCTGGTCCACATCGATACGCCCGTTAGTCCCGGAAACTGCTTCTGCTTTTTCAAGGACAAGCACGGCAACTTCCCGACGCCTCCCGAAGCGGTGACGCAGATCACCCGCATCACTTTCGACTTGTCGAAGCCCGATGCCGACGCTGTCACGATGCGCCCGGTGCAGGGTGCGCTCGGCGATATGCCCAGGATCGACGACCGCTTCGCGATGGAGAAATATCGGATAGGTTATTTCGCCTTCCGCGACTTCCCGCGCATGGGGGTGGCCCAGATCGACTGGGACACCGAAGAGCTCCGGTTCCACGACCTCGAAGCGGCGGCGGCGCAGGAACCGCTGTTCGTGCCCCGGCGGCCCGACGCGCCGGAGGGCGATGGGTTCATTCTCGCCGTCGTCGATCGCTTCGTCGACAAGCGTACCGATCTGCTGATCCTCGACGGCAGCGATGTCAGCCGCCCGCCGCTCGCCACGGTGAAGCTGCCGTTCGCGTTGCCGATGGCCTTCCACGGCAGCTGGATGGCAGCATGAGCCGATCTCCTGCTACCGGCGGTGCCCCGCGTTCGTAGGCGTCAGGCCAGCGGACGGGACCGACGGCGGAGCGGCGCCAGTATGACGTCCGTTGGCATTAGCTTGCCGCACGGGCCCCTCTGGGCGTCACTTTCGCCAACACCAGTGCCGATCCCACCAAGACGACGCCGATCAGGTCCACTGCGCTCAGCGCCTCGCCAAAGCTGATCCAGCCCGCCAGCGCCGCTACCGCCGGCTGGCACAGCAGGGCAATGCCGATCACCAGCGGTGGAAAGTGCCTCAGCGCATAGACCAGGCAGCCCTGGCCTATCAGTTGGCTTGTGATCGAAAGCCCGATGATCGGCCGCCAATCGCCCGGCCAAATCGGTTCACCCCGGATCACGGCTACGATCAGCAAGATGACGGCGCTGGCGCAGCATGACCATGTCAGCAAACTCCAGTTCCCCAGCCTCTGACGCGCGTCCTGCAAGATCAGCAGGTAACCTGCATAAAGCAGCCCTGCGAGCAGACAGAGCAGATCGCCGTAGAGAGTTTGCGAGGAAATCTCGTACGACCGGGCCATCAGGATTGCCGCGCCGGTCAACGCCGCGACCAATGCCGGCATTTCGCTCCCTCTTGGCAAGCGTCGCCAAGCGACGAAACCCCAGACCATCAGCACCAGACTGCCTGCGTTTCCGAACAGTGTCGCGTTGGCGAGACGAGTATAACCGATCCCGACGTGCCAACTGGCAATGTCGAGCCCGAATAGGACGCCGCCCAGCAGGACCGCGAAGAACAGACCGCGCGGCATTCCGCCGAGCGGCTGACGGTTCGCTTTCGCCAATAGAGCGATGAATGGTACCGCCAGCGCCAAGCGCCAGAATCCGGCTGAAACCGGGCCGGTGTCGGCCAGCCGGACGAACCACGGCCCCATCGCCAGCGCTGCATTGCCGAGCAGTAGCGCCGCCAGCGGCAGAAGCGGGACTCGCCGGGGGAGCGCACCATCCATGGCTCCCGTCTAGCGCCGAGCCGCAGCTTGGCTATAGGTCGGCAAGAGAGCGGCTCGAGAGGGGAATGCCGATGGCGATGCGATCGTGGCTGTTCGTGCCAGGCGACAGCCAGGCGAAGCTGGGAAAAGTGGCCAGCTTCGCCGCCGACGTCGTCATTGTCGACCTTGAGGATGCAGTCGCTCCGGCGGCGAAGACCGCGGCGCGCGAACTAGCGCGAAGCTGGCTCGAAGCACACAGAACTCAACTTCTTGCAGGGCGAGGCTTCTCCCGCTGGGTTCGGATCAATGCCCTGGATACGCCGCTGTGGCGTGAGGATCTGGCAACCGTCATGTCCGGACGCCCCGATGGCGTGATGGTGCCCAAGGCCTCGGGCCCTGAGCAGCTCCAGGTTCTTGCTGCCGAGATCATGCAACTCGAACAGCGCCACGGCGTTGAAATGGGCACCACGCGCATTCTCCCGCTGGTCAGCGAAACTCCCGCTGCAGCTCTCGGCATCGCGGCTTATGCCACCGCTTCGACACCGCGCCTTGCTGGCCTGACGTGGGGCGCCGAAGATTTGTCCGCCGCTATAGGCGCCAACCGAAAGCGGGACTCGCGGGGCTACTGGTCCGACGCCTTCCGCTATGTACGAGCGCAAGTCTTGCTTGCCGCTCATGCCCGCGGCGTCATGGCGATCGACACGCTTCACGCCGAGTTCCGCGACATTGGGAGCCTGCAGCGCATCGCCGAAGATTCGTACGCGGACGGCTTCACCGGAATGCTGGCGATACATCCCAGCCAAGTCGCGGTCATTAACGCGGCCTTCTCACCTGGCGACGAAGAGATTGACCGCGCCCGGGCCATTGTCGCCGCCTTCAGCGCCAACCCTGGGGCCGGCGCGTTGCAAATCGAAGGGCAGATGATCGACCAGCCGCACCTTGAGCAAGCGCGTCGCCTGCTCGCTCGACTGGACTAGCTACTCGGTTTCCGCCGGCTCTTCGACCGCGGCTTCCTCGTCGCCGGCTCCCGCATCGCTGGCGGTATCGGCTTCGTCCGCGGGATCGCTAGCGGCAGGGGTACCGCTGGCTGGACGTGCGCCAGCTTGTGCGGCGGCGAACGCCTCGGGATCTTCAAGCGGCGCTTCGGACCGCACGCGGTCCAGCGGCAACATCGCGTCGCTGATCGTGCCATCGAGCACTTCGCCCGGAGCCGCGACCGTACTGTCGGTAGCGTCGCCGCCGCAGGCCGCCAGCAGCGCAGCCGCCGGCAGGGCAAAGAAATGGCGTTTGTCGATCATGCTCTCTCCGGTGCGCCCAACGCGGCAAGGAACTTGTCCAACCGCGTTCGCAAGGCCCCATCCCATTCCTCAGCGCTCACCGCAAGACCGAGCCGTGAAAGGCTGGTGACCCCATACTCGGCGATTCCGCACGGTACGATTCCCGAAAAGTGCGACAGGTCAGGATCGAGGTTGACCGCAAATCCATGCATCGTCACCCAGCGTCGCACCCGTACGCCAATCGCGCCGATCTTGGCCTCGCTACCGTCGATGTCGTGGGTCCAGATGCCGATCCGCTCGGGCACGGCCCAAGCCTCTACGCCGAAATCGGTCAAGGTGGCGATCACCCAGCTCTCGAGCGCGTGGACGAAAAGTCGTACGTCGCGTCCGCGCCGGCCGAGGTCGAGCAGCACATACGCCACGCGCTGTCCGGGTCCATGATAGGTATAGCGTCCACCGCGGCCGGTCTCGACGACGTCAAAGCGAGCGTCGATCAGTTCGCTCGCCGGCGCGCTGGTTCCGGCGGTATAGACGGGCGGATGCTCGAGCAGCCAGACCAACTCGCTCGCTCGGCCGGCGTGGATCTCGGCATTGCGCGCCTCCTGTTCGGTGAGCGCCTCCCGATAAGGCACGAGGGGGCCGCTTTGCCGCCATTCGATCATCTGCGCTGCTGACATCTGCATAGTCCGGGTTTGCTGACGGCTGCAAACCGCCTTATCAAGGCCCAGTTGGACCGAAGGGGGCAGTGAGCATGAAATTCGACATGAGCCGGGCGTGGAGCGACGCGACCTCGCTGCTCAGGGCCAACCGTGACGTCTTGCTCATCGTCGCCGGTGTGTTCTTCTTCCTGCCTTATCTGGCGATGAGCCTGCTTTTGCCGGATTATGCCTCCTCTATCGAGACAACCGCTGCCGATCCCGGCGACGCCGCGCAGGCATTCGATCAGCTTGCGCAAGTCTACGGCCGGATCTGGTGGGCCCTGCTTCTCGTTCTCATCATCCAAGGCATCGGCATGCTGGCGGTGCTCGCACTGCTCACCGAGCGGTCGCGTCCCACAGTAGGGGAGGCCATCGCCCACGGTGCCAAGGGGCTCGTCACATATATAGCGGCGCAGGTCCTCCAGTCACTGCTGATCGTTCTGGTGGTGGCGATTCCGTTCGCCATTGCCGCCAGCGGTGCAGTCTTGATTGGCGCGGCCGTGAGCCTGGTCGCCGTGGTCGCAAGTGTCTATTTAATGGTGAAGTTCTCGCTTACCTCGCCGGTGATCGCCATCGACAGGGTGATGAACCCGATCTCCGCGCTGCAGCGCTCTTGGGCGCTGACCAAGGGCAACAGCGTCCGACTGTTCCTGTTCTACGTGCTGCTGCTGATCGCCGCGCTGGTTCTGTCGATCGTGATCGGCCTAATCGTCGGGCTCGTTGCAGCCGTTGCCGGGGACGGCGCGATCATCGTGTCGGGCGTATTCAACGCCTTGCTCAACATGATCTTCGTAGTCGTCGTGCTGGGCGTGCTGGCCGCGGTCCATCGTCAATTGGCGGGCCCGTCCGCGGCGACCGTCAGCGAAACTTTCGAATAACGCGAAGGCCGTTCAGGCCTTCCAGCCCCAGACTAGAAGGCACGGCGGGATGTTCATCCAGGTCATCGCCGTTTCGACCCGCTCGAAATAGCGCGCCGTCAGGTCGCGGGCGACCGCACTGAACTGATACGTCAGAAACGCCCCGCCCGACCGGATCACACGGTGCGTCGCCGCAGTGATCGCGGGTCCGACGCCATCGGGAAGCGTCGAGAACGGCAGTCCGGAGAGCACATAATCCGCCTGTTCATGTCCGAGCGAGCGGACGATGTCCTCGACATCCTCTGCCGAGCCAAGCACCGCGTGAAACCGGCTGTCGCGGATCGTCCGCTTCAGGTAGTCGATGAACAGCGGGTTGGTGTCGATCACCACCAGTTCGCCATCACGCGGCAGTCGATCGAGCACCGGGCGGCAGAACGTACCGACCCCTGGGCCATACTCGACGAACAGCTTGCACTCGTTCCATTTCACCGGCGCCAGCATCTTCTCGATCGTCGCGCGCGACGAGGGAATGATCGAACCGACCATCCGCGGGTGCTCGACGAATCCCCGGAAGAAGACGCCTGCCGGACCGAGGGCCTGCGAGACTCGGCGCATCAAACCTGTGCCCCGGCGTTCCCCGGCCAACTCGCTGCCATCCATGGTGTGGAACGTGCCCCTTTCGCTGTGCGGGCATTAGGGCTTTGCCCGCGGACAAGGCGCCCGACTGGCAAATCTGCCCCGGCAATGCAAGCGTAGCCGTGAACGGCTCATAGCTCATCTCACAGAATTTCGTCCACCTTTTCGGCCGGCCGGCAGAGCCGAACACCCTTTTCGGTCTCGACCAGCGGCCGCTCGATCAGCCGCGGTTCGGCCGCCATCGCTTCGAGCACTTCGTCATCACTGGCCGAAGGCAACCCTCGATCTTCCGCGTCGGTGCCGCGCAGCCGCAGCCCCTGGCTCGGCCTCATTCCGGCATCGCGATAGAGCTGCGCCAGCTTGTCGCGCGAGGGCGGGTCCTTCAGGTACTCGACCACCTTGAGCTCAACATCGTCCCGCTCCTGCAACTGCGCCAGCACCTTGCGCGAGGTACCGCAGTTGGGGTTGTGCCAGATCGTCGCTTTCATCGTCTTGCTCCTAGAGGGCTCGCATTGCGGGGACAGCGGCCGCTGCGTCTTCGGGATCGATGCCGGGAGCCGGCGCTGCGCTGATGCGCTCGGCCCGCCGCGCGACCCGGCCGGCGCGCTGGATCGCGCGGACCAGCCGCGGATAGACCCCGCAGCGGCACAAATTGGGAATAGCCTGCTTGATTTCTTCCTCGCTCGGGTCGGCGTTGCGCGCCAGGAGGCCGGCGGCGGCAATGGCGATGCCCGGCGTGCAGAACCCGCACTGAATCGCCTGCTCCGCCACCAGGGCCTGCTGCACCGGATGCGAGCGGTCGCGCGACAGGCCCTCGATCGTGGTGACGATCCGCCCTTCGGCTTCGGCCAGCGTCACCAGGCAACTGCGCAGCGCGGCTCCGTCGATCAGCACCATGCAGGCGCCGCAGTCACCGACGCCGCAGCCGTACTTAGTGCCCGTGAGGTTGGCGGCATCGCGCAGCGCCCACAGCAGCGGCGTCTGCGGATCAAGCTCGAAGCGGACCGGGCGGCCGTTGACGGTGAGATCGGTCATGCCGGTGCGTAGCTTTCCAGATAGCCGCAGCGAGCGCAGCGCCAGGTTTCAATCGGGAGACGCCTCAGCCCTTTGAAATCGATCCCCCACCACTTGCGTCTGGGCGCCCCTTCGACCCAGGTCTCGACATTAGTGGAATAGTCCTTGGCCTCCGGAACGAACCCCTGCTCCATCCGCCCGCCGCACTTCGCGCAGGATTTGCTCATTCGCGCCAGCTCCGGTCGAGGCGATCGAGCTTGCGGGTCCAGGCTTCGAAGTCGGCCTTGCCGAAATCCTTCAGCGCCACCTGGTCGCGGTCGCGCTGGTGGACCGCGATCACGTCCTTCGGCACGCGGATCGGCTTGCCCAGCGCTGCAGTCTTGACCTGAATCTCGCAGGCCCGCTGCAGCATGTAGTAGTTGAAGAACATCTCGTAGAGCGTTTCGCCGAGCACCACCGGCCCATGGTTGCGCAGCATCAGCACCCGCCTGTCACCGAGGTTCCTCAGCAGCCGCTCGCCTTCTTCGGCGCGCACGGTGATACCCTCGAAATCGTGATAGCCGACCTGCCCTTCGAAGAAGCAGGCATAGAAGTTCGTCGGCGTCAGGCCCTGCTCGCTCGAACAGACCGCCATCGTATCGGGCGTATGCGTGTGGACGATGGCGTGCGCCCAATCGAGCTGGCGGTGGAACAAGCCATGCTGCGTGAAGCCCGCTTTGTTCACCGGATGGGGGCTGCCGCACAGCTTGTTGCCCTCGCTATCGATCTTGACCAGATTGCTGGCGCAAACCTCGTCCCACAGCAGGCCGTAAGGATTGATGAGGAACGCCTCCTCCCCCGGCACCCGCAAGGTGATGTGGTTGTAGATCGATTCCGACCAGCCGAGCATGTCGAAGATGCGGTAGCACGCGGCGAGTTCCTGCCGCGCGGTCCACTCCGCGTCGCTGCACTCGACATGCCGCCTGAGCTGCGTTGCCATGATCGTGCTCCTCTCGGTCGCAGGCTTACTCGAAAAGCTGCTCGGTTTCATAGTTCGCCATCACGTCGGTCCGCGGAAGATTACTACGATTACACCCTCCCCCGGTTCTGAGCGGATTCGCCGGCCAGTGCTCTCCCACCACCACAAAACCAAACGGTTTCTATCACAGCATAAATCCAACCGGTTTGGTGTACGCTGCAAGGCGCTATTTAGCTCATACTCGGTAAACTGAACCCTGGTCCGGCAAGCGATTGACATTGTCGCGCGGATTCGCGAGCCAAGGCGCAAGGACGCCGGGCACGCCGGCGCGGGAGAGGACATGGCAAGCGCGCTTGGCTACGGCCAGCCGATGGGCGGCGTTGCCCAGACGGCATTTATTGTCCCTGACCTGCAACAGGCGATCGATCGATGGGTCGCTGACATGCGCGCAGGCCCGTTCTTCGTGCTGCCCAACTTCCTCGTCCCCGGCCAGACCTATCGCGGCGAGGAATCGCGCGCTGACATCATGATTGCGATGGGGTTTGCCGGGCACATGCTGATCGAACTGATTCAACCGCTCGACAGCGAACCTTCGGTCTACCAGGAAACGATTGCACTGCGCGGCTACGGCTTCCACCATGTCGGCATCGCCTGCGCCGACGTCGATGCCGACAGCCGCGAGTACCAGGCGCGCGGCTATCACGAAGCGTTCCGTGCCACCGTGCCGACCGGGGGCGAGGTGGTCTATCTCGATAACGGAACCGGCGCACAGCTGGGCTTCATCGAGCTGCTGCCTGTCACCCCCGGCATGGATACTACGTTCACCCGCTTTTGGGAGGCGTCGCTCGGCTGGGACGGCGCCGATCCCGTTCGCTCCTTCCTCTGAAAGACCTGAGCCGATGGCTATCACTTCGGAAACCGAGATCCTCGCGCGCCAAGATCAGCCGACCGGCAACTGGGTGACGAACTCGCGGGGTTACCAAACCCTGCTGGTGTTCCTGCTCAGCCTGAACTTCGGGATCGTGTTCTTCGACCGGCAGGCGCTGAATGCGCTGATGCCGTTCGTGCAGCCCGAGCTGGCACTTTCGGGCACGCAGATCGGCCTCTTGGCCGCGGGTCTGAGCTTTTCGTGGGCTATTGCCGCGTTCTTCGTGGGGGCGCTGTCGGACAGCCTCGGCAAGCGCAAGCTGCTGCTGGTGATTGCCACACTGGCATTCTCGCTCTGCTCGTTCATTTCGGGCCTGGCCACGAGTTTCCTTTTCCTGTTCGCCGCCCGCCTTCTGATGGGTGCGGCGGAAGGCGGCGTAATGCCGATCAGTCACGCGATGGTCGCGAGCGAAGTCAATCCGGAGCGGCGCGGCCTCGCCCAGGGCGTGGCGCAGAACCTCGGCTCCAACCTGCTCGGCAGCTTTGCCGCGCCGGTGGTACTCGTCGCGTTCGCGCAGATGTTCAGCTGGCGCGAGGCCTTTTACCTGGCCGCGGTACCGGGGATCGTCAGCGCCGTGTTGATCTGGTTCCTGCTCAAGGAGCCGGCCAACTTCCAGACCGAGCGGAAGGAACCCCGCGGCTTTGGCAGTGCGGCCGCCGACTGGTTCGCGGCGATCCTCGAAGCCATGCAGGTCCGCAACATGTGGATCTGCGTCGTCGTGGGGATTCTGATGGTCGGCCACTTCGTGATCACCTGGGCGTTCATGCCGATCTTCCTGGTCCAGGGACGCGGTGTGGACGAGACCTCGATGAGCTGGCTGATGGGGTCGCTCGGCATTGCCGCTGCGATCTACAGCTTCGTCGTCTCGGGCTTGTCGGACAAGATCGGGCGCAAGCCGGTGATGGTGTTCCTGCCGTTCCTCTCGCTGATCGGCCCGCTTGGCGTGCTGCTGCTCGATCCGGCGGCGTTCGCCGGCGAGGGGTTGTTCGGCCTCAGCGGCTACGCCACCGTTCTGGTGCCGATCTTCTTCATCGGCTGGATGGTGAACGGCATTTTCCCGATCTTCATGGCGACGATCCCTTCCGAGACGTTCAAGCCGATCCATCATGCTACCGTACTCGGCCTGGCCATGGGTTCGTGCGAAGTACTGGGCGGCGTCGCGGGGCCGCCGATCGCGGGCATGCTCAACGACGCTTTCGGGATCGACACTTTCCTCTACGTCCTGATGATCCTGGCCGTGATCAGCGGGTTCGTCTCGATGGGGCTTCGGGAAACCGCGCCGGCGGTGCTGCGCCGCCGCGGGCTGGTGCCGCAGGTCGCCTGAGCTTGCCCGCCGCCCGGGTCGCGGGCACATTGCCTGGAACGAGTCCCCAAAGGGTCCGAACGAGAGGATAGCCATGCCCGAAGCCCCCACCACCGAACCGTGGGCCGGTACGCCGCCGGTTCCGCACGCTTTCCGTCCCGGCGCCAAGCCCGAAGTCTACATGTCGAAGATCGCCGAGGGCGACGAACGGCTGTGGGTGCCGATCGGACGCCCGCATGTGGAGGACGTGTTCTCCAAGCCGGTGTGGATCAGCCCGACGCTCAACATGTGGGCCGACGTGCTCATGGCGAAGCGCCCCTGCATCGTGAACCGGCACTATCACCCGAAGCCGATCTGGGCTTACACGATCAGCGGCAAGTGGGCCTATCTCGAGCACGAGTGGACCGCGACCGCCGGCGACTTCATCTTCGAGACGCCGGGCGAGAGCCACACCCTCGTTTCGTACGAACACCCCGATCCGATGCGCGTGTTCTTCGTCGTTTCCGGCCCGCTGATGTGGCTCGACGAGCAAGGCAACTCGGTCGGGCACTACGACGTCTTCGATTACATGCGCGATGCCCGCGCCCATTACGACGAGGTCGGCATCGGTGCCGACTATGTCGACACTCTGATCCGCTGAGAGGAAATGCCATGGCCACCCAGATGAAAGCCCCGCCGTCGAACAAGAAGGAAATCGTCGACGTTCCGTTCAACTACCGCTCGCTCGTGGAGAAGCGCTCACCCGGAGGGCGCTATGTCGACGCCCAGACGGATGTCGACAGTCCGTGGGTGCCGTTCGGCGAGACGGCGGCGATCAAGCATCTGGCGTTCGACGTACGCCGCAACCTGTTTTCGAACATCTTGTGGGTGAAGGGTCCCGGCACGATCGGCACCCACTTCCACCGGGGCACGATCACCATGGTCGTGCTCGAGGGCTCGGTTCGCTATCTCGAATATGACTGGGTGGCCACGCCGGGCGGCCTGATCCTGGAAGTGCCGGGCGAAAGCCACACGCTCGTCACCGAGCATCCCGACGGGGTCAAGCTGTTCGGCTGGATGGAAGGCCCGATCGAGTTCTACGACGAGAATGCGGTCCTGATCGAAACGACCGACGTGTGGTGGATGATGAACCACTACGAAAGCTACTGTCAGGAGCAGGGCATCCCGATCAACGAGAAGCTCTACCTGTGACAGCAGCCCCGCGCACTCTCGACCAGTTCGACATCCGCGGCCGTTCGGCGCTGGTCACCGGCGCGGCGAGCG
>CAYTPY010000024.1:0-24549 GCA_964439725.1 uncultured Erythrobacter sp. | reverse complement strand
CGAAGCCGCCCTTGCCGGACTGGGAGTTGACGCGGATCACCGCCTCGTAGTTGCGGCCGAGGTCGGCCGGATCGATCGGCAGGTAAGGCACACGCCAGAACTCGTCGTTCTGCTGGGCGTGCGCTTCGAAGCCCTTCTTGATCGCGTCCTGGTGGCTGCCGGAAAAGGCCGTGAACACCAACTCGCCGCCATAAGGATGGCGTGGATGGACCGGGATCTGGTTGCAGTACTCGACCGTCTCGATGATTCGATCGATCTCCGAGAAATCGAGGCCGGGATCGATCCCTTGCGTGTACATGTTGAGCGCGACCGTCACGAGGCAGCAGTTGCCCGTGCGCTCGCCGTTGCCGAACAGGCAGCCTTCGACACGGTCGGCGCCGGCCATGATGCCTAGCTCGGCCGCTGCCACGCCCGTGCCGCGATCATTGTGCGTGTGGAGGCTGATCGCAGCTGCCTCCCTGTTGGGCAGGTTGCGGCAGAAGTACTCGATCTGATCGGCGTAGATGTTGGGCGTCGCCGCCTCGACGGTCGCCGGCAGGTTTAGGATCAGCGGCCGCTCCCTGGTCGGCTGCAGCACGTCCATCACTGCCTCGCAAACCTCAAGGCTGAAATCGAGCTCCGCGGTCGAAAAGGTCTCGGGCGAGTATTCGAAGTGCCAGTCGGTGTTGGGGCGCTTGGCAGCCTCGTCACGCAGCATCGTGGCCGCGTTAACGGCGATTTGCTTCACCTCCGGCCGCGTCATCCGGAACACGATCTCGCGCCAGGCGGGACTGACCGCGTTGTAGACATGGACGATCGCCGCTCGCGCGCCTTCGAGGCTCTCGAACGAGCGCTGTATCAAATCCTGGCGCGCCTGGGTCAGCACCTGGACGGTCACGTCGTCGGGGATCTTGCCCGAACGCACGAGCCCCTGGATGAAGTCGAACTCGGTCTGTCCGGCAGCGGGAAAGCCGATCTCGATTTCCTTGACGCCGATCTCAACGAGTAGGTCAAAGAAGCGGTTCTTCTTCACCGCGTCCATTGGGTCGACGATGGCCTGGTTGCCGTCGCGCAGATCGGTGGAAAGCCAGCGCGGGGGCTGGGTGATGGTGCGGCTGGGCCACTGCCGGTCGGGCAGGTTTACGGGGGGGAAGGGCCTGTACTTGCGGCCCGGATCCGAAAGCATCGTCATGAGAGTGCCTTAATACCTGGCTGTCGCGCGGCCCACCAAATAGTGCGCGGACCGCAGGATCGTTTCGACGGGTGGTTTGCAGAGCCCTTAGGCGGGCGCCCGCGCAGCACGCAGGCCAAATGACACGCCTAAGGGCGCGTAAGTCGAAGCAGCGACAGGAGCTCGCGGCAGTTCATGGCGCGAGCATCTAGGCGAGAAAAGGCGATGTGTCCAGCGGCGGCGCGGCTCCACGAGCCACGCCGCGTGCCGTAATCTTACTGCTTTTCGAACGCGACGGTGATTTCCAGCTCGACTTCGTCGCCGATGCCGAACGGGATGCCCCAGGGGATGTTGAACTCGGAACGCTTGATGCTCGTCTCGCCGTGGAAGCCGACGGTCTTCTTCTGGTTCATGCCGTTAGTGCCAGCACCGGCCAGTTCGGCCTCGATCGTGACCGGCTTGGTGACGCCGTTGAGGGTCAGGTTCCCAGTGATGTTGGCTTCGTCGTCATCGGTCAGTTCGACCGACGTCGAAACGAAACGCGCGGGGGCGGGGCTCGGACCGAAGAAGTCCGGGGCGCCGCCGTCTTGTCCGGCCCGCAGCAGGTGGTCCTTCAGTCCGGAGCTCGCGACAACGACCGAAGCGATCGGAATCGTCACGTCGACGCTCGAGGCGGCCGGGTTGGCGACATCGAGTTGAAGCGTGCCTTCGACGTCGCCGAAGATGCCAAGATAGTCGTTGAAGCCGAGGTGATCGAGACGCCAGCCCACCATCGAGTGAGCGGCATCGGCAACATAAGCGCCCGATTCGATCTGGCTCTTGTCGATAGTGCGAGCTCCGCCGCCCTGCGCCTGCAGCGTGCCGACCGAGACGGCGGCAAGTCCAACGGCGCCGATCAGGGAAAGGGTGAGTTTACGCATGAGGGTCTCCCGAGAATTGTCGGGCGGCAATCTGGCGCGCCTGCCGGACGATGTCCACTGAAAGCGCGGCAAAACCGCTCTCTTAAATGCGGGGTTCGCTCTATGTTCGCGTTCGCCTGACGAAAGTTGCTTGATCACAGTCTCACGGAGAGTCTCTTGAGACGCTGAGCCTCGCACCCGATGGCATCGAACAGCGGACGTCGAGAGGCGGAACGGCGGTGCGAGCGCGCCGTCCCGCCGACGCGATCATCAGTTCTTTTCTTGGTCGACCAGCTTGTTCTTGCCGATCCACGGCATCATCGCTCGGAGCTGCGACCCGGTCTGCTCGATCGGGTGAGCTTCCGCGGCCTTGCGGGCGGCCTTGAGTTCAGGCTGGCCGGCGCGGTTGTCGAGGACGAAGTTCTTCACGAACCGGCCCGACTGGATGTCGGCCAGAACACGCTTCATCTCGGCCTTGGTCTCGTCGGTGATGATCCGCGGGCCGGTGGTGATGTCGCCGTATTCGGCGGTGTTGCTGATCGAATAGCGCATGTTGGCGATGCCGCCTTCATAGAGCAGGTCGACGATCAGCTTGGTCTCGTGCAGGCACTCGAAATAGGCCATCTCCGGAGCGTAGCCGGCTTCCACCAGGGTCTCGAATCCGGCCTGGATCAGGTGAGTGATGCCGCCGCAAAGCACGGCCTGCTCGCCGAACAGGTCGGTCTCGCACTCTTCCTTGAAGTTCGTCTCGATGATGCCGCTGCGGCCGCCGCCGACGCCGGAGGCATAGGCAAGGGCGATGTCATGTGCATTGCCGCTAGCGTCCTGGTGGACCGCAATCAGGCACGGCACGCCGCCACCCTTCAGGTACTCACCGCGCACGGTGTGGCCGGGGCCCTTCGGCGCGATCATGATCACGTCGAGGTCCTCGGGCGCTTCGATCAGGCCGAAATGGATGTTGAGGCCGTGGGCGAAGGCGAGTGCCGCACCCGGCTTCATGTTGCCCTTGAGGTCGTTTTCCCAGATCCCGGCCTGGTGCTCGTCCGGCGCGAGAATCATCAGGATGTCCGCCCAGCCGGCGGCTTCCTTGTTGCTCAGCACCTTGAAGCCCGCACCTTCAGCCTTCTTCGCGGATGCCGAACCTGGACGCAGCGCGATCGCGATGTCCTTCACGCCGCTGTCGCGCAGGTTCTGCGCGTGGGCGTGGCCCTGGCTGCCGTAGCCGAGCACGGCGATCTTCTTGTCCGTGACCAGGTTCAGGTCGGCGTCGGCGTCGTAATAAACCTTCATCGTAGTTTCCCTATTTCTCGTCATCCCCGCGGAAATGGAGACCCAGTAGCAGTGGAGCACTACACGCGCGCCCCCGTTGTTTCGCTGGGTTCCCGCTTTTGCGGGAATGACGAAGCGTGGTTGCGTTACCGCAGAATTTCTAAGCCCCTTCGGCGCCGCGCATCATGCCGACGATGCCAGAGCGCCCGACTTCGACCAGCCCCAACTGACGCATGAGCGCGATGAAGCTGTCGATCTTCTCGCTGGTTCCGGTGAGTTCGAACACGAAGCTTTCGGTGCTCGTGTCGACGACCTTGGCGCGGAACACGTCGGCGATGCGCAGCGCTTCCACCCGGTTCTCGCCTTTGCCGGCCACCTTGATCAGCGCGAGTTCGCGCTCCACGTGCGGGCCTGCCTGGGTGAGATCGACCACCCGGTGGACTGGGACCAGCCGTTCCAGTTGCGCCTCGATCTGGTCGATCACCTGCGGCGGGCCATGGGTCACGATCGTGATCCGGCTGACCGCGTGGTTCTCGCTGATGTCGGCGACCGTCAGGCTGTCGATGTTGTAGCCGCGGGCCGTGAACAGCCCGGCGATCTTCGCGAGGATGCCTGCCTCGTTGTCGACGGTGATCGTGAGAACGTGGCGTTCGGTGTCGCGATGCTGGATTTTCATCACACCAAAGCCTTGGCTTCGTCGGTTAGGGTGCCAGCGTGAACATCCCCATACAGAAGCATGTCGGTGTGAGCAGCGCCGCTGGGGATCATTGGGAAGCAGTTCGCGTCCTTGGAAACCTGGCAGTCGACCATGACCGGACCATCGTGCGCCATCATCGCGCGGATGCCGTCGTCGAGCTGATCCTCACTCTCGATGCGGATACCTTTCCACCCGTAAGCTTCGGAAAGCCGCACGAAATCAGGCAAGCTGTCCGAATAAGAGTTCGAGTAGCGGCTTTCATACGTGAGCTCCTGCCACTGGCGCACCATTCCCATGTACTCGTTGTTGAGGATGAAGACCTTGACCGGGAGGCGGAACTGGCTGGCGGTGCCGAGCTCCTGGATGTTCATCTGGATCGAGGCTTCACCGGCGATGTCGATCACCAGCTTGCCCGGATTGCCAAGCTGCGCGCCAATCGCGGCGGGGAGGCCGTAGCCCATTGTGCCGAGCCCGCCCGAAGTCAGCCAGCGGTTCGGCCCGAAGAAGCCGAAATACTGTGCCGCCCACATCTGGTGCTGCCCAACCTCGGTGGTGATAATCGGATCGTGCTCACGCGTCAGCTCGAACAATCGCTGCACCGCATATTGCGGCATGATCGAATCGGAGCGCCGCGGATAGGCGAGGCTGTCACGCGCCTTCCAGCCGGCGATGCGCGCCTTCCATTCGGCCAGATCGCGGCCTTTCCGGTTGTCCCAGGCGGCAATCAGCTGCTCCAACACCGTGGCACAATCGCCGACGACCCCAAGGTCAACTGGGATCACCTTGTTGATCGAAGCGCGGTCGATATCGATGTGGATCTTTTTGGAGGCCGGCGAGAAGGCGTCGAGCCGGCCGGTCACGCGGTCGTCGAACCGGGCGCCGATGCAGACCATCACGTCGCACTGATTCATCGCCAGGTTGGCTTCATAAGTGCCGTGCATGCCGAGCATGCCGAGCCAGTCTGGATGGTCGGCGGGGAATGCGCCCAGGCCCATCAACGTCGACGTGACCGGAGCGCCGGTCAGACGCTGGAACTCGCGCAGTAGCTCGGTCGCCTGCGGACCGGAGTTGATCACTCCGCCGCCGGTGTAGAAGATCGGACGCTCGGCGCCCGCGATCAGCTCGATCGCTTCGGCAACCTCGTCGGCAGCCGCAACCATCCGCGGATTGTAACGCTTCGGGCGTTGCGGAGCGGCATCGCTCAGCAGCGCGGTGGCGACCTGAACGTTCTTCGGGATGTCGACGACCACCGGGCCCGGGCGGCCGGTAGTGGCGATCTCGAAGGCTTCGTCGATCGTCGCAGCAAGCTCGGAAGGGTCCTTCACCAGGTAATTGTGCTTGGTGCAGTGACGGGTCAGCCCGACGGTGTCGGCTTCCTGGAACGCGTCGGTGCCGATGAGGTTGGTCGCGACCTGGCCGGTGATGACGACCAGCGGAATCGAGTCCATGAACGCATCGGCAATGCCGGTGATCGCGTTGGTCGCACCGGGGCCCGAAGTGACCAGTACGACACCTGGCTTGCCGGTCGATCGCGCGTAGCCTTCGGCGGCATGTGCGGCGCCGGCTTCATGGCGCACGAGGATATGCCGGATGCGGGTGTCCGAGAACAGTTCGTCGTAAATCGGCAGCACGGCGCCGCCCGGATAGCCGAAAACGAACTCGACACCCTGGCGGACCAGAGTTTCGACCAATATCGCAGCGCCGCTGCGTTCCTCCGACACGTGTAGCTCCTTCTCAAAAAAGTGACCCGACGCGAGGCCATCGCGCCGGGCCGCTCCTCTCCAAAACTCTCCAAGCCTACCGCTCGGTATGGCGCCTGCTAAGCGACAGGATATGTCATGTCAATCCTAAAGATTGAAACAATCTTTCAAATACCGGCATGGCTCGGCAATCGGCTCGATCGGATCTAGGCCAGCCGTCCGGCGGCTGTCTGCGGAACCACGTGTACTGGCGCTTGGCATAGTGGCGCGTGGCTTGCTGCCCTCGGACAACGGCCTCTTCTTGTGACCAGTCGCCGCGGAGGAACCCCGCAATCTCCGGCACTCCGATCGCCCGCATGACCGGGCTCAGCGGGGGCAGTGAGCGTGCCAGCAGCGCTTCCACCTCCTCGGCCGCGCCCCTCTCCAGCATTGTCGCGAAGCGCGCATCGCACCTGGCATAGAGCACCGCGCGCTCCGGCAGCAGCAAGAGCGGAAACAGGTCGATGGCTCCGGCAATGCCGCCGACCCGTTCGCCTTGCCAATAAGCGAGCGGCTTACCAGTCGATCTTATCACTTCCAGCGCGCGGGCGACCCGGGTCGTGTCGGCAGGGTTCAGAGCTGCGGCGCGCTCAGGATCCTCTGCTTGCAAGGCGGCGTAGGCTGCGGGAGTTGAAAGGGCCCGAACCGCCTCGCGAACCGCCACATCGATAGGAGGCACCGGAGCGATGCCTTCCAGAAGCGTACGGATATAGAGACCGGTGCCGCCGACAAGGACCGGTAGCCGGCCCGTCAGATGGGCGTTTTCGATCTCGCGCTTGGCGGCCGCGGCCCAGTCCGCAGCCGAGCATGGATCGGCTCCGTCCCAGGCGCCGAACAGGCGGTGCTCGATGCCGCGCATCTCCTCCGGCGAAGGTCGCGCGCTGAGCACGCGCAAGTCGCGATAGACCTGGGCGCTGTCGGCGTTGATCACCAGCGCCGAGCCGCCGCGACGCTCGATTTCCAGAGCCAGCTCGACGGCCAGATCGCTCTTGCCGCTCGCCGTCGGCCCTGCAATGAGCGCGACCGCCTTCTTCTCCGGAGATTTTCCCTTGCTCATCGCGCGGCTGATAGCAGAGATCGACACGCTCGAACCACGCCTGGATGCGCTAAGCGCGGCGTTGGCAGCCGAGGGTATGCCGGTGGCTGCCGCTGTGCTGCTCGACCACTGGAGCGACGTGCTGCAACTCACCCTGCCGCACGGCGATGCCGCGACTTTGCGGCGAGTGATCGACGCGCATCTCGGCCCGACCGATGCCATCGTCAGCGACCGCGACTTTCGAGTCCCCGACTTATTCGTGTCCGACATGGATTCGACCATGATCGAGCAGGAATGCATCGACGAACTCGCCGACTTTGCAGGCTTCAAAGACAAGGTTTCGGCAATTACCGAGCGCGCGATGCAAGGCGAGCTGGATTTCGCGAGCGCCCTGCGCGAGCGGGTGGGGCTGCTGGCCGGGCTCGACGAAGGCACCATTGGCACCTGTCTTGCCGAACGCATCACCCCGATGCCCGGAGCGCGGACGTTGCTCGCGACACTCAAGCATTTCGGTTGTCGTACCGTTCTCGTCACGGGCGGCTTCCATCACTTCGCCGATCCGGTAGCGGAGGACCTGGGCTTCGAGCGCGTCGTTGCGAACCGGCTCGCGGTGGGCGAGGGTAAACTAGCTGGAGAACTGGTCGGCGGGATCACCGATTCGGCGGTGAAAGCGCAAGTGCTGCGCGAAGAGATGGAGCGGCTTGGCGAGAACGCGATCAGCCTCGCTACCGGAGACGGCGCCAACGATATCCCGATGCTGCAGGCGGCGGATTGGGGCGTCGCCTACCACGCCAAACCGAAGGCGCGCGAGGCGGCGAACGGCTGGATCGATCGCGGCGACCTGACGAGCATCCTCAAGCTGCTGGAGATTCCCGAACGCGACTGGCAGGCGCGCTAGCGGCGCATCGGCTCCCATCGCCAGCGGGCCAGGCTGCGCCAGGCCCATTCGAACGGCCCGTAGCGGAAGCGGTCGAGCCACCATTTCGACCACAGCAGCATGAAGGCCCAGACCGGGGGCACGATCAGCCAGGCTTGGCCGCGTGAGAGCTCTCCGAACAGGCCGAACCCGAAATCGAAGAACAGCACGACGCCGATCACCGTGGGGGCCAGATAGTTGGTGAAGGCAGCGCGGCCGACGGCGGCCAAGCGGTCGGCGATCGCCCCGGCCCTGACGATCAACATGAACAGCGCGGCGTATCCAAGCGCGGCGACCGGACGCATCGGAGCGGTGTAGAGCTGGTTCCAGGGGAAGAACGTGGAAGGGTGGAAGTCGGCGGCGAGGATGCGCCAGGCGGCATAGCCATAGAAGGCGATAGCGACTCCACCCAGGATGCCGGCGATCTGCCCGTATCGGCGCCGGGACCAGGCGCCGGTCAGAAACCCCGATTTGTAAGCCGCCATGCCGAGCAGCATCATACCGAGCGTCTCGAAGCCATAGGCGGCAATCGAATCGAAGGGGCGTGAGGCCTGCTGTTCGAGCGTGGCTTCCAGATGCGCGGGAATCGAGGCATGGGCCGCCTTGGCCTCGGCCAGGGCTTGCGCCGAAGGCATGGGGACGAAGGTGTCGGCGGCAAGGATTTCCTGAGCCTGCGCTTGCTGCTGCAGGCCGTAGCTGACCATCGGCGCGTACATCAGCGTCAGGGACAGCGCGCCTATCGCCGCCAGTGCCAGCGGCTCCAGCCGCCAGAACAGGTAAGCGATCATCCCGATCAGCGCATAGTTTGCCAGGATGTCGCCCCACCATAGCAGGTAGAAGTGGGCGAGTCCGAACAGCAGCAGGACCAGCATGCGCGGGAAGTGCACTTGCCAGCCTTCCTTGCCCGCGCCCACCGCGCGCTCGATCACCAGCACCATCGAGGCGCCGAACAGGATCGAGAAAAGGCTACGGAACTTGCCGTCGACCAGGATGAAGTTGGCCGCCCACATGATCCGGTCGCCGATGCCATCGAAGCCGTAGGCGGGCGGATAGAAGTAGGCGTCCTCGATCATAGCCATGCCGACGACGTTGACTGAGAAGATGCCCATCACCGCGATGCCGCGGACGAGGTCGAGCGAGAGAATGCGGTCGGCTGCTACAGTCGCCATTCGATCCTCTCAGTCGGTCAGCGATCCGGGCGGGGCAGCCCCGCCTGTCCGCCCGGGCTTAGACTTCCATCCAATCCCGGAAGAAGCTTTCATGCGCCTCGCGCAGTTCGGCGATGCCGATCCCGAACAGGCTGTCGCCGCCAACGGTGCCGAGCCGGCGGACGCCGCAATCTTCGTTGCCTTCAGCGAGGTAAGCCTGGAATGCCGCGTCGTCCGACACAGCCACCAGATAGCGTCCCTGATCTTCGCCGAACCACCACTGTGCGGCCGTGTAGTCGGCATGCCCGTCAACTTCGGCACCGAGGCCGCCGCTCAGCGCCATTTCTGCGAGCGCCACGGCAATACCGCCATCCGACACGTCATGGACCGCAGTCACCAACCCGCGCGCGATGCTTTCACGGATCAGCGCGCCGGCATTCTTCTCCAGCACCAGATCGACGTGCGGCGGCGCGCCGTCTTCGCGGCCGTGAATCTCGCGCAGCCACAGCGATTGGCCGAGATGCCCGCGCTCCTGATGCGGGGAGGCCCAGGGTTCCTGGCCGATAAGGTAGATCGTCTCACCCGCGGCCTTGAAGGCGACGGTCGCCATGCGGCCGTAGTCTTGGAGCAGTCCGACGCCGCCAATGGCCGGGGTCGGCAGGATCGCGCTGCCCCCGCCGGTGGCCTTGCTCTCGTTGTAAAGCGAGACGTTGCCGCTGACGATCGGGTAGTCGAGAACCTGGCAAGCCGCCGACATGCCTTCGAGGCAGCCGACGATTTGCGCCATAATTTCCGGCCGCTGCGGATTGGCGAAGTTAAGGCAATTGGTGATCGCCAGCGGCTTGGCGCCGACCGCCGAGATGTTGCGATAGGTTTCGGCTACCGCCTGCTTACCGCCTTCGTAAGGATCGGCGTAGCAGTAGCGCGGGGTGCAGTCGGTGCTCATCGCCAGCGCCTTTCGGGTGCCGTGCACGCGCACCACCGCTGCGTCGCCGCCCGGACGTTGCAGCGTATCGGCTCCGACCTGGCTGTCGTACTGCTCGTAGATCCAGCGGCGCGAGGCGAGAGCGGGAGTGGCCATCATCTTGAGCAAGTCGGCGCCGACGTCGTTGCAATCGGGCACGTCATCGAGCGGCTTGACCGCCGCCCAGGCCTTGTACTCTTCGCGGGTGAGATAAGGGCGATCGTAGAGCGGGGCTTCGTCGGCAAGCGGCGCGAGCGGGATGTCGCAGACGACTTCACCGTTGAAGTCGAGCACCATGTGCCCGGTATCGGTCACTTCGCCGATCACTGCGAAGTCGAGCTCCCACTTGCGGAAGATCTTCTCCGCTTCGGCTTCGCGCCCGGGCTTCAGCACCATGAGCATACGCTCCTGGCTCTCGCTGAGCATCATTTCGTAAGGGGTCATGCCTTCTTCGCGGCAAGGCACCTTGTTCATGTCGAGGCGGATGCCGGCGCCGCCCTTCGATGCCATCTCCACAGAGGACGAGGTCAGCCCGGCGGCGCCCATGTCTTGGATCGCAACGATCGCGTCGGTGGCCATCAGTTCGAGGCAGGCTTCGATCAGCAGCTTTTCGGTGAAGGGGTCGCCGACCTGCACGGTCGGGCGTTTGGCGTCGGCGTCCTCTTCGAAATCCGCGCTCGCCATGGTCGCGCCGTGGATGCCGTCGCGCCCGGTCTTCGAGCCGACATAGACGATCGGGTTTCCGAGGCCAGTGGCGGCCGAATAGAAGATCTTGTCCTGCTCGGCGATTCCGACGCTCATGGCGTTGACCAGGATGTTGCCGTCGTAGGCCGGATGGAAGTTGGTTTCGCCGCCGACGGTTGGCACGCCGACGCAGTTGCCGTAGCCGCCGATGCCCGAGACGACCCCCTGGACGAGGTGCTTCATCTTCCGGTGTTCGGGGCGGCCGAAGCGAAGCGCGTTGAGATTCGCCACCGGACGCGCGCCCATCGTGAACACGTCGCGCAAGATGCCGCCGACCCCGGTCGCCGCGCCCTGATAGGGCTCGATGTAGCTCGGATGGTTGTGGCTCTCCATCTTGAAGATGGCGGCTTGGTTATCGCCGATGTCGATCACGCCGGCGTTCTCGCCTGGGCCGCAAATCACCCACGGGGCTTCGGTGGGTAGTTTCTTGAGGTGGATGCGCGAGCTCTTGTACGAGCAGTGCTCGCTCCACATGACGGAGAAGATGCCGAGCTCGACCAGGTTCGGTTCGCGTCCAAGCGCCTTCAGAACGCGTTGGTATTCTTCGGGGCTGAGGCCGTGCTGCTCGACGGTTTCGGGAGTGATCTGGGACATGGACGGCGCCTTAGCCACGGGGACGATTCTTCACAACTCGTGATCACGAACCGCGGCGAAGGGGACCGCCGGCATCGGCGAGAGTTGACCGCAAACGGCAACCCCGCCAAACCGGCCGCATGGATGGTTCTCCCCCCGCAATCGACGGCATGAGCTTCGAAGAGGCGCTGCGCGCGCTCGAAGACGTGGTCCGCAAACTCGAGAGCGGCGACGTGCCGCTCGAAGAATCGATCGGCCTCTACGAACGCGGCGAAAGCCTGCGACGGCATTGTCAGGCGCGGCTCGATGCGGCGCAGGCCCGGATCGAGAAGATCGTCCAGGGCCCGGACGGCAAGGCATCCGGCACCGTGCCGTTCGGCGCTAGCTGAAGGCGGCGAGGCGATGGGGCTGGTGCTCGCCGACGATCTGCTGGGACGGGGCCTGCAGCGGATTCGCGGCGAGGTCGATTCGCTGTTCGACACGTTGCTGCCGGTTCCCGACGACGGGCGAGCGCAGCTGGTCGAAGCGATGCGTTATGCGGCGATCGGCGCCGGCAAGCGGGTGCGGCCGCTGCTGCTGGTGAGCACGGCCGAGATGTTTCGCGCCTCGCGGTCCGCGGCGGTGCGGGCGGCCTGCGCGGTCGAGGCGATCCATGCCTATTCGCTGATCCATGACGACTTGCCCTGCATGGACGACGACGACATGCGCCACGGCAAGCCGACGGTGCACCGAGCATTCGGCGACGCGACAGCGGTGCTGGCCGGCGACTCGCTCCATGCGCTGGCGTTCGAGATCCTCGCCGACCCGGCGACGAGCAGCGATCCGTTCGTCCGCGCCGAGTTGGTCCAGACGCTGGCCTGCGCGAGCGGGCACAACGGCATGGCCGGGGGGCAGATGATGGACATATCCGCCGCCGAAGCCGAGCTCGACCTTCGCACCATCACCCGGCTGCAGCAGCTCAAGACCGGCGCGCTGCTCGGAGCGGCGGTGGAGATGGGGGCGATCCTCGGCAAAGTGCCGCAGGAAGCGCGCTCGCCGCTGCGGGCTTACGCACGCGACATCGGGCTAGCGTTCCAGATCGCGGACGACTTGCTCGACCACGAAGGCGACGAAGCGAAGGCCGGCAAGGCGCTGCGCAAGGATGCCGAGGCGGGAAAGGCCACTTTCGTGTCGCTGATGGGGGCAGAGCAGGCGCGCCACCAGGCGCGGGCTTTGAGCGAGCAGGCGATCGGCCATCTTCAGGGTCACGGCGAGGAAGCCGAGCTGCTGCGCGCGCTGGCCCGCTTCGTGGTCGAGCGCGACCAGTGAGCGAGCGGATCGGTCTCTACCCCGGCACGTTCGATCCGGTGACGCTGGGCCATGCCGACATATTCCGGCGCGGCGCGAAGCTGGTCGACCGGCTGGTGATCGGAGTCACCACCAATCCTTCCAAGGACCCGATGTTCTCGCCCGAGGAGCGCATCGAGATGGTCGAAGCCGAAGTGGCGCGGCTCGGGCTCCGCAACGTCGAGGTGACTGGGTTCGACGCCTTGCTGATGAAGTTCGCGGAGAAGGTCGGCGCCAGCGTGATCATCCGCGGCCTGCGCGCGGTGGCCGACTTCGAGTACGAGTATCAGATGGCGGGGATGAACCAGCAGCTCAACCAGCGCATCGAAACGGTCTTCCTGATGGCCGACGTCTCGCTGCAGCCGATCGCGTCCAAGCTGGTCAAGGAGATCGCCTTATTCGGCGGCGAGGTCGCGCCGTTCGTCAGCCCGGCGGTGCGCGAGCAGATCGCCGCCCGCGTCGAGCGGATCGGGCGGCGGGGAGAACTCTAGCCGTTCATTGAACTGTCAGCGCCAGGCGAGTAGGGGCGGGCGCCTAAATTACGGGATCCGATCGACAACATGATCAAACGCCTTATCGCCGCGGCGGTCGCCTGCATGGTTTCCTTCGCTCCGGCAGCTTACGCACAGGAGCAGGCGGACAACGCTGCACCAAAGCCGATCCCGCTGTCGGCCAATCCCGACGTGACGCAGGACCCGGAAAACATCCTTCTCCTCGACCTGTCGAACGGCAAGCGCGTTGCGATCCGTCTCGTGCCAGAATGGGCCCCGAGCCATGTCGAACGCATCAAGACGCTGACCCGGCAAGGCTTCTATGACGGGGTCATCTTCCACCGCGTGATCGATGGCTTCATGGCCCAGACCGGCGACCCAACCGGCACCGGCCGCGGCGGATCGGAGCTTCCCGACGTGCCGGCCGAGTTCAACATGTTCCCGCACGTCCGCGGCAGCGTCTCGATGGCGCGCGCGGCCGACAAGGATAGCGCCAACAGCCAGTTCTTCATCGTGTTCTATCCGCGCTTTTCGCTCGACCGGAACTACACGAATTTCGGCCGGGTGATCGCCGGGATGGATGCAGTCGATGCGATCGAGCGGGGCGAGCCCCCGGCGAACCCGACGTACGTGGTCCAAGCATCGATTGCGGCCGACGGCAAGCCGCAGAAGTTTCCCGAGCCTGCGGCAGCGCAGCCGGTTACGTTGCAAGTGCCCGTCGATCTTGGCGAAACCATCGCGCAATAAAACACGGGCTCGCAACGTCCGCGAGTGAAAGTCTGCCGCGCAGAGCCAAGGGGGTGCGGAAATCCGCTGGTTCGCGCCACGCTTGTCCAAGCGAACGAGTTGACCTAGCCGCCAGGGATGCGCGTCGACCTCTTCGATTTCGAGCTCCCTCCCGAACGCATTGCGCTGCGCCCAGTGAGCCCACGCGATGCGGCCCGGATGCTGGCGGTGCCCGGTAAGGGCGAGTTCCTCGATCTCGGCGTTGGCGACCTGCCGCAAATGCTGCGCGCCGGCGACGTGCTGGTGTTCAACGACACCAAAGTTATTCCCGCGCAGCTCGAAGGAAAGCGCGGCGACGCCCGGATCGGCGCCACCTTGCACAAGCGCCTCGACCTGCGGCGCTGGAAAGCGTTTATCCGTAACGCCAAGCGTCTAAGACCAGGAGATCGGATCGAATTCCCGGCCGAGGTTGTCGCGACCGCCGAACAACGCCACGACGATGGAAGCTGGACACTGGTTTTCGCCGGCGACGAAGCGGTAGAGGTACTGCTCGAACGTGCCGGGCAAATGCCGCTGCCGCCCTATATCGCCGGCAAACGCCCGACTGATGCCAGCGACCGACAGGACTACCAGACGATCTTTGCTCGGGAAGCGGGCGCGGTTGCTGCGCCTACGGCAGCGCTGCATTTCACGCCCGAACTGGTGGCTGCGCTCGATGATGCGGGAATAGGGCGCGAGACGCTGACGCTTCATGTGGGAGCGGGCACGTTTCTGCCCGTGAAGGCAGAGGACACCGCTGCGCACCGGATGCATGCGGAATGGGGCCGCATTGATGTTGCCACAGCCGAACGCCTCAACGGTGTTCGCCAGGCGGGCGGCCGCCTGATCGCAGTGGGCACCACCAGTCTGCGGCTGATCGAGAGCGCAGCCGACGAGGAGGGCAATATTCAGCCCTTCGAGGGGGATACGGCGATCTTCATTACCCCGGGCTATCGCTTCAAGGCGGCGGACGGCTTAATGACCAATTTCCACCTGCCTCGCTCGACCTTATTCATGCTGGTCAGTGCCCTGATGGGCCTGGAACGGATGCAGGCGGCCTATGCACACGCGATCGAGCACGACTACCGCTTCTATAGCTACGGCGACGCCTCGCTTTTAATCCCCTGAATTCAAGGAGCTCCGCATCGAGCCGACTTGCGCCGCTTGCAATTGCACGGCGCGGCTCCATTTTTGCCACGCTTTGGACCAACCGATTCTCGATATCCGGAACCTGTCGAAGACCTACAAGGCCGGCACGACGGCGCTTGCCGGGGTCGACCTGCAGATCCGCAAAGGCGAGATATTCGCGCTGCTGGGTCCAAACGGCGCCGGCAAGACCACGCTGATCGGGGCCGTGTGCGGGCTGCTGCGGCCGACCGGCGGTACCATAGAGGCCTTCGGTCTCGATGTGGCCCGGCATTGGCGGCAAGTGCGGCAGCGCATCGGCCTGGTGCCCCAGGAGTTGTCCTTCGACATGTTCGCGCGGGTGGACCATTCGGTCGCATTCTCGCGCGGCATGTTCGGCTGCCCTCCGAGTCCGGCGCGCATAGAAGAAGTGCTGCGCTCGCTTAGCCTCTGGGACAAACGCAAGGCCAAGATTCGCGAGCTCTCGGGTGGCATGAAGCGCCGGGTGATGATCGCCAAGGCGCTTAGCCACGATCCCGACCTGCTGTTCCTGGATGAGCCGACGGCCGGCGTCGATGTCGAACTGCGGCGCGACATGTGGAAGCAAATCGGGGCGCTGCGCGAGGCCGGGACGACGATCATCCTGACCACGCACTACATCGAAGAAGCGCAGGCCATGGCCGACCGTGTTGGCGTGATCAACAAGGGCCGGTTGCTGCTGGTCGACGACAAGGCCGCGATCATGGCCAAGCTTGGCAGCACCGAAGCGCGCATCTCTCTGTCGCAACCGCTGGGCGAGGTTCCGGCTGGGCTGGCGGCTTACCAGCTCGCGCTTGAGGATGGCGGCACGACGCTGGTCTATCGCGGCGGTGATGGGAGCGGGAAGGGCAAGCGGGAGGCCGCCGAGGTAATCAAGCTGCTCGTCGAGCAAGGGATCGTCTTCGAAGCGATCGATACCCGAGAATCCAGCCTGGAAGACATCTTCGTCGATCTGGTCGAACGCGGGGAGGTGCCGGCATGAACGTGCGCGGCGCCCTTGCCATCTTCAACCATGAGCTGGGGCGGTTCTTCCGTACCGCCTTCGGCTCGATCCTCTCACCGGTTCTTACCACTTCGCTTTACTTCATCGTGTTCGGCGCGGCGATCGGCAGCCGGATGCAAGAGATCGGAGGCGTATCCTACGGCGCTTTCATCGTGCCTGGCCTGCTGATGCTGACGCTGCTGAGCGAGAGCACGTCGAACGCCAGTTTCGGCATCTATATGCCCCGGTTCACTGGCGCGATCTATGAACTGCTCAGCGCGCCAGTCGGCGTCGCCGAAACATTGATCGGCTTCGTCGGAGCGGCAGTGATGAAGTCGCTGATCATCGCCGGAATCATCCTCGCCACAGCCCTGCTGTTCGTCGACTACTCGATTGCGCACCCACTACTGGCCGTGGGCTATATCGTGCTGGTGGCTGCGGCGTTCTCGCTGTTCGGTTTCATCCTGGGCGTCTGGGCCGACGGCTTCGAACGACTCTCGATCGTGCCGATGCTGATCCTGACGCCGCTGACATTTCTGGGCGGCACGTTCTATTCGATCGACATGCTGGGCGAGCCTTGGCGAACGGCGGCGCAGTTCAACCCTGTCTTCTACCTCGTCAACGGCTTGCGCTGGACTTTCACCGGTAGTGCCGATGTCCCCATCGGCGTGGCGTTCGGCATGACTTTAGGTTTCGTCCTGCTGTGCGTGGCTGTCATCGCACTGATCTTTCGCACCGGCTGGCGGCTTCGCGACTGAGGCGCTAGCAAACGGGCATGACCCTGCGCGCGCTCAGCCCCGTCTTGCTTTTCGTCGTCACGGCGGCCCCTGCCGGCGCGGAACTGCCCGCGCCCGTGCGGGCCATGATCGAAGCGGCCATAGCCACGGGCGACGCCTCGAAAGTCGCTACCGTGGTCCAATTGGCAAAACAGACCAATCCGGACGATGTCGAAGAGATTGACTCGCTGCAAAGCGCGTTCCAGTCCGCCCAACGGGAACTTGCCGCGGCGGAAAGAGCGCGCAAGGCGGAGGAAATCCGCGCCGCCGGAATTTTCGACAACTGGACGGGTCGAGGCCAACTCGGGGGTTTTCATTCCTCGGGAAACACCGAGAACACCGGCGCGACCTTGAGCCTCGCGCTAACCCGGAGCGGCATCGACTGGGAGCACCGGGTGAGAGCCACCGCGGACTATCAGCGCAGCCGCGGAAGTACATCACGCGAGCAACTGCTGGTTTCGTACGAACCGCGCTTTCAGATCAACAGCGACCTCTTCGCCTTCGGACTGGGACAATACGAGCGCGACCGGTTTCAAGGTTTCTCGGCTCGCTATTCGCTGTCGGGAGGGCTTGGTTACAAGGTGATCGACAGTAGCAGTGCGCAGCTATCGCTAAAAGCTGGTCCCTCATGGAGGCAGGTGGAGCTGCGCGACGGCACCAGCGACAGCAGCTTTGGTGCTCTCGCTGGCCTCGATTTCGATTGGCAACTCGCACGCAGCCTGAAGCTGACGCAGGACGCCAACCTGGTTGCCGATACCGGCGGTGCGGCTACTGTTTTTGTCGACTCGAATTCGACCAGCGTGCTCCTAACTACAGGGTTGGAAGCCAAGATCAGCAGCAGCCTCAGCACGCGTTTCTCGTACACCATCGATTATGACAGCAATCCCCCCGGGAATGCAGTTTCTACCGATACGCTTTCGCGCTTCACCCTGGTCTATGACTTTTAGGCTTGGGGGCGGGCGCGCCTGCGGCTAGCCCGCCCGCCATGACCCGCTTTTCCTTCACCATTGAAGCGACCGACGGCAGCGCCCGCACCGGCCGCATCGCCATGCGCCGCGGCGAGATTCGCACGCCCGCCTTCATGCCTGTCGGCACCGCGGCGACGGTCAAGGCGATGAAGCCGGAGGCGGTTCGGGCCACCGGCGCCGATATCATCCTGGGCAACACTTACCACTTGATGCTCCGGCCCGGTGCCGAGCGGGTCGCGCGCCTCGGCGGGCTGCACACGTTCATGAACTGGGACCGGCCGATCCTGACCGACAGCGGCGGTTATCAAGTCATGAGCCTAGCTGACCTTCGCAAGCTGACCGAAGAGGGCGTGCAGTTCCGCAGCCATCTGGATGGATCGAAGCATATGCTCTCGCCCGAGCGCTCTATGGAAATCCAGCGGTTGCTCGGCTCCGATATCGTCATGGCTTTCGACGAATGTCCCCGCACCGATCGTCCGCGCGAGGAGATTGCTGCCTCGATGGAGATGTCGATGCGCTGGGCCAGGCGCAGCCGGGATGCCTTCGACGTGGGCGGCGAACATGCAGCGAGGGCGGCGCTATTCGGTATTCAACAAGGTGCGCTCGACCAGGAATTGCGCTTGCGCTCGGCCCAGGCGCTACGAGAGATCGGCTTCGACGGCTATGCCATCGGCGGCCTCGCCGTGGGCGAAGGGCAGGAAGCGATGTTCGCGACGCTAGATTTCGCTCCCGGTCAGCTTCCGGAGCATGCCCCGCGCTATTTGATGGGGGTGGGCAAACCCGATGACCTGGTCGGCGCCGTCGAGCGCGGCGTCGACATGTTCGATTGCGTCTTGCCGAGCCGGTCCGGGCGGAACGGGCAGGCCTTCACCTGGAGCGGACCGCTCAACTTGCGCAACGCGAAACATGCCGAAGATACCGGCCCGCTCGACGAGCGTTGTTCTTGCCCGACCTGCGCCGTCTACTCCCGAGCCTACCTGCATCATCTGCAGAAAGCGGGCGAGATACTCGGGGCCATGCTGGTCACCGAGCACAACCTGTCGTTCTACCAGCAGCTGATGCAGGGAATGCGCGACGCCATCGCCACAGGGCAGTTCACCTCGTTCGTCGCCAGCTTCCGACGCGATTATCTCTCAAGCTGAGTTTCCGGAGCGGCGGTTTCCAGCTGGGTGCCGGGATAGGCCACGAAATGGCCGCTACGCGGATCGAGAAATCCGGCACCGATCGTGTGGGCGAAGCGCTGCGCCAGATGAAGATCGGAATACCATTTGCCGGAACGGTGAGGAGTGATGAAGCGGAACTTTGTCATGGCTCCAAGGGAATGCGCCAGCGCCTTCCGGGTTCCACGCAACTCATTGAAGTCAAACAAAAAGGGCGGCCAAATGGCCACCCTTCTGCAATCCAGTTTAATGACGATCAGCGCGAGTAGAACTCGACGACCAGGTTCGGCTCCATCGTCACCGGATAGGGCACTTCGTCGAGCTTCGGCACGCGGGTGAACGTGACCTTGTCGGTGCCGTCGGGTGCGACGTAGTCGGGGATGTCACGCTCGGGCAGGCTCTGCGCCTCGATGACCAGAGCCATTTCCTTGGCCTTGTCGCCCAGGCTGATCACGTCGCCAGGTACGACCTTGCGGCTAGCGATGTTGCACTTCACGCCGTTGACGCGAATGTGGCCGTGGTTGACGATCTGGCGCGCGGCGAAGATCGTCGGGGCGAACTTGGCGCGGTAGACGATCATGTCCAGCCGCTGCTCGAGCAGGCCGATCAGGTTCTGACCGGTGTCGCCCTTGATCCGCGCGGCGGCCTTGTACGTCGCCTTGAACTGCTTTTCCGTGACGTCGCCGTAGTAACCCTTGAGCTTCTGCTTGGCGCGTAGCTGCAGGCCGTAGTCGCTCATCTTGCTCTTGCGGCGCTGGCCGTGCTGGCCCGGGCCGTAGGAACGGCGGTTCACCGGGGACGACGGACGGCCCCAGATGTTCTCGCCCATGCGGCGGTCGAGTTTATGCTTGGCGCTCTTGCGCTTCGACATCGAGTCGTACTCCAATTTGCTGTCGCTGCTCCCTGAACCTTTCGGGGAGTCCAGCGCTTCAACCCGGGTTCGCACCGATGGACCTGTCGTCCATCGCGGCCGCCGCTTCACCGGGGTGCGGGGCCAATTAGCGAAGGGCGCGCAATTAGCGGCGCACCGGTATCAAGTCAAGAGAAGCAACTTGGCAGAGACATAAGCGCCTCAGCCTCCGGCGCCAGGGTTGTTCTGCACCGCTTGGCCACCGCTGGCCTGACCCTGCATCTCGCTGACCCCTTTATAGGTCCGCGAGTTGAGTTCGCGCCATTGCGCTTCCGTCATGCATATCCGGGTCCTCCGGGTGAGCGAGCCGGTAGCCTTTTCGGTACGGCAGATTTTCTTCTCTTTCTTAGGCTCATCCCCGGCGTCCTGCGCTGAGGCGGCCACTCCGGTGACGGCCAGGGCCATCGCGGCAGCAACGATAATGCTCTTCATACCCCGGTCATCCCACTTTCCCGTTTTCCCACCCATAGCGGCTAATGCCGAAACGCCCAACCCCGCGCGGTCGAACCGATCTGCGCGTCGTGGGGATAGAGGCTAATCCCCGCTGCGGGGCGGCTTCCCCAGCGCGGTCAGGACACCGCGCATGGTGCGGACTTCCAGGTGGTTCCAGCCCGGCTTCGTGAGCATCGAACGCAAGGTTCGCCGAGTGGCCACGGCACGCGCCGGCGGCCGGAAGTAGCCGCGTGGCTCGAGCAGACGCTCGAAGTGGGCGATCATAGCATCAAGCTCGTCTTGCGGTGCAGGGGGAAGCAGTTCCTCAATCGGCGGCTGCGCCAAGTCGGCGCCTCCTGCCTGCTTCGACCACTCATAGGCGCACAAGATGACGGCTTGCGCCAGGTTCAGCGAACCGAACGCAGGATTGACCGGAACGGTGAGGATCGCACGGGCGAGGGCGACATCGTCGGTCTCCAGCCCGGACCGTTCAGGCCCGAACAGGACGGCGCTGCGGCCGTCGTGCCGCGCTATCTCACGAGCGGCGGCTTCCGGGGTCAAGACCGGCTTGGTGACACCGCGCTTGCGCACGGTTGTGGCGTAGACGTGCGCGCAATCGGCGACCGCGCCCCCGACCGTGTCATAGACTTGGGCATTCTCGAGAACCCGGTCGGCGCCCGAAGCGGCGGGACCGGCGGCAGGATTGGGCCAGCCATCGCGCGGCTCGACGAGACGCATCTCGGTCAGCCCGAAATTGAGCATCGCCCGGGCCGCCTTGCCGATGTTCTCGCCGAGCTGCGGACGCACGAGAACGATGACTGGCGCGTCAGCTCGCGCCGACATCGCGCACGCTACTGGCGAATTCCTCGAAATCGCGGGCTTCGGAGAAATCCCGATAGACCGAGGCGAAGCGGATGTAGGCGACCGAGTCGAGCTGCCGCAGCCCTTCCATCACCATTTCGCCGATGCGCGAGGAGGCAATCTCGGTTTCGCCTGCGGTTTCGACCTGACGCTGAATGCCGGAGACGAGTTGGTCGATCCGCTCCTGCTCGACGCTGCGTTTGCGACAGGCGAGCGCGACCGACTGCTCGATCTTGGCTCGGTCGAACGGCTCACGCTTGCCGCCGCTCTTGATCACCGCGACTTCGCGGAGTTGCACGCGCTCGAACGTGGTAAAGCGGCCGCCGCAGCTATCGCACTGCCGGCGGCGACGGATCGCGGTATTGTCCTCGGTCGGCCGCGAGTCCTTTACCTGACTGTCGTCGTGGGCACAAAACGGACAGCGCAAGTTAGGGGCGCAGCCGCTTGTAGAGCATAAAGCCGGCTCCGGCGACGAGACCTACAGGCCAAGTAACAACGGGCAGGAGAGCGCCGGCCGCGGCGCCCACCGCGGCACCGACGAGAACCGGCTTGGTCGACGGGTGCGCGGCGCCTTGTTTGGCCATGCCTTTGATCTCGTCGGCGGCATTGGACAGCAGATCTTCGCGTTGCGGTTCGTTGGGATCGGGCATCGCTTACCTTCCTGGGTAGACGGGGAACGCCTCGCACATTTCGGACACGCGGCGGCGCACGCTTTCCTCGACCTGCGCGTCGCCGTCATCGCCGTTCTTGCGCATGCCCTCAAGCACTTCGGCGATGAGGCCGCCCACCTTGCGGAACTCGGCCGGGCCGAAGCCGCGCGTGGTCCCGGCGGGCGTGCCAAGGCGAATGCCCGATGTGACGAACGGCGAACGCGTGTCGAACGGAATGCCGTTCTTGTTACAGGTCAGGTACGAGCGATCGAGGCCTTTCTCGGCCGCCTTGCCGGTCACGTCCTTTGGGGTGAGGTCGACCAGCATCAGGTGGTTGTCGGTTCCGCCGGAGACGATCCGCAGGCCTGACTCCTCGAGGCTCGCTGCGAGCGCTTTGGCGTTCTCAACCACCGACTTGGCATAGACCTTGAAGTCGGGCCGCAGCGCCTCGCCGAAGGCGACGGCCTTGGCGGCTATGACATGGACCAACGGACCACCCTGCATTCCGGGGAATACTGCCGAGTTGAACTTCTTCGCCAGTTCCTCGTCATCGGTGAGGATCACGCCGGAACGCGGGCCGCGCAAGGACTTGTGCGTGGTCGTGGTTACGACGTGCGCATGCGGGAAGGGGGAAGGGTGAGCCCCTCCGGCGACGAGGCCGGAGAAGTGCGACATGTCGACAAGCAGCCAGGCGCCCACTTCGTCGGCAATCTCGCGGAACGCAGCGAAATCCCAGTGGCGCGGATAAGCCGTGGCGCCGGCGATGATCAGCTTGGGCTTGTTCTCGCGTGCGATACGACGGATCGCATCCATGTCGAGCCGCTGGTCTTCCTCACGAACGCCGTAAGGCACAGCGTTGAACCACTTGCCGCTCATGTTGACGGGCGAGCCGTGAGTCAGGTGGCCGCCGGCGGCAAGGTCGAGGCCCATGAAAGTGTCGCCCGGGGTCAGCAGTGCCAAGAACACCGCCTGGTTCATCTGGCTGCCCGAGTTGGGCTGGACGTTGGCAAATTCACAGCCGAACAGTTGCTTGGCTCGCTCGATCGCCAGGGTCTCGACCTGATCGGCATATTCGCAGCCACCGTAGTAGCGGCGGCCCGGGTAACCTTCCGCATACTTGTTGGTGAACACCGAACCCGTCGCTTCGAGCACTGCAGGGCTGGCGATGTTCTCGCTCGCGATCAATTCGATCCGATCGCGCTGGCGAACGAGTTCGCGGCCAATGATCGCCGCCACTTCGGGGTCGGCGTCTTCCAGGCTGTCGTGCCAAAAGCGGCGAAGCGGATCGGCACTAGCGGCCTCGGTGACAAGCGAGCTCATGAATCAGGCGTCCTGCGGAGTCTTCGAGAGTTTTTCGACGCGGCGTTCGTGACGCCCGCCGGCGAAAGGAGTGGAAAGGAAAGCTTCGATACAGGCTTTCGCCATGTCGATGCCGACCAGGCGCGCGCCCAGGGCAATGACGTTCGCGTTGTTGTGCTCGCGGGCCAAACGCGCCGAGACCGGCTCCGACACGAGCGCACAACGCGCGCTGGGATTGCGGTTCACCGCGATCGAGATGCCCACCCCGCTGCCGCAGGCGACAATGCCGAGATCCGCCTCGCCCGATGCTACGTGCTCTGCGAGTTTATACCCGTAGTCGGGGTAGTCGACGGACTCGATCCCTTCGGGTCCGAGATCGGCGAGTTCGTAACCCAGCTCGCGCAGCCACTGCGCAAGCTCTCCCTTCAATGTGAACGCTGCGTGGTCTGACGCGATCGCAATCTTCATGGTCGCGCACATAGTGCGTGTGGCGCGCGGGTGCCACCGCAAATGGGCTTTGTCCCCGATGAGGAAGCCTTTAACGGATTGCAGCGTTGGCGCCTGCGTTCGCGCGTGCCGCCGCGGTTCGTGATGGACGGGCGTCTGTCGACCTCAGGCCGCTACCAATTCGTCCAGTCAGATAGCCGGTCGGTAACTCTCATCTCGAAGCGTCAGCATATAGGCAACGAGTTGCTCCACCTCTCTCCCTTCGAGGGAGAATTCCATTTCCTCGGGATAGTTGTGCGCGTCGCGCAGCCACGTGGCTAATGTCTCAGGCGACAGCCCCTCCTGATTCACAATCCCTGCAAACGGTGGAGCATCGGGATTGGGTGAAGAAGAGTGTCGCTCGACGGCGTGGCAGCCGCCGCACGAAGCCTGTGCGAAAGCTAAGCCGGGATGGGCGCGAGTCTCCGGCTGATGCTGACAACCGCTCAGGAGCAGGCCGAAACCCAGCAGCAATGACAGCCTCAACATTATCTCCTCCGTGTGCGCGCGCCCCGCAATCTCGACAGCACAGCCGCACGGCCACTGCAAGGGCTCAACAGGAGTTCGCCTGGGAATCAGAAAGCCCCGGCGGCATTACACCGTCGGGGCTCCTGATGATCTCTCTAATCTCTTAGCTAGATCGTCATTGCCAAATGATGGTTAGATCGTTTGACAATAGAACAACGGGCTGACCTCAGCTTGGTTCCCGCACGTTGAAAATTCCCGATCATTGATCAAGGAAGCTGCGCATCTTGCGGCTGCGGCTCGGGTGCTTGAGCTTTCTCAGCGCCTTGGCTTCGATCTGGCGGATGCGCTCGCGGGTAACCGAGAACTGCTGGCCGACTTCCTCGAGCGTGTGGTCGGTGTTCATGCCGATGCCGAAGCGCATGCGCAGCACGCGCTCCTCGCGCGGGGTCAGGCTCGCCAGGACGCGGGTGACCGTCTCCTTGAGGTTCGCCTGGATCGCGGCGTCGACCGGGATGACCGCGTTCTTGTCCTCGATGAAGTCGCCCAGGTGGCTGTCTTCCTCGTCGCCGATCGGCGTCTCGAGGCTGATCGGCTCCTTGGCGATCTTCATCACCTTGCGGACCTTCTCGAGCGGCATCGACAGGCGCTCGGCCATTTCCTCGGGCGTGGGCTCGCG
>CAYTPY010000023.1:0-24570 GCA_964439725.1 uncultured Erythrobacter sp. | reverse complement strand
CCCAGCGTCGTCAGCCGGCGATTGAAGGCATAGAGGTTGTCGACCAGGAACTCGATCTTGGTCGCATGGAACTGCATGCTCTCGACTTCTGCCGTGAGCTGCTCGCTCAATTCCTCGTACTTCTTTTCCTTGGCCTTCGGGAATTCTTCGCCGCGTCCGAGCACATCGACGCGCTCGACCTGTAACTTCTCGAACTTTTTGAACAGGTCGGTGATGCGCGCAAAACGCTCGAGCGCGTCTGGCTTGAGCGCCGCTTCCATCTGCGCAAGGCTGAGAGTGTTGTCTTCTTCCTCTTCCTCCTCGCGGCGGCGGGAGCGCTGCTCACCGTCCTCGCCGTCTTCGGCCTCTTCTTCTTCCTCCTCAGGCTCCTCGTCCTCCTTGTAGGAGGGGCCTGCGGTCGCTTCGCTGATCTCGCCTGAATCGGCCTCTTCGTTCTCCTCTTCCATCTTGTCGACGGGAGGTTCCTTCGAGAGCATGGCGTCCAGGTCGAGAATTTCGCGCAGCTGCATCTCGCCAGCGTTGAGGGCCTCGGACCACTGGATGATCGCATGGAACGTGATCGGGCTCTCGCACAGGCCCATGATCATCGTATCGCGACCGGCCTCGATGCGCTTAGCGATGGCGATCTCGCCTTCGCGGCTGAGCAATTCGACCGCGCCCATCTCGCGAAGGTACATGCGCACCGGATCGTCGGTGCGTTCGGTCGAGGCGGCTTTCTTCTTCTCCGGGACGTGACCCGAGTCGGCACCGCTTTCCTCGTCATCCGCTTGGGTGAGCTCTTCAGCCTCGCCTTCGGCCTCTTCCTCAGCCGCGTCTTCGTCGCTCTCGACGATGTTGACGCCCATCTCCGAGATCGCGGACATCACGTCCTCGATCTGATCGGTCGACATCTGGTCTTGAGGCAGGGCCTCGTTAAGCTCGTCCACAGTGATGTAGCCGCGGCGCTTCGCCTTCGCGATCAGCTTCTTGATCGATGCTTCGTTGAGATCGATCAGCGGTGCGTCATCGGTGGTGACGGCGGTGTCTTCTGACGCCATAAATCCTTGCTTCAACCCGTTTCCTGCTCGTCCGCGCGGTCACCCGCATCGGTCGACTGTTCACCAAGTGCCATAACGGCGGCGCGCTTCCGGGCCATCTGCCCGAGTCGCGACTCGATTTCCAGCTTTCGTTGCCGCAGCCGCTGCTGCTCGGCGAAAGCACCTTCCGGGTCGGTCTCGAAGCGGTCCGTAGCCGCGGCGATGGCAGCATCTATCGCCGGTCTTTCGACCAGAAGAGCCACAGCCTCGGCCAGGTCCTCTCTTGCAACCCGCGGATCGGTGCCTTCGGTAAGGAAGGAGAAGCAAACGCTGTCCGGCGGCGGCTTGAGAGTGCCTGGCGCAGATATGGGGTGACCGGCCTTACCTTCAAGCAGTTCGTCACCTTCAAGCAGTTCGTCGATCGCGTCCTCGAGTTGCGGCTCCGACGCGGCCAGCGCCAACAAGGCCTCGGCATGACGCGCAACCTGATCCGGGTGACGCGCGAGACCGGCGAGCACTGCATGAGCCAAGGTGTCACGCGCGTTCGCCCCCGCCGTTCGTCGCAGGGACTCGGATGCCCCAGCCCGCGCCGGTGTCGGCGTCCAGCTTTGCCGGGATTTTTTCTGGAATTCCCGCCGCGGGAAGGCGAGGGCGGAGAACCGGTCGAGTAAATCGCGGCGGTAGAGCGAGCGGATGTCCGGATGCTGGATCACTTCGGTGTGGGTGAGCAGGCGCTCCTTTAGGCCGGCTTTATCTTCGGGCGAGGTGAGAGGGCCCGACTCGCGCTCATGCAGCCAAAGCATGTCCAATAAGCTGGCGGGCTCGGCCAGCAGCCGTTCCAGCTCCTGCCTGCCTCCAGAACGAATGACATCATCGGGATCCATACCGGCCGGCAAAGTCACGAAGAGCAGGGAATGGCCCGGGCGGAGCAGCGGTAAGGCGCGGGCAGCAGCCTTCACCGCCGCTCGCCGTCCCGCAGCGTCGCCGTCGAAGCAGAGGATCGGTTTGTCGGATAGGCGCCAGAGCATTTCGATCTGCTGCTCGGTGAGCGCGGTTCCCATAGGCGCGACCGCTTCCTCGATCCCTGCCGCGGCAAGCGCTATGGCGTCCATCTGGCCTTCGACAACGATGACCCGCCCAGAATGCCGCGACGCCGGAGCGGCCCGATGCAAGTTGAACAGCGTCCGGCCCTTGTCGAACAACGGCGTATCGGGCGAATTCAGATACTTCGGAGCATCTTTTCGGGTGCTGTCGAGGATCCGCGCGGCGAAGGCGATCACCCGCCCCCGGGCATCGTGAATCGGGATCGTCAGTCGGTCCCGAAAGCGGTCGTAAGGGTCGCGATCTTCGGCCTCAATGCGCAAGCCAGCTTCGATGAGCATCGACTCTTCGAACTGCCCAAGCGCTGCCTTCAAGGCGCTGCGGCTGCTGGGTGCGTAGCCGAAACCGAAACGGTCGAGGGTGTGCGGATCGAAGCGGCGCGAATTCAGGTATTGCCGAGCGGCGGCTCCCAGGGGGGTGTCGAGATTGGCGCGAAACCAGTCCTGGGCGGCTGCCATGACGTCATGAAGCCCGGCGCGCTGCTCGCTCTTCCTTGCCTCACGCGGGTCAGGGGCGGGCAGCTCCATCCCAGCCTCCGCCGCAAGTTCCTTAACGGCATCCATGAAGGCAAGGCCGCGCTGATCGGTCATCCAGCGGATGACGTCCCCGTGCGCCTGGCAGCCGAAGCAGTGGTAGAAGCCTTTCTCGTCGTTGACGTAGAACGACGGGGTCTTCTCGTTATGGAACGGACAGCAAGCCTTCCATTCGCGCCCCGCCTTCTGCAGCTTGGTCGTGCGTCTCACTACACCCGATAGGGTGACGCGCGCGCGCAGCTCGTCGAGCCATTGGGGTGAGAGTGCCATGGAGCGCCCAGCCTACCGGCCGCGCTCGATTCTCGCCAGCAGCAGCCTCATCGATACGGAATCTACGAAAGGCTCTCTTTCACCCAGCCGCTCGCGCGGCCCATGTCCAGCACTGTGCCGTGGCGCGCTTTCAGTTCGGCCATGACGCGGCCCATGTCCTTCATACCGCCGGCGCCGAGCTCGGCCTTGATCGCTTCGATTGCCTCCTTTGTCTCGGCTTCGTCCATCTGGCGGGGCAGGAATTCCTCGATCACCGCCAGTTCTGCGCGCTCGACCGCGGCGAGTTCCTCGCGACCGCCTTGTTCGTACATCGTGATCGACTCGCGGCGCTGCTTGGCCATCTTCTGCAGCGTGTCGATGACCAAGGCATCGTCTTCCATTGGCTTGGCCGCGGTGCGCTGCTCGATGTCGCGATCCTTGAGCTTGGCTAGGATGAGGCGGACAGCGGCCAGGCGCTCTTTCTCGCCACCTTTCATCGCAGAAATCTGGGCTTGCTTGAGATCGTCGCGGAGCATCTTATCTGTCTTTCCACTGCATGGTCTGCTGACCGTGCCGCTTAGCCGCATATTTCGCCGCTGGCGAGGTTGACGCGGGAGAGGGCGGTGTCTAGCGGCAGCGACTTAGCACCTACTGCCGGAAACACTTTGCTCGGAGAGCCCATGGCCCTGTCCGTCACTACCCCTGCGCAACCGAAAGGCGCAACGGGAGTCCTCGTTCTCGCCGATGGAACCGTGATCTGGGGCAATGGCTTCGGTGCTACGGGCAGCGCGGTCGGCGAAGTATGCTTCAACACCGCGATGACCGGATACCAGGAGGTGATGACCGATCCCTCCTACGCGGCGCAGATCGTCACCTTTACTTTCCCGCACATCGGAAACGTCGGCACCAATGCCGAGGACGTCGAGTCGACCGTGGAAGGCGCCGTCGGCTGCGTGGTTCGCGAGGATGTCACGCGACATTCGAGCTTCCGCGCCGAGAGCGAGTTCGTCGAGTGGATGGCGGCGCACGGCAAGATCGGTTTGTCCGGCATCGACACCCGCGCTTTCACGCGGCGCATCCGCACCCGCGGCGCGCCGAATGCCGTGATCGCGCATGACAAGCAGGGCCAGTTCGACATTCCGGCCCTGCTCAAGCAGGCGCAGGAGTGGCCTGGCCTCAAGGGGATGGACTTGGCGAAGGGTGTCAGCCGCCAGAAGCACGAGGGCTGGGAAGGCGGCCCCTGGAAGCTGGGGCAAGGCTATGCGCGGGCCGAGGGCGACGACCGGCCGCATGTCGTGGCGATCGACTACGGTTCTAAGGACAATATCTTCCGCAACCTCGTAAAAGCCGGGGCGCGGGTGACCGTGGTTCCGGCGCAGACTTCGTTCGACGAGGTGCTTTCGCTGAAGCCTGACGGGGTGTTCCTTTCGAACGGGCCGGGCGATCCGGCGGCCACCGGCGAGTACGCGGTGCCGTTAATCAAGCGCTTGATTGAGCGCGAAACACCGGTGTTCGGCATCTGTTTGGGGCATCAACTGCTCGGCATCGCGGCCGGAGCCAAGACCGCGAAGATGACCCAGGGCCACCGCGGCGCCAACCACCCGGTCAAGCGGCTCGAAGACGGCGTGGTCGAAATCACCAGCATGAACCACGGGTTCGTGGTCGACCGCGATACCTTGCCCGATACGGTGGAGGAAACGCATGTCTCGCTGTTCGACGGCTCCAACGCGGGCATCGCCATCAAGGGCAAGAAGGCCTTCGGCGTGCAGTACCACCCCGAGGCGAGCCCGGGGCCGCAGGATAGTTTCTATTTGTTCGAGAAGTTTGTGGGGATGATCTCCTAAATGCCCAAGCGTACTGACATCTCCTCGATCCTCGTGATCGGCGCGGGTCCGATCATCATCGGCCAGGCCTGCGAGTTCGACTATTCGGGAACGCAGGCGATCAAGGCGCTCAAGGAGGAAGGATACCGGGTCGTCCTGGTCAACTCCAACCCGGCGACGATCATGACCGATCCCGAGTTCGCGGACGCGACATATGTCGAGCCGATCACCCCGGCGATCGTGGCCAAGATTATCGAGAAGGAGCGGCCTGACGCGCTGCTGCCAACGATGGGCGGGCAGACTGCGCTCAACTGCGCCTTGGCGCTCTACAACGATGGCACGCTCGACAGGTACGGCGTGACGATGATCGGCGCCAATGCCGATGCGATCGACAAGGCGGAAGATCGCCAGCGCTTTCGCGAGGCGATGGACAAGATCGGCCTGGAGAGCGCGCGCAGCGGCGTCGCGCATTCGGTCGAAGAGGCTTACGCGGTCCTGGAGCGCACCGGACTGCCGTCGATCATCCGCCCGAGCTTCACGCTGGGCGGCACCGGCGGGGGCATTGCCTACAACCGGTCCGAGTTCGAGGCGATCGTCCGCTCGGGGCTGGACGCGAGCCCGACCACCGAAGTGCTGATCGAGGAATCACTGCTCGGGTGGAAAGAATTCGAGATGGAAGTGGTCCGCGACAAGGCGGACAACGCGATCATCGTCTGCTCGATCGAGAATGTCGACCCGATGGGCGTGCATACCGGTGACTCGATCACGGTGGCGCCGGCGCTGACGCTGACCGACAAGGAATACCAGATCATGCGCAGCGCGAGCATCGCGGTGCTGCGTGAAATCGGCGTAGAAACAGGCGGTTCGAACGTACAGTTCGCGGTCAATCCGAAGGATGGCCGGCTGATAGTGATCGAGATGAACCCGCGCGTTTCGCGGTCGTCGGCGCTCGCTTCCAAGGCGACCGGCTTCCCAATTGCGCGCGTCGCGGCGAAGCTGGCGGTGGGCTACACGCTCGACGAACTGACCAACGAGATTACCGGCGCCACCCCAGCGAGCTTCGAACCGACGATCGACTACGTCGTGACCAAGATCCCGCGCTTTGCGTTCGAGAAGTTCAAGGGCGTCGAGCCGCTGCTTTCGACTGCGATGAAATCTGTCGGCGAAGTCATGGCGATCGGCCGCAATTTCAAGGAATCGCTGCAGAAGGCGTTGCGCGGCCTAGAAACCGGGCTCGATGGCTTCAACCGCGTGCTCGAATTGGAAGGTGCTCCGCGAGAAGAGATCACCGCGGCGCTCAGTCGTGCGACTCCCGACCGCCTGCTCCAGGTGGCACAGGCGTTCCGCGAAGGCTTCACCGTCGAGGAAATCCAGGCCGTCACGCACTATGACCCCTGGTTCCTGCGGCACATCGAAGAGATCATCTACGAAGAGGCGATGATCGGCCAGAACGGCCTGCCTCAGGACGCCCAAGGTCTTCGGCGGCTCAAGGCGATGGGCTTCTCGGACAGGCGGCTTGCGACTTTGGCGGTGCGCTCGGTGGGCGTGGCTGGCGGCATGGCGGAAACGCAGGCGCGGCGCTCTGGTCTGCTGCACGACGCGCTCGTGGCTATGGCCGGTGCGACCAGCGAAGAGGAAGTGCGCCAGTTGCGTCAGCGGCTCGGCGTGCTGCCGGTGTTCAAGCGCATCGATAGCTGCGCGGCCGAGTTTGAGGCGATCACGCCGTACATGTACTCAACCTACGAGGCGCCGAGCTTTGGCGAGCCGGAGAACGAGGCCGAGCCTTCCGATCGGCGCAAGATCGTGATCCTGGGCATGGGACCCAACCGCATCGGACAAGGGATCGAATTCGATTACTGCTGCGTCCACGCCTGCTTCGCGCTCAGCGAGGCGGGGTACGAGACGATCATGGTCAACTGCAATCCGGAGACGGTATCGACCGACTACGACACCTCGGACCGGCTCTACTTTGAGCCGCTGACGGCAGAGGACGTGCTCGAGATCCTGCGTGTCGAGCATTCGAAGGGTGAACTCGTCGGCGTTATCGTCCAGTTCGGCGGCCAGACTCCGCTGAAGCTCGCAGGCGCGCTGGAGAAGGCCGGCATCCCCATCCTCGGCACGTCGCCTGACGCCATCGATCTCGCCGAAGACCGTGAGCGCTTCGCTAAGCTGGTCAACCAGCTCGGTTTGAAGCAGCCAATGAACGGCCTGGCCAAGAGCCGCGACGAGGCTGTCGCTGCAGCCAATCGCATCGGTTACCCGGTACTGCTGCGGCCCAGCTACGTGCTCGGCGGGCGGGCGATGGAAATAGTCGACAGCGAGGCGCAGCTCGATTCCTATATCGCCACGGCGGTGAACGTATCGGGCGACAGTCCAGTGCTGATCGACCAGTACTTGCGCGACGCGATCGAGTGCGACGTCGATGCGCTCTGCGACGGCGAGCAGGTCGTGATCGCCGGCGTGATGCAGCACATCGAGGAGGCCGGCGTCCATTCGGGCGACAGCGCCGCAACCTTGCCGCCTTACAGCCTGCCCGACGAGATCGTGGCCGAGATGGAGAAGCAGGCCGAGGCGCTCGCGCTCGCGCTCCGCGTCAAAGGGCTGATGAACGTGCAGTTCGCGGTCAAGGACGGCGAGGTCTATCTCATCGAGGTCAACCCGCGGGCGAGCCGTACGGTACCTTTCGTGGCCAAGGCCATCGGTACCCCGATCGCCAAGATCGCGGCGAGAGCGATGGCAGGCGAAAAGCTGGCCGACCTGCCGAAGGTCGACTGGCGGATCGACTACATGACGGTGAAGGAAGCCGTGTTTCCGTTCGGGCGCTTCCCAGGCTCGGACCCGGTGCTGTCGCCCGAGATGAAGTCGACCGGCGAAGTCATGGGGATCGATTGCGATTTCCCCACCGCCTATATCAAAGCGCAGCTGGGCGAAGGGACCGCACTTCCCGAAAGCGGTACATTGTTCGTGTCGGTAAAGGACAGCGACAAGCCCTATGTCCTGGAACCGGTGAGGCAACTCGTCGCGGCCGGCTTCAACGTCGTCGCGACCGGAGGGACACAGCAGTATCTTGCCAACGCGGGGGTTCCCGTCGAGCGCGTGAACAAAGTGGCGGAAGGGCGTCCTCACATCGTCGACAAGATAGTCGATGGCGACATCGCGTTGATCTTCAACACCACGGAAGGCTGGCAGAGCCACAAGGACAGCCAATCCATCCGCGGCTCCGCGGTTGCAGGCAAGGTACCGTACTACACCACGGCAGCAGGCTCAGCGGCGGTGGCGAGGGCGATTGCCTCGGTGAAGGTGGGCGACCTTGCGGTTCGGCCTCTGCAAGACTATTATAGCTGAACGTTTCCCGACAATTGAATATCTGCGGTACCGCGCACCCTCGGAATAAAGGCGTTGGCGGAGCAGGGTTCTTTTTGACGGTTGGTAGTTGGACAGGGATGACCATGGAACGAGTTCCGATGCTCGCGGAAGGCTACGAAAAGCTGACCGCTGACCTCCAGGCGCTACGGCAGGAGCGGCCTCGCGTCGTCGATGCCATCGAGGAAGCGCGCGCCCACGGCGATCTATCCGAGAACGCCGAATATCACGCAGCCAAGGAACGCCAAGGCCAGATCGAGGCGCAAATTGCCGATCTGGAAGACCGTGTCAGCCGGGCGCAGATCATCGATCCCGCGACGCTTTCCGGCGATCGGGTGGTGTTCGGTGCCACCGTCACCGTGCTCGACGACGACGACAAGCCGCAGCGCTATCAGATCGTCGGACAGACCGAAGCCGACGTCCGGCAGGGGCGCATCTCGTACGAGTCGCCGCTTGGCCGTGCCTTGATCGGCAGACAAGTCGGCGACGACGTGGAAGTCACCGTGCCTTCCGGCGACCGCTTCTATCAAGTCCAGAAGATCGAATTCATCTGATCGGCGCCTTTCATCTCCCCGCAGTTGCGGGGAGATGAAGGTAAGGCGGCGCTTACGCCTCTACGTCGGGTAGTTCCGGCTCCAGCAGCCGGTGCAAGTGGACGATCACGTATTTCATTTCCGCATCGTCCACCGTGCGCTGGGCATGGCCGCGCCACGCCTCTTCGGCGGCGGCGTAGTTGGGGTAAATGCCGACTACGTGAATGTCGTTGAGATCCTGGAACTCGAGACCGCGCGGATCTTTCACCCGGCCGCCCATCACCAGGTGCAACAACTGCTTGGACATTCGTTCAGCCTTTCGTGCCAATGCGCGGCCTTGACCGATTTTCGTATCGTCCGCAACCATCCCAGCGCCGCGCGCTGACAGAATAGCTCAATCGAGGCGGCTACGGAGCGCCTTGCGTAGTCGCTGACCGGTATCGCGGGTCGCCTCGAGGGCGCTCTCGCTGGCATCGCTGGCGCGATGAGCAGCATGGCGGCCGGCCTTGGACACCGTATGACTCACGCGATCCAGCTGCTTCGCGCCAGCGCGCCCGGCATCTTGCGCAGCGTCCATCGCTTGGTGGGCATAGTTCAGCGCCAGTTCGGCCCCGAGTGCCGCCAGTCCGGCTGCTTTCCCCGCCGCTCGGTTCGCAGCCCGGCGGGTGGGAGAGCGCTTGAACAGGCTGCTGATAAGCACGCCGAGCGCGACACCGCCCGCTATGGTGGCAACCGGATGCTCCTTGGCGAAAGCGACGAACTTGTCCTTCGCTTCGATTGCGGACTCGCCAGCGCGGTCGACAATGGTCGTGCGGTCGAGATCGGCGTGGCGGGCCTGACCTTCTTCCACTTTCTTCTTGAGATCGGTGCGGCCGGCGTCGGTCATCGTGTCAACTCCTGGATGGATCAATCAAGCGCGGAACGGCCCGTTCAGGCGCTGGGTTCCTCTTCTTGTTCGTCGAGGCCGAGAAAGGCAGCCAGCCCGTCCAGTATCGGTCCGCGAGCAAACCAAATAACGATTGCCGCGATGGCGGCAGCCACCTTGCTCTTGTTCTCTTCGGCATAATCGACAGCATCGTCGATCATGTCCATCGTGCTATCGCTGAGCCGATGGGAAATACGGCCGCCGATCCCGCGCTGTTCGAGATCGGTGCGAACCAAGGCAATGTCGGCCTTCAGCAAAGCCAGTGCCGCATCTCGCACCGCCTTGTCTTCGGCGAGTTGTCTTTGCAGGTCGCTCACGTCTTCCCTCCGGCATCCCCGCCGATCGCGCCCATCAGTGATGTCCACCGCGCCATCGCGGTGCGGACCGCAAGTCCCGCCCCGAGCAGCAGCAGCCCGACGACGAGCGCACTGGCGCCCCACGCCGTGAGGTGCGGCGTCAGGGCAATGATCAGGCCGACGGTGAGGCCGATCAGCGCAAGGAGCCCAAGCAAGGCTCCGGCTGCCCCATAGACCAGTGCCGACTTCCCGCGATCGGCGACGAACGCGGCGCGAGTTTTCTGATAGAGCAGTTCGCTCTGCAGGTAAGTGCGGCCGTCCGCAATCAGCGCTTCGACGTCTTCGCGGAGCGATCGCAGAGTCTCTTCCGCATCCTCGGGCGCATCCTCGAGCGGGGGTGTATTGATTTCGGGCGCGACGTCACCGCCCCGCTGGAGCGGGACGGCGAGATCGTCGTCGGCGGACGTCACCGGCGAAAGATGCGGGCCAGAAGGAAGCCGGCGATCGCGGCCAAGCCAACCGCCGTCCCCGGGCTCTTGCGCACGAACTCACGCGCGTCTTCGCCCAGTTCCTCGATGCTGCGTTGATCAAGGGTCGTTGCGGTGTCCTGGAGCTTGCGTGAAGCGGACCGTGCGTAGCCGGCATACTTCGGGCCGAGATTTTCTTCGAGGACCGGCGCGTTCTCATCGACGACGCGGCTCAGCCCGGTGAGAGCCTCGCTGGCTTTCGACTTGCCTTCGCGCGCCAGTTCGAGTGCCTTGGTCTTGGCTTCGCCGGTCCAATCTTCGCCGCGGGCGCGGGCTTGATTGCGATAACCGTCCGCGCGCTCCTTGGCACCGGCGCCGAGAGCGGCGGCTCCCGCGCGGGCCTCGTCGAGCGCGGCGTTGAAGCGTGACTTGGCTTCGTCCCGGTGGGATTGGACGGCGACGTCGGTGCCCGCGTCGGTTCCGTTGCTGTCGATGCCGGACTTCGCAGTGGTCTTGCGCGGCTTCGGGGTCTTAGCGGCAGTTTCGGCCATGATATCCCTTTCCATTGATCCGCCAGGGGCTTGATCGGAAGGGGGAGGAACCCCCCTCTCAGTTGCCCAAACCAACGCGGGTTGCACCGGTCGGTTCCGCCGCATAGGAGGCGCGTGACGCCGGACGCAAGGGTGTCTTGCCAGATTACCACACTCCCGGAAAATTCCGTCTTCCCTCGGAGCGCCAAATGACCGCTATCATCGATATCCACGGCCGCGAAATTCTGGACTCGCGGGGCAACCCGACAGTCGAAGTCGACGTGATGCTGGAGGACGGCAGTGTGGGCCGGGCCGCGGTTCCTTCGGGTGCTTCGACCGGCGCGCACGAGGCGGTCGAGCTGCGCGACGGCGACAAGGGCCGTTATCTTGGAAAGGGAGTCTCCAAGGCGGTGGCCGCCGTCAACGGCGAGATCGCCGAGCGCCTGGTCGGCTACGATGCCGAAGAGCAGCGCGAGCTCGACCTGGCCATGATCGAGTTGGACGGCACGCCGAACAAGGCGCGGCTCGGTGCCAACGCGATCCTGGGAGTCAGCTTGGCGGTAGCCAAAGCGGCCGCCGATGCGCGCGGCATGCCACTGTGGGCTTATGTCGGCGGCGTGTCGGCGCATGTGCTGCCGGTGCCGATGATGAACATCGTCAACGGCGGCGAGCATGCCGACAACCCGATCGACTTCCAGGAATTCATGGTCATGCCGGTCGGTGCACCGACGCTGGCCGAGGCCGTGCGCTGGGGCGCCGAGATCTTCCACACGCTCAAGAAGGGCTTGCACGACAAGGGGCTTTCTACCTCGGTCGGCGACGAGGGCGGGTTTGCTCCCATGCTTGCCAGCACCCGGGACGCGCTGGACTTCATCATGACCTCGATCGAGCAGGCCGGTCTCAAGCCTGGCACGGATGTGGTGCTCGCGCTCGACTGCGCCTCGACCGAGTTCTTCAAGGGCGGAAAGTACGAAATCAGGGGGGAAGGGCTGAGCCTCTCTCCGGAGGAATTCGCGCGCTATCTGGCCGACCTCTGCGACGCTTACCCGATCCGCTCGATTGAAGACGGGATGAGCGAGGATGACTTCGAAGGCTGGAAAGCGCTCACCGACGGGCTCGGAGACCGGGTGCAGCTGGTCGGCGACGACTTGTTCGTCACCAATCCCGAGCGGCTGCGCATGGGCATCGGCAAGGGGCTGGCCAACTCGCTGTTGGTGAAAGTCAATCAGATCGGCACGCTGACCGAGACGCTGCAGGCGGTCGATATCGCCCACCGTGCCGGCTACACCGCGGTGATGAGCCATCGCTCGGGCGAGACGGAGGATGCGACGATCGCCGACCTCGCGGTCGCCACCAACTGCGGCCAGATCAAAACCGGATCGCTGGCGCGGTCGGACCGGCTCGCCAAGTACAACCAGCTGATCCGGATCGAGGAAGAGCTCGGCGATGCGGCCCACTATGCCGGAACCAAGTGCTTCGGCCGTTTAGCCGGTTGATTGAAGCCGCGAACTGCGCATCATGCGCAGCGGGTCCTCTGCCGCGCTCACCGAGCGAGACGGGCCGATCCCCACGATGATCCACCCGCGCCGACGGCGCGAACCCTGAACGGAGTCCTGATGAATTCACGCCTGCTTCCCGCCCTTCTCCTCGGCATCGCTACGCTCACCATCGGGCCAGCGGCTTGCGCGAACGGCGACGAACAGGCGGCCCAGGATGCAGCGGCCACGGTATCGGGCATCGATTTGGCGGCGATGGATCTCTCGGTCGATCCGGGCGACGACTTCTACAGCTACGCCAACGGCGGTTGGATGGAGGCGACGGAGATACCCGCCGATCGCTCGAGCATCGGCGGCTTCTGGATCGCCAACGAGCAGACCGAGCAGAACCTCGCGACCTTGATCGGCGAGCTCCAGCAGTCGGAGCCGGCACCCGGCACCAGCGGGGCGAGGGTGAAGACGTTCTACGATGCGTTCCTCGACACGGCGACGATCGATCGACTCGGGATGCAGCCGATTGCTAGCGACCTGGGCCGTATCGAGGCGATCCGCAACAAGACCGATCTAGCCCGCGTGCTCGGCGCCACTCTGCGGGCCGACGTCGATCCGCTCAACGCGACGGACATGACCACCGAGAATCTGTTCGGCCTTTTCGTCACCCAGGCCCTCGCCGAGCGCGAGGTCATGCCGTACCTGCTGCAAGGCGGCCTCGGCATGCCTGAGCGGGAGTATTACCTTTCCTCCGATGCGGCGATGAGGGCGCACCAGGCGGCCTACCGCCGATATCTCGTCGACATGCTCGAAGCAGCCGGGATCGACGACGCGGCGGCGCGAGCGGAGCGGATCTGGGACCTCGAGGTCAAGATCGCGCGTGCACATGCGACGCGTGAGGAAAGCGAGGATTGGTCCAAGGCCAAAGAGATCTGGAGCGCGGCCGATTTCCCTCGCAAGGCGCCCGGGCTCGATTGGCCGACCTTCTTCGCTGCGGCGCAATTGGGCGGGCAGGAGAGGTTCAATGCCTACCACTCGGGCTCCATCCCGAAGCTAGCCGCGCTCGTGGAATCCGAGCCCGTGGAAGCGTGGAAGGACTGGCTGATCTTCCACCAGATCAACAAGAACGCATCCGTCCTCCCCACCGAGATCGACGAGCTTCACTTCGCCTTCAACGGCACCCAGCTCACCGGCCAAGAACAACAGCGCCCGCGCGATAAACGAGCCCTGGCGGCGGTGAACGCCCATATCGGTGATGCCCTGGGGCGGCTCTATGTGGAGCGGTACTTCCCAGTCTCGGCAAAGACGCAGATCCAGAACATGGTCGAGAACATCAAGGCAGCGTTCTCAACCCGGATCGATCAGCTCGACTGGATGGCGCCGGCCACGAAGCAGGAAGCCAAGGCCAAAGCGGAGGGGATGGAGGTCGGCGTCGGCTATCCCGACGTGTGGACCGACTACTCCGCGCTCGAACTCGCGCCCGGCGCGGCCTATGCGAACAAGCAAGCGGCGGAGCTGCATTATTACCGCCAGCAGCTTGCCAAAGTCGGCAAGCCGCTCAACCGCCGCGAGTGGTGGATGAACGCCCAACTGGTCAACGCCGTCAACTTGCCGGTGCAGAACGCCATGAACTTCCCTGCCGCGATCCTGCAGCGGCCGTTCTTCGATCCGGCAGCCGATGCGGCCTTCAATTACGGAGCTATCGGCGCCGTGATCGGGCACGAGATCAGCCACAGCTTCGACGATGCCGGCTCCGCGTTCGATCGCACCGGACTGATGCGCGACTGGTGGACTGCAGCAGACCTCCAGGTCTTCCAGCAAAACGGAAGTGCGCTGGCGGAGCAATACAGCCAGTACGAAGCGCTCCCCGGCCTGTACGTGAACGGGGAACTGACGCTGGGCGAGAACATCGCCGACGTTGCTGGACTGGCGGCGGCCTACGATGCGTATCGGGCATCGCTCGGCGACAAGGAAGCCCCGGTGATCGACGGTTTCACGGGGGATCAGCGCTTCTTCATCGCATTCGCTCAGGCATGGGCGACGAAGACGCGCGATGCCGCTCTGCGCCAGCGCATCGCGACCGGTGTTCACGCTCCCGGCAACTTCCGAGCCCTCGCGGTCCGCAACATTGACGCATGGTATCAGGCTTTTAACGTCACCGCAGACCATGATCTGTACCTGCCGCCCGAGCAACGCGTCAGGATCTGGTGAACGCCAGCGGATCGGACGCCAGCGCCATCTTCCATTAGGCACCGCGCGAGAGCTACGCTATGATAGCGTTACCAGTGGCCGGTGGGGAGAGGGGTGGTGACGGCTGCAGAACTCAGCGTAGTTTTCTTCATCCAATTGTTTGTCATCGTCGCCGCAGCGCGAACCATCGGATGGTTTGGCAAGCGCTTCCTCGGCCAACCGCAAGTGGTCGGCGAGATGATTGCAGGCGTCGTGCTAGGCCCGTCGCTTTTCGGGCTGCTGCTACCTGACCTAAGTGCGCTGATCTTCCCTGAAGAGTCGAAGTCTATCCTCTACGTCGGGGCACAGTTGGGCGTGGGTCTGTACATGTTTCTTGTCGGCCTCGGTTTCGATCGCGATCATTTCCGGTTGAACGCTGCCAGCGCCGGAGCCGTGTCCTTCTCCGGTATGGCCGCTCCCTTCGCAATTGCCGTTGTGCTGGCGCCGTGGTTGATGGATCAGGGTCTGTTCTCGTCCGAGATGAGCGTCGGCGAAGCCACGCTCTTCCTCGGGGCGTGCATTGCGATCACCGCTTTCCCGATGTTGGCGCGCATCATCCACGAAAGAGGCCTATCGAAGTCACCGCTAGGCACGCTCTCGCTCTCAGCTGGCGCAATCGACGACGCCTGCGCCTGGGCCGTGCTGGCCGTCGTGCTCGCTACGTTCGGGGCAGGTGCGGGGGTGGCTGTGAAAGCGATCGTAAGCGCCGTCGCCTTCGGGGTGCTGATGGTGGGATTCGGGCCGCGCCTTTTCGCGCCGCTGGGCCGCGCCGTCGAACGGAACGGCGGGATCGACCATTCGCTTCTCAGCCTGGTCCTGATGCTGTTCCTACTTTCTGCTTTCGCGATGGACTGGGCCGGAATGCACGCGGTCTTTGGCGGCTTCCTGCTGGGCACGGCTATGCCGCGCGGCGCGCTGACCCGCGAACTTCGCGCGAAGCTGGAGCCCTTCACGGTCGTTCTGCTTCTACCGATGTTCTTCACCTACTCGGGCTTGAACACCAAGCTGGACGTCATGACCGATCCATCGCTGTTCCTCGCCGCCGCGATCGTTCTGGTCGCCTCTATCGTGACCAAATTCGGAGCATGTTGGGCAGCCGCGAGACTTACCGGCCAGGACAATCCCACCGCGCTCGGCATCGGCGCTCTGATGAACTCGCGCGGCCTGATGGAACTGATCATCATCAACATCGGTCTTCAGCAAGGGCTGATCGGCGTCGAGCTATTTTCCATATTGGTGATGATGGCGATCGTGACGACGCTGATGGCATCACCGCTTTTCGAAGCGGTCTACGGTCACCAGGCGCGTGCCCGCGGTGAACTGGGGGCGCTGGCGGACGTGAGAGACGCGCCCGAGGGCACGGCTTCACAAACGCCTGTAATTTGAGGTTGGTGGGGCCGCACGTTCTTTGACCGATGGCCAGGGAGGCGGTGCGGCTCCAGTCTTTCGACCCTCGAAGGCGCTCAAAGTTCCCACCCACGAGGCTGTGTCGGTATTCCGGGTGCAGGGCGGCGTTCAGGCGGTCTCCGCTTGCGCTTCATGCTCCGCCTCTTCCTGAAGCGCCTCGAGCTTCTCCAGCTTGGCCTTGTTCTTCGGACTGAGCAGGTACTGCCAAACACCCCATGCGTTGATCAGAAGCAGAATGGCGTTCATGGCCGCGATAGGCAGCGCGTCACTGATCAGGCCCGACACCACCCAGGTTACCGCCACGGCACAGAACAGCACGAAGCCCCATCCCGTCACGCGTCGGCCCAAATCTGCGGCGATTAAACCAGCGGCGAGCATCGTGCCCAGCGCGGCGATCCATTCGAGCGGTCCATTCATGCCGGAATGAGCGCCCAGCGGCCCCGTGGGTTCCAAAAGATCCGCGCACGCTCTCGCCTCGCGAGCGCGCCGTTAGGTCACTCGGCCGCCGGATCAGCTACCCGCGGCGGTGAGGCGCTCCAGCTGCTCTTGGCTTAGTTGCAGGTCGAGCGCCTCGAACTGAATGTCGAGTTGCTCGGGCGTGCGAGCACTGGCGAGGGGGGCGACCACGCCGGGTTGTCTTAATAGCCAGGCCAGGGCGACGGCCCCGTGACTAGCGCCGGTTTCCGCCGCCACTTGGTCCAGGGCCGGCAGAACGCTCAAACCTTTGTCGAAGAAGCGCTCGATGCTCGAACCGCGATTGAATCGCTCCAGGTCATCCCGGGTCCGGTACTTGCCGGTGAGAAAGCCGGCCGCGAGCCCGAACCACGGGAGCATCGCAACCCCGTGCTCGACGCAGAACTGCTGAAGTTCTGGCGGGTAGGCGTCACGTTCAACGAGGTTGAACTCGTTCTGCAAGACCGTGAAGGGCGACATGCTGTTCGCGCGGGCAATCGAATGGAGTTCGCCCAAGCGGGCTGCATCGTAATTCGACGCACCGAGTTCGCGAACCAGACCGTCAGTCACCAGGGCGTCGAAACCGGCGGCTACTTCCTGTAGCGGTGTGCCAAGTTCGTCACGGTGCGCGTAGTAGAGGTCGACGTAGTCGGTGCGAAGGCGCCCCAGCGACTTTTCCAACTCCTCGCGGACCCTGCCAGGTTCCAGGTCGCCCGGCTTGCCAAACATGCCCGTCTTCGTGGCGATACGCATTTCGGAGCGAACGCCGCGTGCTTCCAGCCACTTGCCTATCACGCTCTCGCTCTCGCCGCCGACGTGGCCAGGCGCCCAGATCGAATATCCCTGAGCGGAATCGACCATCCGACCGCCGGCTTCGTAAAAGCGATCGAGAATGGCGAAACTGGCATCCTCGTCCGCAGTCCAACCAAACACGTTGCCGCCGAGCACCAGCGGAATACCGGCGATCGAGGGATGATCGGTCATGCGAACTTCTCCTTGATCGCAAGCAAAGCCATGGCCGCTTCCGCAGCGCCGGCGCCCTTGTTGAGCTGGGCAGGATCGGCCCGGACCAAGGCTTGGGCCTCGTTCTCCACAGTGAGGATGCCATTGCCGATGGGGATAGCGTCCATCGTGAGGGCCATGATGCCGCGTGCGCTTTCGCCAGCCACGATCTCGAAATGAAAGGTTTCGCCTCGAATGACCACTCCGAGAGCGACGAACCCGTCATATCGTCCGGTTTCGGCAGCTGCGGCGATGGCGGCCGGCACTTCCAGCGCGCCGGGCACCGTCAGGACTTCAGCCGAGTGGCCGCTTGCCTCCAACGCAGTGCGCGCTCCGGCAATCAGCATATCGTTCAGATGTTCGTAGAAGCGTGCTTCGACGATGAGGAAGCGGGCCATTGACACTCCGTGTGGTTATGCCGGCAGGCCTAGCTGCCACTTGTTACATGTCAAACCGGATCGATCGGACGCTCGCCGACGATCGACAGATCGTAGCCTTCCAGCCCTACCAGCGAATGCCGCGTGTTAGTGAGTAGCACCATGTCGTGCACGCCGAGTTCGGCGAGGATCTGGGCCCCGACTCCGTAATCGCGTTGTTCGGCGGGCATGTCGTCGTCATCGACCGGAGCGGTGCGCCCCAGTTGGCGGATGGCGCGACTTGCGTAGCCTGCCGAAGGCCGGCTGATCAGTACGACAACTCCGGCACCTTCTTCGCCGATCGTGCGCATTGCACGTTCGAGTAGGCCGTGACGGTCCGTGTCCTGAGCGAAGATATCGTCGAAAAAGGACAGCGAGTGCATGCGGACAAGTGTCGGCTTCGCGGGATCGACGTGCCCTTTGACGAGCGCCAGCGTCTCACTCTTGGTCGCCTTGTTGTAAAAGCTGATCACACGCCACTCGCCGCCCCACCGGCTAGTGAAACGGCTCTCGGCGCGTTTTTCGACCAGATGATCATGGCGGCGGCGATAGGCGATCAGATCGCGGATCGTTCCGATCTTCAGGCCGTGCTTGCGCGCGAATTGCATCAGGTCGTCGAGGCGCGCCATCGTGCCGTCCTCGGCCATGATCTCGCAAATCACGCCCGACGGATTGAGCCCGGCGAGGCGCGAGATATCGACCGCCGCCTCAGTATGCCCCGCCCGGACAAGAACCCCGCCTTCCCGGGCCACTAGAGGGAAGACGTGGCCGGGGCTGACTATGTCGTCAGGGCCTTTCGCTGCGTCGATGGCGACAGAGATCGTGCGCGCCCGGTCTGCTGCGCTAATGCCGGTCGTAACCCCTTCGCGCGCTTCGATAGAGGTGGTGAAGGCGGTCTCCATCCGGCTGCGGTTGTTGCGGCTCATGGGTTGCAAGCCGAGCGCGTCGACCCGCTCTTGCGCCAGCGCCAGGCAAATCAGGCCGCGCCCGTGCGTGGCCATGAAGTTGATCGCATCCGGCGTCGCCATCTGCGCGGGTATGATCAGGTCTCCCTCGTTTTCGCGGTCTTCGTCATCGACGAGCACGAACATCCGTCCGTTTCGAGCTTCGTCGATGATCTGTTCGATCGGCACGAGAACAGGAGTGTCATCGCTTTCCGTCAAAAAGCGCTCGAGCTTACCCAGCGTGTCAGCCGTCGGATTCCAACTTGGCTCGGTGCAATCGCGCAGGGTGTTGGCATGCAGTCCTGCTGCACGGGCAAGGCCGGCGCGAGACATTTTGCCTTCGGTGATGATGGCACGGACTTGTTCGAGGAAGGTCGGGTTCATTCCTATCGCATGCCACATTATAATGTGATCGAAAAGACAAATATCACATCGGGGTGCGGGATTCTGGTTTTCAAAGAAGGCTGCAGGCTCAGGACGCTTGCGCGAACCGACAGGTCACCGCATGGAGACCTCGTGAACGAGTGCCAAGATCATGCGGAGCTCCTCGATTCCTTTCGAATGGCGATGCGCCATGTGGCGGCCACGGTCTATGCCGTCACCACGCGGCATGACGGCGGCCGTTTCGGCATCTTAGCGACAGCCGTAAGCTCGCTCAGCTTCGATCCCCCTTCGCTCTTGGTTTGCGTCAACCGCCAGGCCTCTTTGCATGCGCCGCTCGCTCACGCCCAGCTATTCGGTGTGAACGTACTCGGCCTCGGCAACCGGGATGTAGCAGAGCATTTCATGCATGGGGGCGCCGACCGGTTTGCCGTGGGCGATTGGGAGGAATGGTGCGGGGTACCCGTTCTGGCGTCGGCGCAATCGAGCTTCATCTGCCGGCTCGCGCATGCGCATGAGTTCGGCACTCACTCAATCTTCATCGGCGAGCTGATGGGCGCCCATCACCGGGCCGACGCAGCGCCGCTGACGTATTACGATCGCCGCTACATCGACATCAGCGAAGCGCCCGAGCGGCCCGCCGGCTAACTGGGTTCAATCGAACAGCATTTCCCGGCGCCCCAGGAGGTGGCCGGGGTATGTCGGCGCTGCCCCGCCGCCGAGATAATCTTCGATTTCCCGCTCCAGCAACCGCGCCCGCGCTTCGGGCGAGGGATATGTGCTGCTGCGAAGCAAGCCGCCCCCGGCTCGTCGTCCGAGATTGGTGCGCCAGAACTCAGGCGCGAGGGCCGGCTCGTAACCGGCGTTGGCCAGGAGATGCACGGACATTCGGTCCGCCTCGACCTCCACTTGCCGGTTGAGGCGCTGGTTCTTGCCGAACTCACCCAGCAGGCCTTTCTCCACCCCTGCTGCCTCAAGACGGCGGCGATGTTCGAGCACGAGGTGAGCCATCTCGTGGGCAAAGATGACGGCGAGCTGGTCATCGGTGGCCGCTTCAGCCAGCGCGTAGTCGATCTGGATTACCCGGCCGTCCGATCGCGCTGACAGGGAATTTGCAGCCCGAATCTCGACCAGCGCGCGACAGCCTACCGGCGCGGACAAGGGGATGACTGTTTCGCGTCCGTTGCGCGACAGGACGAGCACCTCCTGGTTCCTTTCCGCAGTGTCAGCCAAGGCGGAAATCGCGGCGTCTCGCAAGGGGGCGCCGTCGCTTGCCGACATTTGGTCCGTGCGCTGGGCGCCGACCGCGATAACTCCGTCGCCGGCAACTACGCCGGCCAGAGACGCGAAAGAGCCGGGCACGACGGCCGCAACCGCGATGGAGCCGTTGACGAATGCGTCTTGAGCCAGGCCAGCGCGGTATTGGTCGCGACTATGCAAAACCATGCCCGTGAGGGGCATATGCAGGCGGCAGAGCGAAGCGTTGGTGCCGAGCAGGCGTTCCGCGATCGTCGCCAAGCGCAGGTCCTGCTCGACGAGTCGCTCGACCGCATCGTGGTCTTGCGCGGCGGACTGTTGCGCGAATGCCATAGCAGCGATTGCCAGGCCTAGTTTGAAGGAACGTTTCACGCGTTAGGCGATTAGTGTGCCGGCGGGGTTAAGAGAACCGCAAACTTTTCGTGGCAGTTACGCCGCGCCGCGACGGGTTAAAGGGTTGGCATCGAAGATTTCGGTCTGTATGAATTCTCCCGCATTCCAACGAATGTCCTTGGGGGAACTGGGCCGAGGGTTGACGTAGGGTTGCGCCGTGAATACTGGAGCGGCGAAGTTAAAACGGAAGGGCACTAAATGGTTACTCGTAAAGCGCTTGTCGCTCTCGCATCCGCGGGCATGGTATTCGGATCCACTGCCGCTGCTGCCGCGCCGGCTCCGGCGGACGTGCGTGCCGCTTCGCCGGTTGCTGATTCGGAAGGCTTGGGTGGAAGCTGGGCCTGGATTTTGGCTCTGATCGTCGTGGCCGGCGTGATTGGTGTGATCGCCTCCGACGGCGACGAAGATCTTCCCGTTAGCCCGTAGTAGGCTGATCCGGATTTAACCGATAGAACGGCGGGGATGACCCCGCCGTTTTTTTTTGCGCTGGAGTCAGCGAAGAAGACTGCCATCAAGCTCGGAGATCGAGCGCGCGCCTAGCATCGCCATCGTGCGGGCCGTCTCCGTTTTGATCAGATCGAGCGCACGCGTCACGCCAGCCTCTCCTGCCGCAGCGAGACCATAGAGCGGAGCCCGGCCCACCAGAACCGCGTCGGTGCCTAAGGCGATCGCTTTCACCACGTCGCTGCCCCGGCGTATTCCGCTGTCGAGAAGAACGGTCAGACGTCCGCCGACTGCCCGAACGATGTCGGGCAGAGCGTCGATAGTCGCGATCGAGCTATCCAGCGCCCGGCCACCGTGGTTCGAAACGACGATGCCATCGGCGCCTATCTGCAGCGCTCGCTCAGCATCTTCAGGGTGGAGAACACCCTTGAGGATAAACTTGCCCGGCCAGCGATCGCGCAGTTCCATCACACCGTCCCAGTCTAAATCATCCTGTTTGAACAGTGCTCCGGGCGGCGCGCCCTTGGTGACCTTGGCGCGCAGGCGGTCAGGAAGATTGGCTTGGCTCGGCACGCCTCCGTTGAGGGCATAGCGTCCCATGACGCTGGCGAGCCAATGGGGGTGGCGCAGCACGTCCAGTGTATTGCGGGCGTTGAGCTTGAACGGCGTGCCGAAGCCATTGCGCAGGATATATTCGCGGTTCGGCGGCACGGGCATATCGAGCGTGACGAATAGCGCCTCACAACCGAGATCGTGGGCTTTGGCGACCACGCCGTGTGATAGTGCACGGTCTTCCCACAGGTAGAGCTGAAACCAGAGGCGTCCTCCCGCCACGGCGATCTGCTCCAGATTCATCGTGCTGGCGCTGGAAATCGTGAACGGCAGCCCCGCTGCCGCAGCCGCGCGAGCCAGGGCTAGGTCGCCCTGATACCACAACAGCCCGGCAGCACCCGTGGGAGCCAACGCCAAGGGTAGTGCGCTGACCTCGCCAAGAACCTCCGCGCTGGTGTCGACCCTCTGCACGCCCCGCAGCACTCGGGGGCGAAAGGTTATCCGTTCGAAGGCAGCGCGGTTGCGCGCCATCCCTGTCTCGTCCTCAACGCCGCGTTCTGCGTACTCCCAAATCCCGCGCGGCAGCCGCCGCCGCGCCCGCTTACGCAAGTCGTCGATGTTGTAGCAGCGCAGGTCGGCGTTCAATTCAGCCGCGTCCGAGAAACGGCAAGTCGATTTGGACGACCATGCCCTCGTAAAAGTTCAGGTGATCAGGAAGGTCACACATGTGAACAATCACCCCGGCGATATCTTCAGGTGAAGCGGCGAAGTCTTCGGGGAGCTTGACCGCACCCGGCGCGATTTCGGTGGCGACGATGCCGGGATGGAAGATCGAAGCCGCGATGTTGAACTCACGCCCGTCAATGGCGAGCGAACGGGTAAGGCCGTCCAGACCCCATTTGCTGGCCGCGTACGCCGGACTGTTGGCGCGCGGGACTCGCGCCGAAATCGAGCCGATGTTGATGATCCGGCCGCGCCGCTGCCCCTTCATAACGCGGAAGGCCGCACGACTGCACAGGAACGCCGACGTAAGATTGGTCTCAATGACCCGGTTCCACAGATTGAGGGACATTTCATCGACCGCAGTGCTATCGGCGATGCCGGCGTTATTGATCAGCACGTCGACCGTACCGAAGCGCTCGACCGCGCTATCGAACAGGTTCTGCACGGCTGCTTCTTCGGTGACATCGGTGGCAACGGCCAGAGCCTCTCCGCCAGCTGCTTCGATGCGCTCGACAAGCGCGGTCAGCCGGTCGGTCCGCCGCGCAGCCAGAACAACTTTGGCACCCTTGTGAGCGAACGACACCCCGCAAGCTTCGCCAATTCCGGAACTGGCACCGGTCACCACCACCACGCGGCCCTGCAGTACGCTCACTTCCATCCCCTTTTAACGTTCCAGAGTGGCTTAACCAACCCAGCAGGCAAGCGAAACCGTCAAGTTAGGGTCGGGGAGTGCGGCGGCTTCAATGAGGCCCGGCTGACGAGGCGCGTCGCCGGAGCCGTGGCGGATGAGGGGAAGCCACGTCGCGTGCTGGTGGGAGCCCGGTGATCAGAGCCGCGCGATATCTTGCTCATCGCTGGGGAAGCGACGCTACGACCAGGCCCGCGGGTTTCAGGCGGGAGGCATTCGCAAGATTGGCTTGATCACCGCGCCGGATCTGGAATCTTCCAGCGCCTGTTCGATCTGATCCATGTCATAGAACTTCACCAAACGGTCGAAGGGGAAGCGTCCCTGTTGGAACAGATCAACCAGGGCCGGGATCAGTTGTCCTGACCGGCCACCTCCGCCGAGAACGCCGCTGACGCGTTTGCCCCAAAGCGTAGTAAGATGGTCGAGCGAAAACCGCGCCGCGGCGGGGGCACCGCCGACTAGTACCAGATGCCCAAGCATGCCGACGGTCTCGGCGAGTTGCTCGATGACCTGGATCACTCCGGTACAATCGAAAGCAAAATCCACCGTGCTACCGGTGATGCTCTGAACTTGCGCGACCAGGTCCTGCTCGCCAGAGTTCACCACATCGGTGGCACCGAAATCTTTCGCGAGCTCTAGCCGGTTGTCATGGATGTCGGCGGCGATGATCCGCGTTACACCTGAGTTTCGGGCCGCCATAATGGCCGCGAGTCCGACGGCTCCGACACCGGCAATGAGAACAGAGTCCCCCAATCCTGGGCGGGCCTCGTTCAGCACCGCGCCGGCGCCTGTACCCAGACCACAGGCCAAGGGGCCGAGCAGATCGAGCGGTACTTCGGCAGATACCTTCACCAGGGCATCTGCCGTGACAATCGAATGGGTGGCAAAGGAAGACTGGCCGAAGAAGTGACCGTTCATCGGCTCACCACTACGCGAGTAGGCGGTTGTGCCAGCCTGCTCCCCTTTGAACCTCCGCCCCGATACCAGCGCCTCGCCAGTCCTCAGGCAATAGCGCGGCTCGCCGTCCAGACAATTGCGGCACTCTCCGCAGGCGGGCCAGCCGATAATGACCTTGTCGCCCGAAGCCACTTCTGTAACGCCAGATCCAACCCGTTCGACGACGCCCGCGCCTTCGTGACCGAGCACGCTTGGAAACGGCATCGGCATGTCGCCGGCGCGGGTGATGGCGTCGGTATGGCAGACGCCGCACGCGACGATGCGCACCAGCGCTTCGCCGCGGCCCGGTTCGTCGAGATCTAGTTCTTGGAGGACAAAGGGTGCGTCCTTTTGCTCTACGACTAGGGCCCTGATTTTCATCCCGTACTCCTTGTGTACGATGAAGCTCCACGCCGGTGCAT
>CAYTPY010000022.1:0-24691 GCA_964439725.1 uncultured Erythrobacter sp. | reverse complement strand
TCATCGGCGGCGAAGACATGAAGCTCCTCGAAGTGGACGAGGCAGCCAATCACATTCGTGAACTCGTCGATCCCGAAGCCAACATCATCTGGGGCTCCGCCTTCAACCCGATGCTCGAGGGCAAAATCCGGGTCTCGGTCGTGGCCACCGGGATAGAGCAGAGCGCGGAGCAGGCTCATTCCGCCAGCCAGCCGATGAACTTCGGACGTGCGCCGAAGAAGCCCGTCTTGCCGCTGCCGACCGAGCAGGAACTTGCAGAAGATGCTGCCACGACTTCCGGATCGGGCGGTGGAGACTTAGTTCAGCCGCAGCGGTTCGAGGACGATTACGCGAACTCGGCTGGTGTGGCGGGCGCTGCCGATCCACTGGCCACTCCAGCAGCGCCCGAGCCTTTCGCTAGCGAGGAAGAAGCGGGCATCGCTGAGCCAGCGGACGATAGTACGTTCGGCCAGCGCGAAGGCGGATATGCCTCTCTGGCTGGGACGCGCATCGATCGCGATCCGGCGGAGACCGGTGCAGCGTGGGACGATGATCAAGCCGACGGGCAAGATGGAGATGCGCTGGAACTCACTTTCGAGGCGCAAGACGAGCCTGATCTGCCGGCCGACGAGCCGGCCCAAGACGAGTTGCTGCTCGATGCCAGCCGGCTCGCCGAAGCCAATGAGCCGGTTCAAGCCGGCACACCCGGCCGCCGTCGCCGCATGCTGGGCGGCTTTGCCGAAGCCGACGATGTCGCCGAACCTGCCCCGGCACCGCAGCGGCGCACACCGGCTGCCGCACCGACGGGCGGGAGTACGCTGTTTGAGCGGATGGCAAATCTCTCCCGGGCGAGTGCGACTCCGAGTGAGGACGAAGAGGACGAAGATAGCGGCGGCGGCTCGCTGCGCATTCCGCGTTTCCTCGGCCGTCAGAACAATCAGTAGTGAGCCATTAGCTTGCGGTTCAGCCGCGTCCGGCTAACTTGTTCCACTGTGTTTTTCACTGACGGATCCTTGCTCCGTGTTTGGACGCGCACCGGCCTGTTCCTGGGCGCGGCCACGTTGCTGGCCGCTCCGGGGGTGGTGTCAGGGCAGGGCTACTCCCGTCCGGTGGTGCAGGCATTACCCGATCCCGAGGCCGCGCGTCTCAGCGAAGCCTTGCGCCGCCTTTCGCGAGAGCCGCAATCGGTTGAAGCCCTGGTCGATGCTGGGCGAGCTTCGCTTTCGCTCGATGACATCGAAGCGGCCGACGGATTCTTCCGGCGCGCAGAAGCCGTCTCCCCTGCCGATGGACGGGTCAAGGCGGGCCTCGCTTCGGTCATGGTTCGGCGCCAGCAGCCGGTTGAAGCGCTGCGTTATTTCGCCGAGGCCGAGCAGGCAGGCGAGACGATGCAGATCCACGGCGCGGATCGTGGGCTGGCTTACGATCTGGTGGGCGACAACGCTAAGGCGCAAGAAGAGTACCGTCGGTTCCTCGCGCTCGGGGAAGATCCTCTCGTAACCCGGCGTTTAGCCTTGAGTCAGGCCATCGCTGGCGATCAGCGCGCGTCCGAGGCAACGCTCCTGCCGCTACTGCAACGGCAGGACCTGGCGGCCTACCGGGCCCGGGCCTTCGCGCTCGCGATCTTGGGCAAGCCTGAAGAGGCCGTGTCGATCGCGGAAACAATGCTGCCGGAGCGGATCTCGAGCCGAATGGCGCCCTACTTGCGCTACATGCCGCGCCTGACGCGGGCGCAGCAGGCTGCCGCGGCCAATTTGGGAGCGTTCCCTCAAGCCGCTAGCATCGGTCGCGATGACCCGGCCTTAGCGGCCTTCACACCTCCAGCTTCGGCGCGAGTGCCCGTGGCGAGCGCGGACGCGCGCCTGGTGCCGCAGGGCGAGCCGCTCGGTACCGTGACCGCGCGTGCGGAGCCGTCGGCGCCAGGCGATATACCGTCTGCGTCGCCGCCGGCGGCGCTTGTCGAGGCTTCGCTAACTGAAACTCTGCAGGCTCCCGAAGTTGTGGCGCTCCCGGCTGCGGCGCCCGTGGGTAACGCCCCGCTTGCCGCCGCCGCAGTGACGGAACCTGCTGATGAGGCGGCGCTCGTGGCAGCGCCGGTTCCCCCTCGTCCGGCGATCGACTTGGCTCAGGCTGAGCCTGCGCCGCCGCCCGTCGAAGAAGTCGACTTGGTTCAGGCGTTTGCCGATTTTTCCTTGCCAGTGCGCCCGACCGTTTCGGAAGGGGCGGTCGACATCACGCGCATCACTCCTCCTCGCGAGAGGCCGCAGGTCGAACCGGCCGCGGCGCCGGAGCCGCCGAAACCCGTCCATCCCAGCCGGCACTGGGTTCAGGTCGCCACTGGCCGCGACACCGGAGCCCTAGCGTTCGATTGGCGCCGGATTAAGCGCCAGGCCGATGGCCTTCTGGACAAACCGGCGCCGCATATCGCCGCGTGGGGGCAGACCAACCGCTTGGTCGCCGGTCCGTTCGACAATGCACGCGAAGCCAGCGACCTGGTAACTAAGCTCAAAGAAAAGAACGTCGACTCCTTCCGCTTCACCAGTGCGCAAGGCGAAGAGGTTAAGCCTCTGAGCTAAGGCATCAATTGCGGTTGGGGTTTGCGCTGCTGAAGCGGTAATCCGCTGGTTTTACACACCTTGCCAACAGGGTTGTTGAGTTTTGCCCAGCCGCCTCCCTGCCTGCGATTGCCCGATAAGCCGGGCTCGGCGCATGAGCGGTGCGTCCGGAAGCGGGTTGGAAGGTTATCTATGAACATCGGGCGCGAGCAGAGCGACGAAGCGGAAGACGCAGCGCCGGTGGAGATGCTTGCGCAGCTGTTCGAAGCGCACGGGTGGCCGTGTGAGTTCGTCAACGATGACGAGATCTGTGGCGAGATTCAGGGAAGCTGGGCAACCTATCAAGTACGATGCATCTGGCGCACGGAAGACAATGTCCTCCAATTGCTTTGCTTGCCGGAGATCCGCGTTCCGGAGGGCAAGCGCAAGGCTGCATACGAACTGCTCGCGATGGTCAACGAACAGCTCTGGATCGGCCACTTCGACATCTGGTCGAATGGGGGAATGCTGCTTTACCGACACGGACTTATGCTGGGATCGGACGGCGTGTTGAGCCTGGGAATGGCGCAGCTGGCAATCGAAACCGCGGTATCGGAGTGCGACCGCTTCTACCCTGCATTCCAGTTCGTGCTGTGGGGTGACAAAGGTCCGAAGGAAGCGCTCGAAGCCGCATTGGTCGACCCGGCCGGAGAAGCCTGAGTTCTCCGCTTGCCGGCCGAGGGGCAGACCCGTAGCCGGTCCTCAACGTCGATACCTTACATGGAATGGCGAAGGAGCACGTCTTGCCTGGGTTCGGATCCATTCTCATCGTCGGATGCGGCAACATGGCGGGGGCCATGCTGCAAGGTTGGCTCGCCGCGGGGCTCGATCCGGCGCGCTTTGCTGTCTCGGACCCTGGAAAAAGCCAATTGCCCGCAGGCGTGCGGGGGCTCGCCGCCTTGCCGGATGACGAGTGGTTCGACGTCATCCTCCTTGGGGTGAAGCCGCAGCTCCTCAATGAGGTGGCGCCGCAAGTCGAACATCTGGCTGGACCCGGCACTGTCGTGATCTCGATCCTGGCTGGCGTTGAGCTAGAGGTGCTCGGCAACCATTTTCCGCGGGCGGGCGGCCTTCTGCGACTCATGCCGAACCTAGCGGCCGCCCTCGGCAAATCGCCGATGGCCATGGCTTCATCCGGTTTGGACCAACCGTCGCGTGACGGGGCGATGGATTTTCTGGCGCCACTCGGAACCCCGGAATGGATCGACGAAGCGGAATTCGACCTCGTCACCGCGCTCGCGGGCTCGGGCCCGGCGTTCGTCTACCGGTTCATCGACGCGTTGGCGGCTGCGGCAGCTGACCTCGGCTTGTCTCCTGACAAGGCGGAGCGGCTCGCTGTGGCCATGGCCGAGGGAGCCTCGGCTCTTGCCTCCTCCTCTCCATACGGCCCCGGCGAGTTGGCGAAGCGCGTGGCAAGCCCCGGGGGGACGACGCAGGCCGGTCTCGACGCGCTCGATGAAGCGGAGGTGCTGCAAAAACTGATAGTAAGAACGCTGCGGGCAGCCCGCGATCGCAGCGCCGAGATGGCACAAGAGGCTCGGCGCAGGGGTTAATGTAACTTGCCGCCGACATGGCGCGATTGCTTGTCCGGTTTTCCTTGAATCCTGCTTGTCTTGCCCCGATATTGAGCAGCGCACGGCCCATCAGTGAGGCCGTCAAAACGGAGTTTGGATTTAGTATGGCAGACTGGAACGACCCCCGAGCGACCCGGCAGGGCTTCGGAGCGTCGCCGAGCCTGACGGGTGATGTCGCGGGCCGCACGACCTTCGATGCTGGCCTACGTCGCCACATGCTTTCCATTTACAACTACATGACGAGCGGTGTGCTGCTCACCGGCATCGTCGCGCTGCTGTTTTCGCGCGGCGGTGCGGAGTCGGCCGCGGCGCAACTGTTCACGAACGGCGGGATTCTCGCCTGGGTCGTGATCCTGTCGCCGCTCGCGATCGTGTTCGCGATGAGCTTCGGCATCAACCGCTTCTCCACCGGCACGCTCCAGGCCATGTTCTGGGGCTTTGCGACGCTGATGGGGCTGTCGTTGTCGACGATCTTCCTGGTGTACACAGGCGCTTCGATCGCGGCGGCTTTCTTCGCGACGGCCGGTGCCTTCGCCGGCCTCAGCCTGTTCGGCTACACCACTAAGAAGGATCTGTCCGGCTTCGGCAGCTTCCTGATCATGGGCGTAATCGGCTTGCTGATCGCGATGGTGATCAACATGTTCATCGGCTCCGAGCCGCTGGGCTATGCGATTAGCTTCCTCGGTGTTCTGATCTTCGCGGGCCTCACCGCCTACGATACTCAGCGTCTCAAGCGCGAGTACCTGAGCATCCAGAGCATGAAGGTGACGAACCCCAACGCCGTGGCCGCTTACCCACTAGGCAAGATGGCCATCATGGGCGCGCTGAGCCTGTACCTGGACTTCATCAATATGTTCCAGTTCCTGCTCGCGTTCATGGGCCAGAGGGAATAAACTGCGCGAATTGGCGCAAGCCAGAATCGCTTCATCGTGCCCGGGGTGCAGAAATGCGCTTCGGGCATTTTCTTTGCTCTTCCAACCCGATAGGCTGCGTGCTTAATCGGCGCGCAAGGCGCGCAAAACCATAATCGCACGCGCTCAAAGAGGGGGACCTGCGTACCATGACTTCTAATCGCCCGCATTGGATCAGGCATGCTGTCGTGGCTGGCGCGGTCGGCTTACTGGCAGCGTGCGCCACTCCGCCGCCTCCGCCGCCCCCACCGCCGCCTCCACCGCCTCCGCCGGTTGCAGAAGTCGTGCCGTACCGGCCCGTCCCGCCGGGCGGGGCGGAATACGCAATGCTGCTTCCGCCGTTGGGCCCGGACGGGCAGCGCATGACGGTGAACAGCAATCTCGATGAAGACAGCACCCTCTGGCACTTCCGCTCGGCATGGAACGTGGCGGCGCTCAACTGCATGGATCCGACCCATGGCTCGATCCTCGAAGGCTACGGAGCGTTTCTGAAGAAGTACGCGAAGGTGCTTTCGTCGACCAATACGGCGATCGATCAACGTTTTCGCCGCGATCACGGCTCTCGGAATGAGGCCATGAGAGCGCGTGAGGCGTATATGACTCAGGTGTACAACTATTTCGCGCTTCCGCCTGCGCGCGCCGATTTTTGCAACGTCGCGGTGCAGATTGCCAACGAGTTTCAGGCGGCGCAGCCGGACGATCCGAAAGCCTTCGCGGTATCGGCATTGCCTCGCTACGAAACCGTGTTCCAGAACTTCTTCCGCGAGTATGAAGCGTACCGGGTCGCTTCGGCGGCTTGGGACAGTCGATATGGATCGCGTTACGGTTCGTCCCAACCGGGCTACGTGGCCGTCCATGGCGTGGCGGGCCCGACAGTCGCGACCGCTCTGGTGAACCTGAACGCTCCGGCATCGACAGGGGAAGTAGTGGATGCCCAAACGGGCGGACGCATCCCGCTGATTGCCGTTCCGGACACGACCGTCAGCACGCCGATCGTGCAGCCCGTTCCCGAAGCGGGGAGCAACGAATAGCGATATTTGGTCTTTCAAGCGCGGAGCCAATTGGCTAAGGGCGCGCTCTCCGCGACGGCTAGCCGTCGCGGGACACTGGGACGGGGCCGTAGCTCAGCTGGGAGAGCGCGTCGTTCGCAATGACGAGGTCAGGGGTTCGATCCCCCTCGGCTCCACCATGTGTCCATCTGATGCGAGCGGTTCGACAAGCCCGCCGAAAACGGGCTAGGTGATCCCATGCATTTTCTCGACCAAGCCAAGATATACATTCGCTCTGGCGCCGGCGGGCCCGGGGCCGTCAGCTTCCGGCGGGAAAAGTATATCGAATACGGCGGGCCGGATGGCGGCAACGGCGGAAAAGGCGGCGACGTCGTCATGGTCGCGGTCGCCGGCCTGAATACGCTGATCGACTTTCGTTACGCGCAGCACTTCAAAGCCAAGCGCGGCGGCCACGGCATGGGGCGGAACCGCACCGGAGCGAGCGCTCCCGATCTGGTGATCGAAGTGCCGGTCGGGACCCAGGTCTTCGACGAAGAGCGGGAGGAGCTGCTCGCGGACTTCACCGAGGTCGGGCAGCGCGTGGTGCTGCTCGAAGGTGGCATGGGTGGGCGTGGTAACGCCAGCTATGCGACCTCCACCAACCGCGCCCCGCGGCAGCACCAGCCCGGCATCCCGGCACAGGAACTGGCCATCTGGTTGCGGCTCAAGCTGCTCGCCGACGTAGGCCTGGTTGGGCTGCCGAATGCGGGCAAGTCGACTTTCATCAACCAGGTCTCCAACGCGGGCGCCAAAGTGGGCGATTATGCGTTCACGACGCTCGTTCCCAAACTGGGGGTGGTGCGCCACCGCGAGCGTGAGTTCGTCCTCGCCGACATTCCCGGCCTGATCGAAGGCGCTGCAGAGGGCGCGGGCATCGGTGACCGGTTCCTGGGCCACATCGAGCGGTGCCGTGTGTTGATCCATCTTGTCGACATCTCGGGCCCCGATCCGGCCGAGGCGATGCAAATAGTCGAGCGTGAGTTGGACGCCTACGGCGCCGCCCTGGCGGACAAGGTGACGCTCGTTGCTCTCAACAAGATCGATTTGGCCGACGCAGAGCTTGCTGCGGCTTTTACCGAGGAGCTCAAGGCGGCCGGAGCGGAGCGAGTGTTTCCGATCTCCGGAGCTACCGGCCAAGGCATCCCCGCGTTGCTCGACGCTGCGCTGGGGCACCTTCCCGCACGCACAGGGACTGAGACCCTCGGCGCCGCGGAGGACGAGGAAGAACCGGCAGGCTGGTCGCCGTTAGGCTGACCAGTGTACGGGCCGTTCCGGCTCTTACCGAACCTGCGAAAGCAGGCCCCGTGACTGTAACGATGGTGGGCGGTGACGGGCTCGAACCGCCGACCCTCTCGGTGTAAACGAGATGCTCTACCAACTGAGCTAACCGCCCTTGCCGGCGCGCCTTAGCGGATCGAACGGCGCAGCGAAAGCCGTCAGACGAGTTCTGCTGCGCCTACTTCGATCTCTGCGAAATACCGGGCGATGGCATCGGCTGCACGGTCGGTGAGCCCGATGAAGACGCGGCGGCGATCGGTTTCGTCCTGGATGCGTTCGACCAATCCGGCCTCCGCCAACTGGCCGATCCAGCGCAGCGCCGTTGTCGGCGGCACGCCGCTGGCAATGCACAAGGACGTTACCGATACGCGCATGTGCTCGGCGCGTGCGGCTGTCAGGTCGAGCAGCATGTTCCAAGCTGGATCGACAAACAACTCTCCGTCGAAATACCGCGCGCGGAGTTGCCGTTGGCGGATGATGCGGCGGACCAGGCGGGGGTGGGGAAGCGGCGGCCGCAGGGTCCGCTGGCGCTCGGGAGTGCTATTCTCAGCCACGCTCCAAGTGAGCGTCGGACTTTCGAGGCGAAGAGCCTTGTCGTCTCCTCTGATCGCCGGCTGCTGATCCCCGAAGCGGTCCAAGCGCTGCGCGATCTCTCCCACTTGCTCGGTCAGCCGTAGCAGCGTCATGCGGTCCGCGCCTGAGAGCTCACGCAAGCGCAGCGCGGGCGCGCGCGCCGTAATCCGACCAAGCGCGAGGACGCGCTCGGCCCGGCTCGGATCGACGAGAATTTGCGGGGCGCTTTGGTCGCAGCAGGCGAACACGTCTTCCAGTGCGGCAACGCTTGTGGAAACGATCAAATGGGCGCCGGCATGCGCCGCGCGAGCGTCGAGCCGGCTCAGGGCCGCCAGCGCCCCCGCGTCGACGCGTGGGCAGTCCACCAGGATCACTTCCCCGAGCGGTCGTGGTGGACCGTCGACCAAGGCGCTGAGCGGTTCGCAATCCCGTACGGTCAGCTCTGCGGCTGCAACGTCGGCTCGGACCTGCTCTCGAACATGGGGCCTCTCGATAAAGATCGAGACCGCCAGCGGCAAAGCTGCCTCATCGCTCAGGGCGTAAGTTAGATCCGACTCGGCCATCTTGATCGCTCCTCATCAGGACGAACAGGATGAGAACAAAATGGCACCAGGTCAAGAACTGATGACCCTATCGCGCTCGCTCTCCGATCAGCGTACCCTTGGCGCCGGGCAGCAGCGTAAAGCGGAAATCGGGCCAATTGTGCCTCCAGCGCTGAGCGACGATTCGCTCGCCTGGACGCGCCGCGTCGTCGAGGAGCACGATGCCCCCCGGCGCGATCCGGTCGAACAAGACTTCGGCGCGGCCGCGGACGAACGGATTGAGCGTCCAGGGCGGGCCGTCGATCACCAGCAGGTCGATCTCTTGCGGAAGCGAGGGCAACTCGTACCAGCAGTGCGACCAGTCGCTTGGATCCTCGACGATGGGCGCATGGCGCAAAGAGGCATCGAGGTCATGGCTCGCCAGCCACTTCGCAGTGGCCTCAGCAAAGCCGGCGTGCTGGTCGAGGCTGGTCAGCCGGCCGCCGCCGTTCAGCGACAGCGCTTTGGCGACCACCAGAGTGGAGGCTCCGCAGCCCAATTCGACGACTTCCTGCGGCCGCAGCTTCTCGATCGCGCCGACGATCCGCCACAGGAAGTACGTGTCGGCCTTCCAGCTACCGAGGTGCGGCAGGGCATCATGCGGCAGGCCGAGCCGGTCGAGCAGCTCGTTCTTGTCTGATAGCTTGCCGCCCCACAGGCTGCGCGCGAGCCACGGCCACTGAATCGCGCCCCATGCGATGGTGAGAAGCTTCTCCGTGATCGGACGGGCCGGGCTGCTGTCTTCCAGCGTCAGAAGCGCCGTCTTTTCACGCGATGTCATGACTGCTGCAATCTCCGCAGGTTCGGCCGGGTTCCCATAGCCTCAGTCTGCGAACGGGTCACGCACGAGAATTGTATCATCGCGCTCCGGGCTCGTCGAAACCGAGGCTACCGGGCATTCGATCAGCTCCTCGATGCGCCGGATGTACTTGATCGCCTGTGCTGGAAGATCGGCCCAGCGCCGCGCGCCGGCGGTCGATTCACTCCAGCCTTCCATCTCTTCGTAGATCGGTTCGCACTCGGCCTGCTCGGCGGCGTTGGCCGGGAGGTAATCGATCTCGCGGCCGCGCAGGCGGTAGCCGGTGCAGATCTTCAAGGTTTCGAATCCATCGAGCACGTCGAGCTTGGTCAGAGCGATGCCGGTCACGCCGCTGATCGCGCAGCTCTGCCGCACCAGGACCGCGTCGAACCAGCCGCAGCGGCGCTTGCGGGCCGTGACCGTGCCGAATTCGCGGCCGCGGGTACCCAGCCGCTCGCCGATTTCGTCTTCGAGCTCGGTCGGGAAGGGGCCGGAGCCGACGCGCGTAGTGTAGGCCTTGACGATCCCCAGCACGAATCCGGCTGCATTCGGGCCGACGCCGCTGCCGCTGGCGACAGTGCCGCTGACGGTGTTCGAGCTGGTGACGAAGGGGTAAGTGCCGTGGTCGACGTCCAGAAGCACGCCTTGCGCGCCTTCGAACAGGATGCGCGATCCTTTCTGCCGCTCCTCGCGCAGCCGCAGCCACACTGGCTGGGCAAACTGCTTAACGAAGGGCGCGATCTCACGCAGTTCCTCGAGCAGGGCGGCGCGATCGACCGGATCTTGGCCGAAACCAGCGCGCAGCGCATCGTGGTGAGCGCAAAGCCGGTCGAGCAGGGGCTCCAGCTCGTGCAAGTGTGCAAGGTCGCAAACCCGGATCGCCCGGCGTCCGACCTTGTCCTCGTACGCAGGCCCAATCCCGCGCCCGGTGGTGCCGATCTTGCCCTTGCCGGCGGCGCTTTCGCGCAGCGCGTCGAGATCCCGGTGCAGCGGCAGGATAAGCGGGCAGTTGTCGGCGATCGCGAAATTGGTCGGGCTGATCGTAACGCCCTGGCCTTCGAGCCGCTCGATCTCCGCCTTCAGCGCCCAAGGATCGAGCACGACACCGTTGCCGATGATGGAGAGAGTGCCGGTAACGATGCCGGAGGGCAGCAGGCTGAGCTTGTACGTCGTGTCACCGACCACCAGGGTGTGGCCGGCGTTATGCCCGCCCTGGAAACGAACTACGACATTGGCGCGGCTCGCCAGCCAGTCGACGATCTTGCCTTTGCCTTCATCGCCCCATTGGGCGCCGATCACGGTGACGTTGGCCAAGAAGTTGCACCTTCTATTCTCGGAGGAAACCGCCGGCGGCCCTAGGCCCTGGGGCAGCCTTCGGCAAGCCACGGAGGAGGAAGGGCGAGGGCCCTGCCTGTTACGCGACCAGCGCCCGCCGTTGCGGCAGTCCCGAGCCCTTGGTCACCGCGCAAATGACGTCGGCGCTGGTTGGCTGCTGCAAGAAGTAGCCTTGGCCAAACCGGCAGCCGATGGCGACGAAACGGTCGAGGTCATCCTGGGTCTCCACGTGCTCGGCCGTGCACGGCACATCCAGAGTGGCGCACAGCTCCACGACCCCTTTCGCCAGCATCTCTCCCTCATCGCTGCGAGCGTTCTGCGTCAGCGCGCGATCGAGCTTAACTTCGTCGAAGCGCATGCTTCGCAAGTATGACAACGACGCACAACCGGCGCCAAAGTCGTCGAGCACGATCCGGGCGCCCTGGCGTTGCAATGCGCCGCAGTTGTCGGCTGCAACGGCAGAGTCGCGCAGCAACGCGGTTTCCGTGATCTCCAGCTTGAGCCGCGCCGGATCGAACTGGCGTGATCGTACGATGCCAAGCAGGTCACGCGCGAACCCCTCGGTGCAAACGTGTTCCGCACTGATGTTGAACGAGAGAGCCAGCCAGGAAGGCCAGCTCGCAGCGTCGGTCAGAGCGAGCTCGAGCAGCCTCCACGTCACAGGGCGAATGACTCGCTCACGCTCCGCCAGCGGAATGAACTCGGATGGCGCGATCGGGCCGACACCCGGACACGTCCAGCGCGCCAAGGCTTCCGCAGAGGCCACTCGGCCCGTCTGCAAGTCGAAGATCGGCTGATAGACGAGCTTGATGTCTGCACGCCCACTCGGGGTCGCCAGAGCTTCTTGAATCCGCATCTGGCGGACTTCCTCTGCCGCCATGGCGCGTGAGAACAGCATGACGTGCGGCGCCGGGTTGCGCTTGGCGTGATACATGGCTGCATCCGCCCGGGCGAGTAGGCGCGAGGATGTCCGTTCTTCGGACCGCGGCGAATGGACCAGCCCGCACGATGAAGAGACCTGCAGATTACGGCCGGCGAGAGCCATGGGTTCGTCGAGTACATCGATGATGCGTCGCCCGAGGCTAGCGGCATCTTCCTGTGATCCGCCCTTGGTAAACACCGCGAACTCGTCGCCGCCAAGCCGCGCGACGAGGGCATGGGGGCCGGCGGCTTTGCGGAACCGCTCACCTGCGGTCCTCAGAACCTGGTCGCCGACCATGTGGCCCCACTGGTCGTTGATCGCCTTGAACTGGTTGACGTCCATCATGGCCAAGGTGAGCGGCGCCTCGTCTCGCACCGCATCCTCGAGCTCGGACAGGAAGAATCTGCGATTGGCCAGCCCTGTCAGGGCATCGGTGTGAGCGAGGTTGCGCGCCGTGCGCTCGCTTTGCCAAAGCCTGTCATGGGCGTCACGCAGCTTGCTCGCCGTCGCCCGCCGGTACTCCATCTCAACCGCCGCCGGCAACACGGTGAGCAGGGCGGTTGCGATGTAGAGTTGCAGCGCCTGGAAGCCCCATGCGGAATCGCCCATCATGGTCACGATAGGTCCGTCCCCCGCGAAGAGCCCCCAGAGCCCCGCCGCCAGCAGAATGATGATCGACAGCAGTGCCCCGACCCGCCCGACCTTGAAAGTCGCCACGACCATCGGAAAGAAGGGCAGAAACAGGAACGGCCCGGTGGACTGAGAGAATACGAGAACAGCCGTCAGTGCTACGGCGCTGAGCGAAGCGACCAGGACGATCCGGTCCTTGCGGTGGGCGGAAGTGACTTCGCGGGTGATCCGACCGCTCAATACGAGCCAAGCCAGCGGCGTGAGGACCAGTACGGCAAGCCCAATGCCAGCGAACCAGGCAAACCAGGCCAGCAGAGCACTGTCGAAGGCGTCGGCCCCACGCAGGAGCGATATCGGATATGCCGCTGCGGCAGGGATAGCGATCCCCGCGACGAACACAAATGTCAGCAGGCCGTCGAGATTATCGAACCAATCCATCGTCGGCCCACGCAGGCGGCGAAGGATGGCCAGCGACGTGACGACCTGAAGCAACGTACAGGCGATGACGACGGCGTTCTCCAGGGGCCAGCCGAAGATCATCATCGCGGCCGCGCCGCCGACCACATAAGCGGCCACAGCGGGCACAAATCTGCGGCGCCGGCAAGCGACAAGGCAGGCCAGCAGTATCGCAGGGGCTGGCCAAATCACAGGAAAGCCGCCGCTCCATTGCAGCAACCAGATACCCACCGAGGTGAGAGCGAAGAACGCTACACCCAAGAGCAAGAATGGAGTTATCGAACGGGGGGCCACGACCTGTCTTTCAACGGCCGGGCCTAGGAGCCAAATGGTCACCGCCGTGTTAATGCTGACCAGCGTGCTTTCCGGCGTGCGTGATCCACGCACATGGTCAGTCGGCGAAAACCTCGTACCGGCGGGGCCGGGAGGTTCGCCTCAGCGGGTGGTCTCGCACTCTTCGCTCGGCTCGAATGCCTCTTCCAGCGCGCCTTCAAGAGTGCCTTCGAAATGAGCGAGCCCCGCCATGCGGCACAAGTCATCGGTAAAAGAATGGCTGGCGGGTGTGAGGAAGCTACCGAGAGCAAAGAGAAGTACGCCCGGAATTGCCAGGCTGATCGTCCAGAACACCGACTGTAGCCCCACGTCGCCAAACCGGTAGTACGACGCTGGGTTGAGCACGGCGTCGGCCACGGCCAGAAGCGCTCCGGCGATCACCAGATAGACGGCGAGCGCGAGCGGCGTGGCATTGGCCATGCCGAGCTGGAGCGGCAACAGCGTTGCGGCAGCAATCCACACGATGGCACCCATCGTGAGTTCGGGATCGGAAAGAATCCGGTTTTTCATCGCGACTCCTCTCTACCCGAAAGCGGCAGCGATTTCATCGCTGCTTCGCCGGGCGATCAGATTGCGATGGTTTGCGAACCTTCCAAGCGGTGGGAGCAGCCTGAAGCGGCTGGATCGTCGGTCTCGCTGAGGGCCGCCACGGTCCGCCAGCCTTCGGCCCGCAGGTTCGCCGCAGCTGCAGGGTCATGGCCTATAGGCAAGAACACCGCGCGGCGGCGGGGTTCGTCGGCCTTCATCGCTTCCACCAGCTCTTCAGGATAGAGCGAGAAGCCGGTTGCCACCTCGTCGCTTCCGCCAATCCGGTAAGTACCGCCACGGCCAAGCGCGCCGCGCACACCTTCGGCGTAGATCATGAACCCGAACCAGCTCTGGTATTCGAAACCATGACGTTCGGCTGGATCGAGGGTCAGGCGCGCGCGTTCTGAAACCCGTGAGGCGATTTCGCGCAGGCCCTCGATGCGGCTGGCGAGCGCACCCTGCGCATCGATTGCGGCGAGCTTTTCGATCGCTTCATCGAACGGACCAATCGCGTAAAGGAGCGGCAGGTAAGCTTCCCCGCCGACGTCGCGTAACGCGCCTGCATCCTTGGCATCGAGTTCGCGGCGAACCGCTCCAACTTGCTCCGGCGAGAGCGGCAACTCGCTGGCAGCCAGAGTATCAACCAGATCGGGGAGGGTGAAGTCGACCGAAATGCCGCGCGCGCCTGCTGCTTCGAGCGAGGCAATGGCCAACTCCACGATCTCCGCCGCCGCGGCGACTGTGTCGCTGCCGATAAGCTCTGCGCCCAGCTGCAGGTTCTCCCGCCGGGGATCGAGCTGGTCGCCGGCGATGCGGACCACTTGCCCCGAATAGCACAGGCGAAGCGGGCGCCCCTTGCCGGAAAGGCTGGTGGCGGCGATACGGCTGACTTGCGGCGTTATATCCGAGCGCAGGGCAAGAGTGCGCAGGCTTTTGGGATCGACGAACCGGAACAGTTTTCGGGTCTTAACCCCATCCATGCGCCGCGCCATCGACTGCATGAATTCGATGAGCGGAGGGCGCACCCGGTCGTAGCCGTGAAGGTCGAACAACTCCATCACCGCCCGCTCGATCCGTGTCACGGCGGCTGCGCTTTGCGGGAGACGGTCTTCGAGCCCTTCGGGCAGGAGATCGGCGGCGGGATCGATCATGATGGCAACACACCCTCGTCAGTCCCGTGAAGCGGGAGCCCCCGGTTCGACGTCGAACCCAGGGGCCCCGCTTTCGCGGCGGTGACGAGGTTTTTCAAGCTTGGCGTTGGCTCAGAACGCCAGCGCCATGGCCCGCTTCACGCCCGGGAGCTCACGGACGGTCTCCAGGAGATCCGGCTGAACCGGGCTATCCACCGACAGCAGCAGCACCGCTTCGCCGCCGGCTTCGCGGCGTCCGAGATTGAAGGTGCCGATGTTGATGCCGTTCTCGCCCAGCAGGGTGCCGATCCGGCCGATGAAGCCGGGGGCATCCTCGTTGACGATGTACATCATGTGGCCCGCCAGTTCGGCCTCGACCTTGATTCCGAACAGTTCGACCACACGCGGCTCGGCATTGGAGAACAATGTGCCTGCCACCGAGCGCTCGCCGGCCTCGGTCTTCACCGAAACACGCAGCAACGTGTGGTAGTCGCCTTCCTTCTCCGTTCGCACCTCGCGTACTTCGATGCCCCGCTCCTTGGCTAGGAACGGTGCGTTGACCATGTTCACCGAATCCGACTGCTCGCGCAGGAAGCCTGCCAACACTGCGGCAACGATGGGCTTGATGTTAAGCTCGGCCGCCGCACCCTCGGTGTGGATCGAGATGCGCGGTATGGCGCCGGTCGTGAGCTGGCCGACGAGGCTGCCGAGCTTCTCGGCCAGAGCCATGTAGGGCTTGAGCTTGGGCGCTTCCTCGGCGCTGAGCGAAGGCACGTTGAGCGCGTTGGTAACGCCGCCGTTGACGAGATAGTCGGCAAGCTGCTCGGCCACCTGCAGCGCCACGTTGACCTGCGCTTCGTTGGTCGACGCGCCGAGATGCGGCGTGGCGACGAAGCCCGGCGTGCCGAACAGGGCGTGCTCCTTCGCCGGCTCGGTGACGAACACGTCGAGCGCGGCACCGGCCACGTGGCCGGAGTCGAGCAGCTCCTTCAGCGCTTCTTCGTCCACCAGGCCGCCGCGCGCGCAGTTGACGATCCGCACGCCCTTCTTGGTCTTTGCCAGGTTCTCGGCGGAAAGGATGTTGCGCGTCTGATCGGTCAGGGGCGTGTGCAGCGTGATGAAGTCGGCGCGGGCGAGAAGCTCGTCCAGGTCGACCTTCTCGACGCCCATCTCCACCGCCCGGTCGGGCGAGAGGAAGGGGTCGTAAGCGACAACCTTCATCCGGAGGCCCAAGGCGCGGTCGGCGACGATGGAGCCGATGTTTCCGGCGCCGATCAGGCCGAGCGTCTTGCCGGTGACTTCGACGCCCATGAAGTCGTTCTTCGGCCACTTGCCGGCCTGGGTCTGGGCGTTGGCGTCGGGCAACTGGCGGGCGAGCGCGAACATCAGCGCGATCGCGTGCTCGGCGGTGGTGATCGAGTTGCCGAACGGCGTGTTCATCACCACGATGCCTTTGGAGCTGGCATAGGGGATGTCGACGTTGTCGACGCCGATGCCGGCACGGCCGATGACCTTGAGGTTGGTGGCCGCGTCGATGATCTCCTTGGTCACCTTGGTGGCCGAGCGGATCGCGAGGCCGTCATACTGGCCGATCACCGCCTTGAGTTCGTCCGGGGTCATCCCCGGCTTCACGTCGACGTCGCAGCCGCGCTCTTCGAAGATGCGCGCGGCGTTGGGGTCCATCTTGTCGGAAATGAGAACTCTGGGCTTCGTCATGAAAGCCTCCTTGGAAAATGGAATGAGGAAAGCGGCGGGCGCGTGGCCCGCCGGAAGGGGATCAGACCGCCTTGAGCGAAGCCCAGGCCCAGTCGAGCCAGGGGCCGAGCGCCTCGACGTCGGCCGTATCGACCGTCGCGCCGCACCAGATGCGCAGGCCCGCAGGGGCGTCGCGATAGCCGGCGATGTCGTAAGCCGCGCCTTCCTTCTCCAGCAGGCCGGCGAAAGCCTTGATGAAGTCGGTGTCGGCGCCTTCGACCGTGAGGCACACCGAAGTGCGCGAGCGGATGCTCTCGTCCTCGGCAAGGTGGCCGAGCCAGTCGCGTGTCGCGACGATCTTGTCGAGCGCCGCGGCATTGGCGTCGGAGCGGGCCTTGAGGCCTTCCAAGCCGCCGAGACCCTTGGCCCATTCGAGCGCCCAGATCGCGTCTTCTACCGCGAGCATCGAGGGCGTGTTGATCGTCTCGCCCTTGAAGATGCCTTCGGCGAACTTGCCCTTGGCCATCAGGCGGAACACCTTCGGCAGCGGCCAGGACGGCGTGTAGCTTTCCAGCCGCTCGACCGCCCGCGGGCCGAGGATGAGCACGCCGTGCCCGCCTTCGCCGCCGAGCACCTTCTGCCACGAGAAAGTCGCGACATCGATCTTGTCCCACGGAATGTCGTAAGCGAACACTGCGCTGGTCGCGTCGGCGAAGCTCAGCCCTTCGCGGTCGGCGGGGATCCAGTCGCCGTTCGGCACGCGCACGCCGGAGGTGGTGCCGTTCCAGGTGAACAGCACGTCGTTCGACCAGTCGACTTGGCTCAGGTCCGGGATCTGGCCATAGTCGGCGCGCAGGATCGTCGGATCGAGCTTCAATTGCTTGGCGGCATCGGTGACCCAACCCTCACCGAAGCTCTCCCAGGCCAGCGTGGTCACCGGGCGCGCGCCCAGCATCGTCCACATCGCCATCTCGAAGGCGCCGGTGTCGGAGCCCGGGACGATGCCGATGCGATGGGTATCGGGGAGCTGCAGCACTTCGCGCATCAGGTCGATGCAGTACTGCAGGCGCGCCTTGCCGATCTTGGCGCGGTGCGAGCGGCCAAGCGATTCGGTGGCCAGCTTGTCGGGGGAATATCCCGGCGGCTTCGCGCAGGGACCGGAAGAGAAAAACGGACGCGCAGGCTTGCGCGCCGGTACCGTAATATCAGTCATTTCTGACTCTCCTTGCAGAGAGCTCGCGCGGCGTTGGGACCGCGTGGCCCGCGGCGGGCCTTAGAGGGCGGGAGAACTATGTCAACTCCGCGCAACCGCATTCATTGCGGGTTAGCATCGTGTTAAGCATGTTGGTCAAGGGAGGGAGCATGCTGCGCTTCGCTTTGGGTCTGATTTGCGTTCTGGCACTGTCCGCCTGCTCGGCTTTGCCCGAGCGGGGCGGCGAGCGGCAGCGGGCCGGCGCTTCCAGCCCTCGCTCCGGCACGCCCGCGCCGATCTCCCCGGCGGCCGGCCAGTGCATGAACGAGCTCGCCCGGCTCGGCGCGCAGTACAGCCCTTTTCCAGACACCTATTACGGCGGCGGCTGCGCTCTGGTCGGCAGCGTGCAGTTGGCCAGTTTGCCTTCGGATCAGTCGACGCTCGCCATCACCAACCTCGGCCCCGTCGCCTGCGAAGTCAGCCGCGCGTTCACCGGCTGGGCCCGCTTCGGCGTCGATCGGGCGGCGCGGCAGATACTCGGCTCGCCAGTGCGCAGCATCGAGACCTTCGGCAGCTACTCGTGCCGGAACGTCGCGGGCTCGGGCCGCCGCTCGGCCCACGCGACTGGCGACGCGATCGACGTCTCGGGCTTCGTGCTCGAAGACGGCCGCCGCATTTCCGTCAAGAACGCCTGGTTCAGCGGCACCGACCGCGAGCGCGAATTCCTGCGCGTCATCCAGCAGAGCGCCTGCCGCCGTTTCGATACGGTTCTCGGCCCGGAGTACAACACGGCTCACCACGATCACCTTCATCTCGAAGGCGTGATGGGGACGAAGAGCTACTGCCGCTGACGCTTGGGTTCGGGGCGCCCGGGATCCTCCGCCTCGATTCGCCCGATATCGGCCGCGCCGCCGGCTGAGCCGCCGTTCGCCCGGTGCGGCTCGCTCGCCGCAGGATCCGAGAGGCCCCTCTTGGCGTCGATCCACAGCCGCACCGCATCGGCGGGATGGCCAGCGTGGAGCTTGCCCATCATGTTGCCGCGGTGGATCTCCACGGTGCGCGGGCTGATCCCCAGCCGCCGGGCGATTTCCTTGTTCGAGCATCCCGCGCTCAGCAGCTCCAGGACCTGGCGCTCGCGCGGGCTGAGCCGCTTGATGGACCGGCGGGCTTCCACTTCGCGGCGGCGCGTGCTGGCCTGCTGCCCGGCTTCTTCGCGAATGCCTTGCAACCGCGCCGCAAAGCTGTTGATCTCCAGCGGCAGCGCCAGATAGTCGATCGCCCCGGCCTTGATGGCGGCCACCACTTCATCGACCTCCGGCTCCTGCCCGACGAGCACGATCGGCAGCCAGATACCGGCCGCGACCACTCTTCGGATCAGGTCAGGCCCGCGCAGGTGTTCGCTTTCGGCGCTGGCGAGCACGATCCCCTCGTCGGGGGGCCGCTCGAACAGTTCCTCCAGGCTTGCGTAAACTTCCGCGTGATGTCCCAGCGCGAAGACGACCCGCGCCTGTTCCGCGCGGGAGCGGCTGTCGCCGCAGACGATATGCAGGGTAGTGCGTTCCATGCCGCTACGTTGGCCCCCGCAGCTCCCCTGTGCATCGAGAAGCCGCACCATAGCGGTGTTATTGCCCCTGCTTCGGCCGCGTAATAAGGAAGACCGCTTACGAAAAAACCCTCGGATATGGATCAAATCGCCGCCTCAGCGGGGCGCGGCAGTCGTCCTCACGCCAAGCTGCCGGTCGATCAGATCGACGGCGCGCTTGTAACGCTGCGCGTCGATCCCCCCGAAGCGGTCGGCGAACTCGATCTCCGACAGTCCTTCCGGCACTTGAGTCAGCGTTGCGGGGAGGAGATCGTGCTCGCTCACGCTTGCCAGCATCCGCGCCGTCGCTTCCGCGCTTTGCGGATCGAGCGCCCGGCGCGCGACGTGGACCCCGGAACGGTCGGCCGCGAGGTCCACGAAAGAGAACCCTGATCCGTCGGCCAGGCTGTCGTGAAGCTCCTTCCACTCGCCAAGGTTCACGGCCGTCTGTTCTCCAAACAGCCCCGTCAACGCGGCCGAAAGCGCCCAGTGCTTGGCCAGGTCGGCTCGCTCGCGCAGCACGATTTCGCCGCCCGGCCTGGGGCAGCGGCTGACCTCGGCCGTGGCAATTGCGCTCAAGGCCGTCGCCTCTTCGCCGACCACGTAGATCGCCAAGGCGGTAAGCGCGGCCCTGTTATACTCCGGGTCGTACTCGCGCCGGCCTTCGGCACCGTTGTCCACGAAGGCCGCACGAACCAGCGAGGTCAGTTGCAGGTCCGGCTGCTCGGCCTGAGCCATCGTGAGCCGGCAATATATCTGCCCGACCAGCCGCTCATCGACTTTGCTGCCCGCGGCGCGCACCACATTTCCCACCAGGCCGGTATTCCCAGGCAAGGCGAGTTCGGTAGCCACGCTCTCCCCGTCGACGCTGAAATGACGGAACAATTCGTCGAGCTCGGGCAGTTCGACCCCTTTGCGCAGCAGGACCCAGCGCAGGAAATCCGCCAACCATCGCGAAGCCGTTGGCGGAAGGGGAACCCGCCCCAGCTTCGAGTGCGCTGTCGGGAAGCCTTGGTGAACCCCGGTGACTCGCGTTTCCGTGTTGATCCACAATCCTAGCGGCAACGGGAAACTGGCGCGGACCGTGAACTGTCCCTCGTCCACATGGGCCGCAACACGGCCGAGCTGGCTGGCATCGCCAGCCAGAAGCGACAGGGCGCCAAGTTCCCGATCGTCGAGGCTGAGACGAACCGGCACTGCCTGGCGCTGCGCTGCTTTGACTTCCTCGATCACGGCGTGGGCGACCGCTACGTCCCGCCCGGAAGGCCGCGCCGGTTCCGGAACGGTTGGCGCGAGGCTGAAGACGGTGAGGATCAGCGCAAGCAGCAGACCGCCGGCGACCATCGCCGTCGAGCGCGCTTTGCCGGGCCGGGCGCCCGGGCTGGGGCTGTCGCTGTCGCTGGTCTGCGGATCGGCCATGCATTCTCATCATACAGGTGGCGCTGAACGGCTGATTACCGGCTCACGCCCGCCAAGGAGCGGCTACCTAGCCGTGCAGGCCGGAGGGCGCCAGCGGAGCTACGCGATGCCCTTGCTCCAGTTGAAGCACCCGCTGGGGAGCGCCGCGCCACTGACGAGCAACGCTCCGCGCCTGTACCATTCCCACTTCGCTGGAGAATCGACCACGATCACGCTCATTGCCGGATCGGACCAGACGAGCCGGCTTTCGCTCGCAACGATGGCGTTCATTACCGTCGCAGGTCTCGTTCCAGGCGCGAAGACCACGGTGGTGAACTCCTGTTCCGGTGGCGGAGTGAGCGAGGCCGCCGCCATCCCGGTCGCGACGAGGCCGGCCACCAGCAGGCTGCGATAGGCATTGCCGGCGGTGCTGGCCTTTTGCTGCCGCCGCCGCAGCAGCCCCCATCCCACCACCAGCGGGAGAACTCCGAAAGCGGCAAGCCAGATCAGGTCCCACGCCAGGGGATTGGGGCTGTCGAGTTTGATGCGGTGAATGCCGAGCAGCCAGTGAGACAGCACGGCATCGACGATATGCCACAGGCCGAAGCCGACGAGCACGGCCCCCAGGAGATCGCTGCGCTTATGCTCCTCCCCATGGGACCCGTTCCGCCACAAGCCCCACAGACCGGCTATCGCCACAAGGTACATCAGCGCGTGGAAGTAGCCGTCCCAGAGCACCTGCGCGCGCAGAGTGTCCACTCCGGGCACCAGGCTGAGCAAATGATGCCACTGCAGAATCTGATGCAGAAGGATGCCGTCGAAAAAGCCGCCCAGCGCAAAACCCAGTACCGCGCCCCAGACAATCCACCTCGTCATGGAGATTCTCTCCTTTGGACCGCCAATGGGCCGCAAAAGGTGCGGTTCCCTCCGCTGCGGGCATGGTTTCAGTCGCAACTTGTAACCGATACGCGCAAGTGTCGCGGCTGATGCGTGCCATGGATGGCGCAAACCCCGCGTTTGCGGATGGAACGGCGACCATGGCCTCGCCGCGGTCCCGACAAATTCCGACAAATTGGTTCAGCGGCGGCAAAGCCCTGCGACAACCGGGGCCTAGACCGGCATCACGCCAACGAGGCGCTACCATTACTAAGGAGCGTACCCATGAAGACTATTGCCAAGGCTCTCGCTGCCGCTTCGCTGTCCCTTCTCGTGGTCGCCCCCGCGGCGGCTGAGGAAGTTCAGTCGACCGTGTTCTTCGGTGATCTCGACCTCGGCTCCGCCGCCGGTGCAGAAACGCTGAACGCCCGCCTGCTAGGCACGATCAAGTCGATCTGCGATCGCCCCGACGTGCGCGACATGAAGTCCAACATCGCCTGGAACGAGTGCCGTGATACGGCGATGTCGAGCGCTCTCGAGCAGCTCGCCGCCGTGGGGGCACAGGGGCCGCAGCCGACCGTGACTGTCGGCAACTGATCACACACCCAGCTTCCAGCGGGAAACGGCCGTCGGGTAACCGGCGGCCGTTTTTCGTGGGTCAGGCGGCGCCGATGCGCTGCAGCTTGGCTTGGAGGGTCCGGTCGTCGAACGGCTTGGTGACGAAGCCATCGGCCCCTGCGGCAATGCCGCGCCCGACCGTCGCCGGTTCGTGTTCGGTGGTGCAGAAAACCACTTTCGGGGTGTCGCCGCCCGGCTGGCCGCGCAGCGCCGCGATGAAGTCGATCCCGCTCATCACCGGCATGTTCCAGTCGAGCAGGATCAGGTCGGGCATCGCCCGTTCGCAGCGGGCAAGCGCTTCTCGGCCATTCTCCGCCTCGGTCACGGCAAAGCCAAGGCTCTCGACGACCCGGCGAGAGACGCTGCGCATCACGCGCGAATCGTCGACGATCAAGCAGGAACGCGCCTGGGGTGCCGGCGCCGCGCTTGCCGGCGCAGCTGCCGGGACGGCGGCGGCTGCCGGCCCTGGCTGCGCCGCTCCCGTGGGGGTGGCCGATCTCTTGATCAGGCCGTGAATGGATAAGTCTCCTGCGGCTCGACGCCATTGGCATTGGCGGCCGATCGCGTGGAGGCGGACATCGACTCTGCCGCGGCCGGCTCGGGCGTCATCCGCACGTGGAGATAAGGCACCCAGACGTCCCCGTACTCGGCCTTCTGATACCATAGATCGAGCACGTCGTAGGAGGCCCAGAAGCCGTCGGGCCCCTGCAGCCTGATCCCTTCGCCGATGCGCGGAACCGCCGCAAAGCGCAGGCGCTCCTGGCTCTGGTTGGTTTCGTTCTGAACTTCGATCTCGATCAACGCGCAGATACCTCCTGGTCCTGCGCAAGGAGGCTATCGGCTAATCCTTGCCGAATTGCCAACGCCCGAACCGGCTTCACAAGACCGCCGGTTTGGCGTTAGCCTGGCCCACGGCCAAAGGGGGGAGAGGCCATGCGTTTCTGGATACTCGTGCTGGCGCTGCTGGCGCTTCCGGGCTCGGCCCACGCCGAATGGTTCGAAGCGTCGAGCACCAATTTCGTCGTCTACGCGGACGACAGCGAACGAGACGTTCGCCGCTTTTCAGAGCGGCTCGAGCTCTACCACGAGGCGATGGAGGTCCTGACCGGGCTGGATCTGCCGCCGCCCAGCCCCTCCAACCGCGTCACCGTCTACGTTGTCAGCAGCCCGCGCGAAGTCAGGCGGATCTATGGCGACGGAGCGCGCTACGTCGCCGGCTTTTACCTCGCTCGGGCGGGCGGTTCGATCGCCGTGGTGCCGCAGGTTCAGTTGCAGCGGGGGCAGATCGACCAATCGATGTTGGTGCTGCTCCACGAGTACGCGCATCATTTCCTGATCTCGAACAGCCAGGGCCCCGCGCCGCGCTGGTACAACGAAGGTGCGGCAGAGTTCTTTGCTTCGGCAGAGTTTCCCTCGGAAGGCGGGATCAAGCTCGGCATGCCGGCCTATCACCGCGCCGGAGAGCTGCTCTACGGCCGCGACGTCTCGATTGAGCAACTGCTTGATCCGACGTCCTACGAAGACGGCGTGCGCAAGGGGTTCGACTCGTTCTACGGGAAGAGCTGGCTGCTCTATCACTACCTCGCTCTCGGGCCTGAGGCGCGGCGCGGGCAGTTGCGCCAATATCTCCAGTTGATGGCCGCCGGCAAAAGCTCGCCAGAGGCCGGGGCCGAGGCGTTCGGCGACTTCAAGTCGCTTGAGCGGGAGCTCGATCGATACACGCGGCAGAAGATCCTGACGGCGGTCTTTTCGCCCGGGCAGCTCGAAGTGCCGCAGATCGCCCTCCGCCGCCTGTCCACAGGTGAAGCGGAGATCCTCCCTGTCGTGATCCGATCCCGCCGCGGCGTCGATCAAGAGGCTGCAGCCCGGCTGGTGGAGGAAGCTCGTACCATAGCCGCGTCGCACCCTGCCGACCCCGCCGTTCTCGCCGCTTTGGCCGAGGCCGAGTTCGGTGCCGGTGATGACGAGAAGGCGATTGCCGCGGCCGATGCGGCGCTTGCCCTCGACTCCGCCAACGTGGGCGCTCACGTGCAGAAAGGTTTCGCGCTGTTCCGGCAGGCCGCGGACGCGAATGACAAGGCGGCCGCCTACCAGCGAGCGGTCCAGCCTTTTCTTGCGCTCAACAAGATCGAGAACGATCACCCGCTGCCGCTGGTGTTCTATTTCCGCAGCTTCGCCGAGCGCGGCGAGCGTCCGCCCGAACAGGCGGTCCTCGGATTGTCGCGCGCCACCGAACTCGCGCCGTTCGACGTCGCGATGCGCTTCAACCTCGCGGTCTATCAGATCCAGGCTGGCGAATTGGCCAACGCGCGCGGCAACCTGATCCCGATCGCTTACGATCCGCACGGCGGGGGCAGGGCAGAGGCCGCTCGCCGGGTGGTCGAGCGCATCGACGCCGGCGGCGATCCTTCAGCGCCGGAACTGATGGCGCTGCTGCGCGACCCGGCGGAGAGCGGCGCAGCCGGCGGAGCTTCGTAACCGCGCCGGGCAGCTGCCGTCTCCGCCGCGGCGCTCAGGTGGCGTTCGGATCCTGTGCGCCGCGCGCCATGCCGCCGTCGTCGTTCGCCTGCGGACCCGGAATGGCGGTCAGCGTGTGGATCAGCCGGAACTTGCCGTCGATGTAGCGGAAGGTGTGCGAATCCGGCCCGCCGTCCGACC
>CAYTPY010000021.1:12761-25050 GCA_964439725.1 uncultured Erythrobacter sp. | reverse complement strand
CACTTCCCACTCCTTCTCGCCGGCCGGCAAGCGTACGGTCCTGAGGTCGCCCAGAGCCGCGCCGCGTAAGGCACGAGCGAGAGGAGCGCTCCAGCCGATTTTGCCGGCAGCCGGGTCTTGCTCGTCATCGCCGACCACCGTGATGGTGTGCTCGGTTTCCTCCTCGTCGGCGATTGTGACGGTGGCTCCGAACCAAACGCGTGTCTTGTCGGGTGCCTGGGAGGGATCGACCACGCGCGCGGCTTTCATCCGGCGGGCGAGGTGGGCGAGCTCGCGATCGATCTCGCGCATGCGCTTGCGCCCATAGATGTAGTCGCCGTTCTCGCTGCGGTCGCCGTTGCCGGCAGCCCACGAGACGATCGCCACGGTCTCTGGGCGTTCCGTGCCCAGCAAATGGTCGTAGCGCGATTTCAGCGCCATGAGACCAGCGGGCGTGATGAGGTTCTCGCGCGGTTTCATGCCCATGCTCTAGAGCCTGGAGAGCGGTGTGGCGAGAACCCACTGATCGCAGCGCACAAGCAAGGGCGCGTTTCGAAAATCGAGACGCGCCCTTGCTGCTCAGGTCGAAGGCTGATCGCTACTAGAACCGCGCCGTCGCGCCGAGGTAGAACCGGCGGCCGTTGGTGTCGTAGTTCTGGCTGTCGAACGTGCCGCCGGGCAGAGCAGGAAGCACGCTGCCCGGATTGCGGCCGCTGAGCGGCGGCGCCTCGTTGAACAGATTCTCTACACCGAAGCGGAGCGAGAGATCGTCGGTGAGCGAGTAGCCAGCCTGCAGGTTGAACAAGTTGTAGCTGGACGGAACACCAAGCTGAGTGGTGGTCGGCACTAGCACAGAGGTCTGTGACCGGATGCTCGGCAGGTGCCGCCATTGCAGGGCCACATTGGCCGGTCCCCAAGTGTAACCGAGCGTAGTCAGCGCCTTATAGCGGTAGCTGCCGCCATTCAGGCCATTGTTCGTCGGGCCTTGCGTGCCAGCGTATTCCAGGAGCTCGTCGGTGGGCAACTCCGCGGACTTCATCTCCAGAAGGTAGTTGAACACGCTGTTCAGCGAAACCCGTCCGGGCCCCACTTCGAAACCCCAATCGAGTTGCACATCGATGCCCGATGTCTGGAAACGGCCGTTGTTGAGGAAGGTGCGGATGACGTTCCCGAGCTGGCCGCTCTGGTTGCGGTTCACACCGGCGCAGAGCGGATGGGTGGAATCCGCATCCGGATTGAAGGCAGGGTCGAAACACTGGCGCAGCACGATGTCGACCGTCTGCGCGCCGATCGCGTCCGTCACCTTGATGTTGTAGTAGTCGACCGCGAGCCGCAGATTGCCGAGCGCGCCAGCGAACGGCGACCGGATGACCACGCCAGCCGTCCAGGTATCGGCCTGCTCCGGGCTGAGGTTGCCATTGCCCTGCAGAGTGGGGAACACGTTGCTGCCGCCCGCGACTTGTTCCTGCGTTATCAGCGAGCGAAGCGTGGCGGTATCCGGCGCGGCTAGGAGCGTACGATAGTCGACGCCGTAGTATTGCTCGTCGGCTGTCAGATCGCCCGATGCTTCCATCAGCTCTCCGCAGAGGGCCAGCGCGTCGCGCCAATTCGCATTGGCATCAGGGTTGGCGGAGAAGGACCGGCCATTGCGCGTCGAGCAGACGTCACCGCCCGCGGCGCCGGCGAAGGTCTGCTCGGGGGCAAGATAGAGCTCGGCGATGTTGGGCGTGCGCTCGGCGCGATTGTAGCCGCCGCGCAGGCGAAGCCAGTCTGTCATCTGAAGGTCGGCGAGAATCTTGTAAGTGTAGCTTGTTCCGGTTGTGCTGTAGTCTGAGATACGCCCGCCGAGTTCCAAGTCGAGCGACTGGAAGAAGGCGCCATCATTCGCAAAAACCGGGACGAGCAACTCGCCGTAGGCCTCACGCGCCGTCACGAAGCCGGCGGAATTGCCGGACGGATAAAGACCCACGGCCTGGTCGATGAACGAGCGGCCTTGGGTGGTGAGAGTGTCGCTTAGATACTCGTAGTCGTTCTCCCGATAGCTCGCACCCAAGGCGAAGCGCAGCTGTCCGGCCGGGAGGTCGAACAGGCCGCCCTGCAAGTTCGCTTCGGCAATGGTCTGCCGCATGCTGGACTGGGTCTTCAGGTCGGCGGCAACCGCTTCGAAGCAGTCGTCGGAGATGGTCTGCGGAAGGAACAGGTTGAAGCCGCTGGTGCAGGTAGCGGTGGAAGCACCGAACCCGCCGGATTCCGAGTTGCCCGTCACGTTCATGCCTGCGCCGAAATTCGGCAGGCCCATCACGTAACGGAAGCGCTGCAGTGAAGCGAAGCCGGTCTGGAATCCATTGGTGTGAGTCTCGCCATGCGAGCCGAAAGCTTCCCAGGTCCAATCAAGGCCAGGGATCATCCCTTCGAGACCCACGACCATGTTGTAGGTGGTAACGTCCGTTTCGGAAGCCCGCGGCAGTGGCCACCGCGCCTCGAGCACGACGGGAGCGGTCGGATCCGGGCGGCTGTCGATGACCGCGAGGATCTCAGCCGGGATCGCTGCGCGGTTGATCGTCGGATCGATCGTTGCACCCCAACCGCCGCGGGTCGAGGCGCCGAGCTGGATCGTGCTTGTTTCCACCTTGCTGAAATAGCTTTGGGCGAAGAGACTCACCGCGTCGGTGAGCTCGTAATTGCCCCGAGCGTAGATGTTGTAGCGGGTGAGCGGCAGGATGAGCAGGTTTTCGACCGCGTTCGAGCCGATCTGACCGTTGTCCAGGAGCTTGTAGCGGAAGTTATCGAGGCTTTGCGTGAACGCTGGGACCCCTGGAACTCCCGATGCTGTCAGGCCTGAGAACGCGTTGCCCTCAAAGTCGCTGTAGATCAGCACGTTGCGCAGGTTGGTGAACGTGCCGCCATCGACGACGGAGTTGACCACGCCGACATCGGGCAAGTTGGTCTGCCCGAGTACGATCGCCGTGAACGGAGCGGAGCCTACGTCCGTCCCGCCGATTGAAGGATCGGCCCAAAGCCGACGGTACCATGAGCGGTCCGCCTGCATTGCCGCTTCGCGGCTGTTGGTCGAGAAGCTGAGCGACACGTTGCCGCGACCATCGGCGAAGTCGGTGCCCATGATCCCTGAAAAGCGGTACTCGAAGTTGTCGCCTTCCTGGGTGACGCCGAGTTGTCCGTCCAATTCGAGGCCCTGGAAGTTCTTCTTGAGGATGAAGTTTACCACGCCGCCGACAGCATCCGCACCATAAGTCGACGAGGCGCCTCCGGAGATGATCTCCACCCGCTCAATCGCGGCGCTGGGGATGGTGTTGATGTCGACAACGCCGCTGGCATTGGAAGGAGTGGCTCTGCGACCGTCAAGCAGGACGAGGTTACGGTTGGAGCCGATGCCGCGTAGCGAGATGGTGGCTGCGCCCGGCGTGTTTTGCGCAGTCGGCTGAATATCGCCCCCGAGCGTGGGTGTCTTGGCCGGAGTGAACTGCGGCAGCTTGTTGAGGTTCGATTCCAGCGCGGCGGTGCTGGACTGCTCAAGAAGGGCGTTGTCGACCGTCAATATCGGGCTGTTTGCGTCAAAGTCGGGCCGAGCGATGCGCGAGCCCGTGACCACGATCTGGCCTCCGGCGCTTTCCTCAAGGCCTGAGGCTTCCTGAGCATGGATGGGTGTCGTGATGGTTAGAGCGGCGCCCGCGAGCAGCGTGCAAGTGATAGTCCGGCGGCAAGAGATCGACATGGCTTCCCCGAGATTGGAGCGGAGAGAATCGTTCCGCTGATTGATCGGGCAGCGGACCACGCACGGCCGCTGCGACCGCCGCTTAATAATGCTCTGTTAGTTCAAAACCAAACCATTCAGAACTGAACCAAGCCGGCAGACATTATCAATGTGGGGGAATGCTTTTTCGTCGATCTTATCGGCGCCTGCAGGTTAGACTCGCGTGCGCTGAGACGGACATGTTCATCCATCTCGGAACCATTGGCCCGAATTTGTGGCAGGAGAGCAACACTGCTCTCCTGCCGTCGGAAGTTTACGCTGCTAGCGCAGAAACTCGCTGACAGCGCGGGGACGACCGAGCGTTGCCTTGTCTGGATGTAGCGCTTCGTAAACGGTGGCGTTCTCGATGACCCGAGCGACATAGTTCTTGGTTTCGAAGAAGGGGATGCGCTCGATCCAGTCGATCCAGCTTATGGAGCCGGTGCGCGGGTCGCCGTTTTCGCGCAGCCACTTGTTCACGTTGCCGGGCCCGGCGTTGTAGGCGGCGATAGCGAGCGGATAGCTGCCGTAGCTGTTCATCATCCGCTGGAAGTAGCTGTTGCCGAGCCGGATGTTGTACTGGGTGTCCGGCATAATGGAGGCCGACATGTAGGCGATGCCGAGTCGGCCTGCCTGCTCGCGGGCGGTACCCGGCATGAGCTGCATCAGGCCGGCGGCACCCGCATGACTGACCCGGTTGCGATCGAATTCGCTTTCCTGGCGAGCGATGGCATGGACCATCGTCCAGTCGGCATCGGACGGCGTCGCCACCACAGGGAAGCCGACGGGTGAGAAGCCGGCGAAGTTCTTCTCCGGTGCGACCCGGCCCACGACGACCGCGAGTTCAGGCAGGTTCAGCTCCTGCGCAAGTTGGCCGATGAGGGCGAGTTCGCCATCGGTTTGAGCCTGATCGGCGATCCGGGTGTAGAACTTCCGCTTGGTCTGCCAGCTATGGCCGCTGGAGGACAGCACCTGAATGGCTTGAGCGAGCGGACTGGCGATCAATGCCGCGCGCTGTTCGGGCGTCGGCTGGGCCGTGGCGGCAGCCAAGGCCGGGACAGGGCGGCCGAGCCGCTCGAGCGCCAGCAGCCCGTAGAAGTACTCGGGAAAGGCAGCGGCCATTTCGTAATAGCGTGTCGCCTCGGCTTGGTTGCCGGCCTGCTGTGCGGCGTGACCGGCCCAGAAGAAGCCTTTGGAGCGCGTCTGCGGAGTGCGGGCGCTGGCGCCGTAGCGATAGAACAGCGGAGCGGCGCCGTTGCCGTTGCCGAGCTCCCACAGGGCGCGGGTGCCGCCGAGCCACATCAGCGAGGTGTAGTCATCGCGGAGCTTGAAGGCGCCGTTGGCTACCTCGTCTTCGGAAGCGAAAGCCTCGCTCGCCCGGACCGCGATCTGTTGAGCGGAGCTGGCGGTGCCGATCTTGGCAACGGCGAGATGCTCGTCGATCCAGCGAACCGCATCCAACGGCTTGCTGGCGAGCGCCGGGCGCGTGGCGAGCAGGACCACGGCTTCTTGCGGGCGGCCTTCCAAGCGTAGCTCGCGGCTGCGGTTGTAGAGGTAGCCGGGGTCGCTCGTCGCATTCGGATCGAGCGTTGCGCCGTCGCCGCCTTGCAGGATGGCGAGACGCGCCGTGAATACCCCCGCCCGGCCTGGTGAAACATAGGGTAGCTGCTGCGCAGCGGCGGTGCCGTCGCGTTGCCAGAGGAGCGCGTCCATCCGAGCGTCGTGGTCTTCCGGAGTGAGGCGCCCGCCGAAGTTGGCAAGCAAGGTCGCTGCTGCAGTGGGGCTCATCTGCCCGGCGCGCCACGCCTCGCGCGCTGCCGCCTCGGCCTCTGCCGGGCGTGCAGTCATCACCGCCAAGGCCCGAGCGGCGCGGCCGGCGTTGGTGACCGGCGGATGGCGATCGAAGTAGGCCAGAACCCGCTCGGGCGGGACATACTCGTCGGCAAGACGCGCTTCGGCATAGCCGCGTAGCTTGTCTTCATCGGGGAAGCCGGGCCAGGTCAGCAGGAAGCCGGCATAGTCCTCGAACGTGAAGCGCGGGCTCCCCGAAAGCTGCTCCCATCGATCGATTGCATAGGCGACCTGCGAGGACGGCTGCGCGGCAACCAGGCCGGCACGCGCCGCCTCGTCCTGGGCGAGGACTGGTGTAACCGGGATGGTGGAGAGAAGGGCGGCAGAGATCAGAGCTTTACGAACCATGCTGGACATCGTGCCGACCGGCTCCTTATCAGGCGCTTAACGGGAATACCTTGCGGCTCAGCGCGAGCGAGCGCAAGCCGGCCCAGATTTAGAATCCATCACGAAGGCGGTGTAAATGTTCTCTGGCTCGATTCCGGCACTCATCACCCCGTTTCGCGATGGGCGGGTGGATGAAGACGCGTATCGCCGCTTCATCGACTGGCAGATCGAAAGCGGCTCTGCGGGCCTAGTGCCGTGTGGAACGACGGGCGAGAGCGCAACGCTCGACAAGAACGAGCACCACCGTCTGATCGAGATTTGCGTCGAGCAAGCTGCAGGACGGGTGCCGGTGATTGCCGGCTGCGGCTCGAACGATACGCAAGTGGCGCTCGACCACTTGCGGTTCTGCGAGAGGCTTGGCGGGGTCGCTGCGGGCCTCTGCGTCGCCCCCTACTACAATCGACCGAGCCAGGCCGGATTGATCGCCCACTTCGCGTACCTGGCAGAGAATGCTGGGCTGCCGATCGTGCTCTACAACGTGCCCGGACGGACCGTGACTGACATCTTGCCGGAGACAGTGATCGAGCTGGCGCGCGGTTATCCTAAGCGCATCGTGTCGATCAAGGACGCCAGCGGTGACTTGCAGCGCGTCGTTCAGCACCGGATGGCACTTGGGGGCGGCTTCAATCAGCTTTCAGGCGACGATCCGCTGGCGCTGGCCGGCTATGTATTCGGACAATCGGGCTGCATCTCCGTTACGGCGAATGTGGCACCCAAGCTATGCGCTGAGTTTCATGCGGCAGCGGCAAGTGGCAATTACGAGCGGGCCAGGGCACTGAACGAGCGGCTGTTTCCGCTGCATAAGGCGCTCTTCGCCGATGCCAGCCCCGCGCCCACCAAATATGCGCTGTCAAAGATCCACGACTGGCTGAGCGAGGACACACGCCTGCCGATCGCCTCATGCAGCACGACCGCGCGTAAAGCCGTCGATGCAGCGCTGGAGGCAGCAGGGATCGTCTGACGCCGTTTCGCCGCACCCGTGCGAAAGGGTGCCAGAGCAGTCTTTCGCTAGCCGGACTTACCGCCTACATGCCGCGGCCATGGCCCGCCCCAAGCCCTCCACTTTCGACAAAGCCAAGACTGTCGCCGAGAACCGGCGGGCGCGGTTCGATTACTTTATCGAGGACACCTTCGAGGCAGGCATCGCGCTAAGCGGCACCGAAGTGAAAAGCCTCCGCTTCGGCGAAGGTTCGATCGCCGAGGCTTACGCTGAAGTGCGCGACGGCGAGGCCTGGCTGATCAATGCGAACATTCCCGAATTCAGCCACGGCAACCGCTTCAATCACGAGCCCAAGCGTCCGCGCAAGCTGCTCTTGCACCATCGGGAGATCGAGAAGCTGGTCGGGGCGGTCGAGCGGCAGGGCATGACGCTGATCCCACTGTCGATCTATTTCAACGCCCGCGGACGCGCGAAAATGGAGCTGGCCTTGGCCAAGGGCAAGAAGACCCATGACAAGCGGCAGACCCTGAAGGACCGCGACTGGCAGCGCGACAAAGCGCGGCTGATGCGCGAACGCGGATGATACAGAGGACCACGATCTACTGGAATAAGCTCGCGTCAGGCGGGCAGGGGAACGCGTCGTCGAACTCACGCTTGCCCGCGGCTGCCGAGATACCCAAGTCGGGCACGGGATCATGAGCCGTAAGCCTTCGAAAACTGTCCTTGCCGACTTCATCCGGCGCAACATGCCAACGCGCGAGCAGCTGGAGGGCAACCGTTATATCCGCCCTTTCGCCGGGCGGGTGCTGCGCTCCGAGCTCTGGCGCTTCACCCGTCGCTCCGTCCCCCGAGCAGTGGCAGTCGGTTTGATCATCGGGATCATCGTGCCGTTCGCCCAGATGCTGTTCGCAGCGCTGATGAGCGTGCCAGCGCGGGCCAACGTGCCAGTGGCGGTACTCACCACCTTCGTGACCAACCCGGTAACGACCCCGCTTCTCTGGGTCGCGGCATACTGGGTGGGGAGCTGGCTGTTGCGGGTCGACGCAGCGACGATCGTCGCACCGGTCAACACCGCGATCGAGCGGACCGACTTCCAGCAGTTTCTCGAGTGGCTCACCGGCGCGACGATGGTGACCGCGTTCGGGCTGGTAGTGATCGCGGTCGTTTCCGCGGCACTCAGCTACGTGATGACGGTCTGGATTTGGCGGTGGTGGACCGGCCGCAAGTGGGTACGGCGCGGCGCCCTGCGCCGGCGGCGGCACCGGGCCCCGGAGCGGTCGTGAAGGCGCTGAAGGCGCCCGGCACTCGTGGCGAGCCCGGACGGCTCGTTGATGCCACGAGCGTTGGCGCTGCGGTCGTCATCAGCATAGCTGCGATATGGCTGGTGACTGGGAGCTTCACCGTGGCGCTGGCTTATGCCGGCGGCCTCGGCGTTTTCGGCTTCATCGCGTATTCGGCTGCCAAACGGCGCAGTGCACCTGACGCAGGTGCCGACGGCGTGCCCGACTGGTCTGTCACTGTCGCGGCGATCGAACAGCCTGGGGTGGCGGTTGCGATTACCGACCGGGCCAATCGCCTGGTGTGCGCGAACGCTGCTTACGAATTATGGTTCGGATCATCTTACGCGCCGCCGCGTCTGCCGGTCGACAGCGCATCGATCGAGTTACTGGCGCGGGCCGCGCGGGCGGCTTGGCGGGAAGGCGACAGCGAGCAGATCACCGTTGCCGACGACAAGCAGTCATGGGCAGCGGCGGCGCAGCGAGCTGGACGCGCCGACGATTACCTGATCTGGCGGTTCGCGCCGATCGTGCGCAGCGAGCCGCTGGCCGGGATCGGCAAGTGGATCACCGGAACGTTCGGCAGGGTGCTGAGCGCGGCCGGCATCGAAATTGCTCTGGTGGGACCCGACGGCGCAATCCGTGCGGCCAGCGCTGGCCTTGCTCGCCGCGCGGCGGGCGACGAGACGGCGAGCATGGTCGGGCAGGACTTCGTATCGCTGCTGCGCTCCGACGAGCGCGATCGGATCTACTTCGCACGTGAGGGTCGGAAGGGCAGTCCGCAGACGCTGGTCAACGTGCCTCTGATCGATCCCGAAGCTCGCGATCCGGCCGCCGGCAAGTTGCCCGAGGCGCCCTCGCTGATGATGCTGTTTGACAGCGGAGTGGGGCTCGGCGGGTGGAGCGGCGAAGCGCGTGGGCAGGCACCACAGCTCGAAGCGCTGCTCGAGCAGTTGCCGCTCGGCTTGGCAATGACCGACCGGGACGGACACTTCCTGTTTGCCAACCCCGCTTTCCTGCGCGCGGCCGGCGTGGCGGGGAAGCTGCCGCCGTACCCGTCCGATTTGGTGGTCCGGCAGGATAAGACGGCGATGTCCGATGCTGTCCGGCGTTTCGGCCAAGGGCCGGCGTCGAGCGGCGACATCGCCGTGCGGCTCCGGTCAGATCCCGATGACCCGGTGTCGGTCGGCCTCGCCGGGGTACGCGGGCTCGGGGATGCGGCGGTTCTCCTCAGCCTCGCCGATACGACCGAGGAAACGCGCCTCAAGCGGCAAGTTGCGCAGGCAACCAAGATGCAGGCGGTCGGGCAGCTAGCCGGCGGCGTGGCGCACGATTTCAACAATGTGCTGACCGCGATCATCGGATATTGCGACTTGATGCTGCTGCGCCATACGCCGGGCGACAGCGATTACGACGACATCCAGCAGATCAAGGCGAACTCCAACCGCGCGGCGTCGCTTACGCGGCAGCTACTGGCGTTCAGCCGCCAGCAGACGCTGCAGCCCGAAGTGATTCAGCTCCCCGACGTCATTTCGGAAGTGAGCCAGCTGCTCAAGCGACTGCTCGGCGCACGCATTACGCTGAAGACGCATCATGATCGCGACCTGGGCCCGGTGCGGGCCGATCCGCGTCAGCTGGAGCAAGTGATCATCAACTTGGCCGTCAATGCCCGGGACGCAATCCAGGCGCGGGGCGGCGAGCATGCGAGCGGTACTTTGACCTTCACGACGCGGCGCGTCGCCGCTCGCGACGTTCGCCGCACCGGGAACGAGATCATCCCGGCCGGCGACTACACCGTGCTGATTGCCGAGGACACCGGCGGGGGTATCCCACCCGACAATCTGCCGAAAATCTTCGAGCCATTCTACACCACCAAGGAGCAGGGCAAAGGCACCGGCCTGGGGCTGTCGACTGTCTACGGCATCGTCAAGCAATCGGGCGGGTTCATCTTCGTCGACAACGTCCTGGCACCCGACCGCACCATCAAGGGCGCCCGCTTCACGATCTATCTGCCCGTACATCATGCGACCGAGGAAGAGCTGCGCCGCGCGGAGGCTGTCGAGGAAGCGCGCGAATGGTCTGGGGGCGGGCGCATCCTCTTAGTCGAAGACGAAGACATGGTGCGCGCGGTGGCCGAACGCGCGCTGACGCGGCAGGGCTATACGGTCGTGACTGCAGCCGACGGCGACGAGGGCGTGGAGGCGGTGCGCAACAACCCGGACTTCGATCTGGTGGTGAGTGATGTGGTGATGCCGAGCCTTGACGGTCCAGCGATGGCCCGCGAGATACGTCGGTTGGTGCCAGGAATGCCGGTACTGTTCATGTCGGGCTACGCCGAGGAGCAGCTGCGCCGCGAAATCGACATCGAGCGGATGTATTTCATCCCCAAGCCATTCAGCGTCGCTCAGATTGCGGCCAAAGTGGGTGAAGTGCTGACCGCGGGGCGGCGCTAGCGGCCTTCTTCCGGCGTTCGCAACTCTTTCATAGCTTGTTCAGCCCCGCGAGGGACTTATCGTTACATTGTAACACCGGATGGGGAAGAGCCGCATGACCTTGAGAGCCGCCGTACTCGCCACTTTTTCGGCCGCGGCCCTCGTCTTGCCCCTGTCGGGAGGAACGGCTCAGGACTTGCTCGATCCCGACGCGACCGCGCAGGGGGACGTCTCCGTAACGATTTACAATAGCGGCGTCGCCCTGGTGCAGGACGTGCGGCAGCTCAACATTGCCTCTGGCCGCAGCACGATCTCGTTCCCCGATGTGTCGGCGCAGATCCGGCCCGAGACGCTGAGCTTCGCCGCCGATGGCACCGGGATCGTCGAACAGAACTTCGACTTCGACTTGCTGACGCCGGCCAAGCTGATGGAGAAGGCGATCGGCCAGACGGTGACGCTGGTGCGCACCAATCCGGCGACGGGGCAGGAGACGCGCGAGCGGGCGACGGTGCTCTCAACGGCGGGCGGAGTGGTAATCCAGGTCGGCGACCGGATCGAAGTGCTGCGCGACGACGGGCTGCCGGTGCGGGTGATCTTCGACCGCGTGCCCCCCAACCTGCGGGCTCGGCCAACGCTGTCGGTGACGGTCGACAGCCGCCGCGGCGGCACGCGGCCGGCATCGATCCGCTACCTGACATCGGGCCTCGGCTGGGGGGCTGACTACGTAGCGCTTTACGACGAACGGCGCGGGACGATCGACATGCAGGGCTGGGTCACGCTGACCAACAGCACCGGCACCACGTTCCATTCGGCCAACACGCTGCTGGTGGCGGGAAATCCCAACATGAGCGGGGGCTCCGGGGTCGTGCGAGGCCGACCGATGCCACCACCCGCGCCTCCCGGCACGAGGATGGTCCCCGGCACCGAGACCGCGGATCGGGAGCAGATCGGCGATTTCTATCTTTACCCGATCGGCGAGCGGACCACGATTGCCAACAATCAGACCAAGCAAGTCAGCTTTCTCGATGTGCAGGGCGTCGCGGCGCGCAAGATCTATGGTCGCACGGTCGGCTGGCTGAGTTCGGAGGCGCAGCCGGCCAATGTGCAGAGCCAGATCGCCTTCTCCTCCAGCCGCGACGGTGGTCTGGGCGATGCGCTGCCGGCTGGGACCGTGCGTTTCTACCAGCGAGACGCCACAGGCAACCCACAGTTCATCGGCGAGAGCGGCATCGGCCATACGCCGATGGGCAGCGAACTGACCCTGTCGACCGGGGACGCCTTCGACGTATTCATCCAAGCCGAAGTCGAAAGCCGCGAGCGGATCACTGCGGCCGACTACGAGCGCAACGCGCGCTACCGCGTAATCGAAAACGGAGAGGTCGTGCGCGAGGTGGAGGTGGACCGCGCGGTCGACTTCTGGCGTACGACAATGCGCTACACCTTCACCAACGCCAAGCCGGAGCCGGTCGAGGTCGAACTGGTCCAAGCGGGGCTCGACCGAGGCTGGTGGGGCCGCGACTTCCGCGTCACGAGCGAGGACGTTGCCGGGCAGCAGCTCAATGCCGACCGGCGCAAGTATGTCGTCACCGTGCCGGCGAACGGGCGGCGCGAAGTGCGGGTGACTTATGAGACGCGGTACTGAGGCGAAGGCGGTGCGCCGCGTCGCTCTCAC
>CAYTPY010000021.1:1163-12661 GCA_964439725.1 uncultured Erythrobacter sp. | reverse complement strand
AGCGCGATCGTTACCGGCTTGCCTGGAGGTACGATCGAGAAGAACCGCAATGCCGACCTGCTCAGCCCGGCAGCGCTGGTGGACGGGACGCTGGGCAATCGGGTTGTTGTCACGCGAACCAACCCAGCGACAGGCGAGCGCGTGGCCGAAGAGGCGATCGTGCGAACGCGCGCCGATGGAGGACTGGTGCTGCAGACGGCGGAAGGGTTCGAGGCCGTGCGCTGTTCGGGGCTGCCCGAGAAGCTGAGCTTCGACCGACTCCCGGCAGGGCTTTCCGCGCAACCCGTGTTCAGCGTCGATACGCGCGACCCCAACGGCGGGACTTACACGGTGGAGTTGACTTATCTCGCCTGGGGGTTCGACTGGCAAGCGCACTATGTGGCGACGCTGGATGAACCGGGCCGCGGCGACAAGATCCAGCTGAGGCTAATGAGCTGGCTGACGGTGCTCAATGACAACGGCCAGAGCTTTCCCGATACCGAGCTGTTGGTGGTGGCCGGTAAGCTGAACGTCGTGAGCGATTTCCAGGGGCTGGCCGATCCGCCCGAGGCACGGCCGCTGCAGCTAACTTGTTATCCGTTGGGAAGCACTGCCGCAGGGTCGCCGCCCGACTATTCAGCGCCGCCACCGCCAGCACCGCCACCTCCGCCCATGGCAGCCATGGAATCGATCGTCGTGACCGGCGCGCGCCAAGCGGATTTCGCAGCCTCGGCTCCGGCGATGAAGGCGGTGGAGGAAGCGCTTGGGGACCTCAAGCTCTATCGGGTCCCAGAGCCGGTGACCTTGGCTGCCAAGAGCCTCAAGCAAGTGGCGTTCCTGGACGAGGAGGCGGTGCAAGGACGGCTACTCTACAAGATCACGTGCTCTCCTGAGGGTGCCTACCACGAGGCGCGGCCGGCGAGGATGCTGCTGGCCACCGTGAACGACGCGGGCCACGGCCTTGGCATGGCGCTCCCGATGGGCGGCATCACGATCTTCGAACCATCGCCCTTGGGCGAGCAATTGGTCGCCGAGGAGCGGCTGCGCGATTACGCCGAAGGACAAGATATCGAGCTGTCGCTGGGCATCAGCAGCCAAGTTTTTGCCGAGTGCGAATGGACAGCACCGGACGAGCCCGGCGATCCGTCGCGATGGGGCTCGATGCGTTTGACGTTGAGCAACGCCAACCGCAATCCGGCACGGGTTCAGGTAGTGCTGGGGGCATCCGGCGACTGGGCGGCGCGCCGCATTCAGGGGACCCAGATCAACGACGGGCAGCTGATCGTGGAGGTCACCGTTCCTGGCAATGGCCGCAGCAGGGTCGACTGGGAGATACGTCCCGCCGGGGCCAGCTAATGAGCTGCCTGGAAAAATGTGTTCCCCTCTTGTTCTTTTAGAACAAACGCAATACACAGCCATCGGTTGATGAGTCGATCACCACTCTAGGCAACTGACGGAGGCCATGTCATGGCGGCGGAACTTAAGCTGGTTGAGAAGGAATCCAACGTGGACCGTCAGAAGGCGCTCGAGGCCGCTCTCGCGCAGATCGACCGCGCATTTGGCAAGGGCTCGGCCATGAAGCTCGGCCAAAAGGAAGCGATGCAGGTCGAGGCAGTTTCGACCGGATCGCTCGGGCTCGATATCGCACTCGGTGTCGGCGGTTTGCCGCGTGGCCGGGTGATCGAGATCTATGGCCCGGAAAGCTCGGGCAAAACGACTCTGGCTCTGCATTGCATCGCAGAGGCGCAGAAGATTGGCGGCACGGCCGCTTTCGTCGATGCCGAGCACGCGCTTGATCCGGTCTATGCCAAGAAGCTCGGTGTCGACATCGACGAATTGATCGTGTCCCAGCCCGACACCGGCGAGCAAGCGCTGGAGATCGTCGATACGTTGGTACGCTCAAACGCGATCGATGTGTTGGTGGTCGACTCGGTCGCCGCGCTGGTGCCTCGCGCTGAAATCGAGGGCGAGATGGGGGATTCCCACGTCGGTCTTCAGGCCCGACTGATGAGCCAGTCGCTGCGCAAGCTGACCGGCTCGATCAGCCGCTCGCGCTGCATGGTGATCTTCATCAACCAACTGCGCATGAAGATCGGCGTGATGTATGGCAATCCGGAGACCACGACCGGCGGCAACGCGCTCAAGTTCTACGCCTCGGTCCGCCTCGACATTCGCCGCACCGGGCAGATCAAGGACCGCGACGAGATCATTGGCAACGCCACGCGCGTCAAAGTCGTCAAGAACAAGGTCGCGCCGCCGTTCAAGCAAGTCGAGTTCGACATCATGTACGGACAAGGCATCTCGAAGATCGGCGAAATCCTCGATCTCGGCGTCAAGGCCGGCGTGGTCGAGAAGTCAGGGAGTTGGTTCTCCTACGACAGCATCCGCATCGGCCAGGGGCGGGAGAACGCCAAGCAGTACCTCAAGGACAATCCCGAAGTTTGCGACAGGCTGGAAGCCGCCATTCGCGGCCGAACCGAACAGGTCGCCGAGGAGATGATGACGGGTCCGGACGCGGACGACGACGCCTGATCCTCAAGAGGCGCGGTCGGCTGAACAGGGCCGGCGGCGCTTGCGGAACCGGAGCCGGTGCGAATGTCCTACGGGCCCGCGCCGGCTTCTTCGCGTCCGGCGTGGTTTGCCGTAAGAGGGACTGCGGCGAAGCGGCCGCAGCAGGAGATGGACGGGCATGGAAGGCAAGGCCGTGACGGTGGGGACCGACGAATGGGTCGGACGCACCGGCGATAGCTGGGCAGCCGAATGGCGTCGCACCGATCGCAGCTTCAGCGTGTTGACCGAACGCCTGCTGCAGCGCAGCCGCGACTACACTTTCCGTTCGGCGCTCGACATCGGGTGCGGCGCTGGCGAGCTGTCGGTGGCGATCGGTCGCGGGCGGCCGCAGTGCCAGGTCATCGGCGTCGACATCTCGCCGCAGCTGGTTGCCGTGGCGCGGGAACGCGCCGGCCATCATCCGAACGTCTCGTTCGAAGTGGCCGATGCGGCTGCCTGGCGACCCGCTGCCGACTTCGCCCCCGAGCTGCTGGTCTCGCGCCATGGCGTCATGTTCTTTGCCGATCCTGTCGCTGCTTTCGCCCATCTGCACGAAACCTCGGCTCCCGGGGCAGCGCTGCTGTTCTCCTGCTTCCGCGCCTGGGAGGACAACCCCGCCTTTGCCGATGTGGCGGCACTGTTGCCGGCACCGCCGCCGCCCTCCGACGCGCCAGGCCCCTTCGCATTCAGCGATCGCGGCCGGGTCAAGGACATCCTCTCGCGCGCCGGCTGGAGCGAGATCGCCTTCGAGCCGCTTGATTTTGCTATGATCGTCGGCGCCGGTGAGGATCCGATAGGCGATACCGAAGCCTACTTCGCCCGGATCGGGCCAGCCGCGCGGGCCTTGCGCGAGACGACCGAGGATCAGCGCCAGGCGTTCTGGGCGCGGCTGCGCGAGCTGGCCCAGGCGAACCTGCGCGATGGGCTCATCTCACTCCGCGCGGCTGCCTGGATCGTCAGCGCCCGCCGCACCTAGCGCGCGGTTTTTTGCACCATCGCCGGACAGCTCCGTCAGTCCCGGCTTTATCCGCTTGTTTCGCCTTGCCGGCGCCCCTAATTCGCAGGTCCCATGCACTCGACAAACGATCTCCGCCGCGCCTTCCTGGATTATTTCGCGGCCAATGACCACGCGGTCGTGCCTTCGGCGCCTCTGGTGCCGTACAACGACCCGACGCTGATGTTCGTCAATGCGGGCATGGTGCCGTTCAAGAACGTGTTCACCGGCCTCGAGACGCCGCCGAGCCCGCGCGCGGCCAGCAGCCAGAAGTGCGTGCGCGCAGGCGGCAAGCACAACGACCTCGACAACGTCGGTTACACCGCGCGCCACCTGACGCTGTTCGAGATGCTCGGCAACTTCAGCTTCGGCGACTACTTCAAGGAGCAGGCGATCGAACTCGCCTGGGGCCTGGTCACGCGCGAGCTGGGGCTCTCGCCGGACCGCCTCACCGTCACAGTGTTCCACACCGACGATGACGCCTGGAACCTGTGGAAGAAGATCGCGGGCCTGCCGGACGAGCGGATCATCCGCATCGCTACCAAGGACAACTTCTGGGCCATGGGCTCGGACGGGCCGTGTGGGCCTTGCTCGGAAATCTTCTGGGACCACGGGCCCCACGTGCCGGGTGGCCCGCCGGGATCTCCCGACGAAGATGGCGATCGCTTCGTCGAGATATGGAACCTGGTGTTCATGCAGTACATGCAGGAAAACGACGAGATCGTCGGCGACCTGCCTCGGCCGAGCATCGACACGGGCATGGGGCTTGAGCGCATTGCCGGCGTGCTGCAGGGTGTGCATTCGGTGTTCGAAACCGACACTTTCCGCAAGCTGATCGATGCCAGCGAGACGCTGACGGGCACGCGCGCTCAAGGCGAGCAGCAGGCCAGCCACCGGGTGATTGCCGACCATTTGCGTTCGACCAGCTTCTTGATTGCCGACGGCGTGATGCCGGCGAACGAGGGCCGCGGCTACGTGCTGCGGCGGATCATGCGCCGCGCCATGCGCCACGCGCACCTGCTCGGTGCCAAAGAGCCGCTCATGCACCGGCTGGTCCCGGCGCTGATCGAGGAGATGGGGCACGCTTATCCCGAGCTGCCGCGCGCCGAAGCGCTGATCACCGAAGTGCTCGAGCGCGAGGAGATGCGCTTCCGTCAGACACTGGCCAATGGCCTGCGGCTGCTCGACGACGCGACGGCGGGTCTGGGCGCAGGTGCCAGCTTGCCCGGTGAGACGGCGTTCAAACTCTACGATACCTACGGCTTCCCTTATGACCTGACCGAGGATGCGCTGCGCACGCGCGGCATCGGCGTGGACCGCGCGGGTTTCGATGCGGCGATGGCGCAGCAAAAGGCTGCGGCGCGAGCCGCTTGGAAGGGTTCGGGCCAAGCCGCCGACGGCGAGCTGTGGTTCGACATTGCGGAGCGGGAAGGCGCCAGCGAATTCACCGGCTACGCCGCAACCACCGGCGAGGGCCAAGTGGTGGCGCTGGTCGTGGACGGCCGCGAAGTTGAGCAGGCAGAAGCCGGTGCGGAAGTCACGGTGCTGACGAACCAGACACCGTTCTACGGCGAGAGCGGTGGGCAGATGGGCGACATCGGTGTCATCACGACCGACGCCGGGTTGCGTATCGCGGTGAGCGACACGACCAAGCCGCTCGGCCGGCTTCACGCGCATCATGGACGAGTGGAGCGTGGCACAATTGCTATAGGCCACACGGTGCATCTGGCGATTGACGCTGAACGCCGCGACCGCATTCGCGCCAACCACTCGGCAACGCACCTGCTTCACGCGGCACTACGCAACCGGCTCGGCGATCATGTGACGCAGAAGGGCTCGCTGGTTGCGGAAGACCGGCTGCGCTTCGACTTCTCGCATCCCAAGCCGCTCGGCGCTGAAGAGATCGCGGCGATCGAAGCCGATGTAAACGCTGAGATTCGTCACAACGAGACTGTCAGCACCCGGCTGATGAGCCCGGACGAGGCCATTGCGGCCGGCGCGATGGCGCTGTTCGGAGAGAAGTACGGCGACGAGGTCCGGGTCTTGGCGATGGGGCGGCCCGGCGAAAGCGGTCTGAACTACTCGGTCGAGTTGTGCGGAGGCACGCATGTGCGCGCGACCGGTGATATCGGCCTGTTCCGGATCGTGTCGGAAAGCGCAGTGAGCTCAGGCGTCCGCCGTGTCGAGGCGCTGACGGGTGAGGCGGCGCGTCGGTGGGTCGTCGGACGCGAGGAGGTGCTCAAGGCCGTCGCGGCCGCGCTGCGCACCGCGCCGGAAGATGTCGAAGCCCGCGTCGCGACGCTGCTGGACGAGCGCAAGCGGCTCGAGCGTGAACTCGCCGAAGCCAAGAAGCAGCTAGCGCTTGGTGGTGGGGGTGGTGCAGCAGCGCCTGCAGCCGACGAGGAGATCGGGGGCGTAAAGTTCTCAGGCCAAGTGCTGCAAGGACTCGAGCCGAAGGCTCTGCGCGGCCTGCTCGACGATGCGAAGAAGCGGTTAGTATCGGGCGTGGCGGCAATTGTTGCGGTGAATGAGGGACGCGCGGCGTTCGCCGTCGGGGTTACCGACGATCTGACTGATCGCTTCAGTGCGGTCGATCTCGTCAAGGTCGGAGTCGCGGTGCTTGGCGGTCAGGGTGGCGGCGGCCGCCCCGACATGGCGCAAGGCGGCGGTCCGGACGGCACAAAGGCCGACGAGGCGCTCGGGGCCGTCCGCACCGCGCTGGCGAGCTAGAGCGATTCAACCGGGTAAATGGCTGCCCGCGGGTTAAGCTCGGCCAGACCGGCTCTACCCGCGCTGAGTGCTCGCCCCGCGCTGAGCCGGCTCGCTGCCGCGTGCGGTATCGCCTTTACCCTTGAAGTCGTCTTTGCCCCGTTGTTCGCCCTTGATCGAGCCGTGCTCTTCGCCCGTCTGCTCACGCGGGGTCATGCCAGGCTTCGGACTCTTGGGATCGTTGCCTTCCGTCATTGGAAATCTCCTTCCCACCTCTAACGGTTAAGGAGGCGGACGGGTCCGTCCCTTTGGAGGCCAATGCCAGTCCCATAGCCGGGCTCTTCTAGCCGCCGCCGGGGCCGCCCCGGATCATCGGTGCCTTATCGGGCCCGGTTCCCCCGCCATGGGTGTCTTCGCTCCACCCGATCCGGTAGAGATCGAAGCGGCGATCGGCGAGGTTGCGCACCGTGCCTTCGGCGCGAGCCCACGACAGGTCGGCGAGATTGACGTCGCTGATCGTCAGCGTCTCGACGTTCTCGGTCGCCTCTGCCGCGATGCCATCGCGGGCGAACGGGAAGTCGCAAGGCGTGAGGATGCAGCTCTGGGCGTACTGAATGTCCATGTTGGCAACGTTGGGCAGGTTGCCGACGTTGCCGCTCATCACCACGAAACACTGGTTCTCGATGGCCCGCGCCGCACAGCAGTAGCGCACGCGCATGTAACCCTGGCGGCTGTCGGTGCAGAAGGGCACGAAGATGATCCGCGCGCCTTCGTCCACCAGGCGCCGGGCAAGTTCGGGAAACTCGCTGTCGTAGCAGATCAGCACGCCGATCGGACCGCAATCGGTCTGGATCACGTCCAGCGAATCGCCGCCCTTGATGTTCCACCAGTAGGCTTCGTTTGGCGTCGGGTGGATCTTCTCCTGCTCGTGGATCGAACCATCGCGCAGGCATACGTAAGCGACGTTGTGGATGTCGCCGTCCTCCATGCGGGTTGGGTGGGAGCCGCCAATGATGTTAATGTTGAACTTAAGCGCCATCTCCGAGAGCGCCGTCCGAATGCGCGGGGTGAACCGGCTCAGAGCCTCGATCGCTTCTATCGGCGAGAGCTCCTTCTCCTCGGCGCTGAGCAGCATGAGCGTGAACAGTTCAGGGAACAGGATGAAGTCGGAGCCGTAATCGGCCGCCACGTCCACGAAATATTCGACCTGTCCGATGAACTCATCGAAGCCGTTCACCGCGCGCGCCTGCAACTGGCAAGTGGCGATGCGAACGCTCTCGACGCCTCGCGGAACCCGGAATTTGCCGCTTTCGTCCTGATCGACGAACGGATTGCGCCAGATGAGATGTACCGAATAGCCCTTTGAACGGACATCCTGAGGAAGGTAGTCCTTAAGCAAGCCGATCGGCTCGAACCCGTTGGCAAGTTGGAAGCGCAGCACCGGATCGTGTATGCGGCCAGCGATGACCTGCTGGACATAATCCTCGGGGCCGTCGACCCGGCGCGCGAACCGCGTATAATTCGGCATTCGCCCCCCGAAGACGATGCCTTTCAGCTCAAGCTCTTCAGCGAGCGCGCGGCGTTCCTCGTAGAGCCGGCGACCGATGCGGGTGCCGCGTACCTGCGGATCGACGCACATCTCATAGCCGTAGAGCCAGTCCCCATTCGGATCGTGGCGCGAGCCGTAACCGTTTCCGGTGATCTCATCCCAGCTATGCGGTCGCAGCGCCTTCTCGCCCGAGAGACGCATGGAGGCGCAGTAACCGATGAGGGCGCCGTCGAGCACGGCGACGAAGCAGCCCCGCGGGAAATTGTTGATCTGGCCGCGAATCTGGCCCCGCGTGTAGGGAGGGAAGTCCTCGTAAACGCGGCGGACCAGACGCTCGATGTCGGCGACATCGCCCGTCTCGGCCTGGCGGATCTCGAGACGGGCCGCTGTCATGCCTAGCTCCTCAAGCCCAAGTAGCCATTTCGGCTTCGAGGTTCTGAACGATCGCCTCGAAGAACTGCTCCGTGGTCATCCACGGCTGATCGGGACCGATTAACAACGCCAGATCCTTGGTCATCTTTCCGCTTTCGACGGTTTCGATGCAGACCTTTTCGAGCGTTTCGGCGAACCGAACCACGTCGGGCGTGTTGTCGAACCGGCCGCGGTAGATGAGACCGCGCGTCCAGGCGAAGATCGAGGCGATCGGATTGGTGCTGGTGGCCTTGCCCTGCTGATGCTGCCGGTAGTGGCGCGTGACGGTGCCGTGAGCCGCTTCCGCTTCCACCGTCTTGCCGTCCGGGGTCATCAAGACAGACGTCATCAGGCCGAGCGAACCGAAACCTTGTGCGACTTGGTCGGATTGCACGTCGCCGTCGTAGTTTTTGGCAGCCCAGATGAATTTGCCGCTCCATTTCAGCGCCGAGGCGACCATGTCGTCGATCAGACGGTGCTCGTAAGTGATGCCGGCTTCGACAAAGCGCGCCGCGAAGCCTTCGCTCTCGAAGACTTCCTGGAACAGGTCCTTGAAGCGCCCGTCGTAGGCTTTGATGATCGTATTCTTCGTCGAGAGGTACACCGGCCAACCCCGGTCGAGACCGTAGTTGAAGCTGGCGCGAGCGAAATCGCGGATGGAGTCGTCGAGATTGTACATCGACATGGCGACGCCTGGCGCCTTGAACTGATAGACCTCGCGGTCGATCGTCTGCCCATCTTCACCTTCGAACACCAGGCGCAGCGTGCCGGCGCCTGGCACCAGGAAGTCGGTGGCGCGGTATTGGTCGCCAAAAGCATGGCGGCCGACAACGATCGGATCCGTCCACCCCGGGATCAGGCGCGGCACGTTTTGAATGACGATCGGTTCGCGGAAGATGGTGCCGCCGAGGATGTTGCGGATCGTCCCGTTGGGCGACTTGTACATGTCGTGCAGGCCGAATTCCTCGACCCGCGCCTCGTCCGGCGTGATGGTGGCGCACTTCACGCCGACGCCGTGCTGCTTGATCGCGTTAGCCGCATCGACCGTGATCTGGTCGCGGGTCTCGTCGCGCTTCTCGATGCCGAGGTCGAAGTACTTCAGGTCGACATCAAGGTAAGGGAGGATCAATCGTTCGCGGATCCACTGCCAGATGATCCTTGTCATCTCGTCGCCGTCGATCTCGACGACCGGGTTCACGACCTTGATCTTCGCCATTCGGGGGATTCCTGAAACTTGTGCTGAAAGAATGCCGCGTCCCTTACGAAGCCACTGCGCGGGGCGCAAGGGAGGGGGCCGAAACGCGGCTGGCTTGAGCGAGCCAGCGTAATGCCGCCGGCGCTTGCCCGGCAACCTTCAGCCCGAGGCGGGCAGCCACCGGATGTTCCGCGATTTTGCGAGCCAATGTCGCGGCGCGAATAGCTGGAGCTGCGGCAGCGCCGAGCCGCTGCTGAAACAGCTTCGAGCCGTCCGGCCCGTGCTTCAGCCAAGTCTGCGCCGCAAGAATACCGCTGGCGACGGCGATGGAGATGCCTTCTCCCGCGAGCGACGGAATGACAGCGGCTTGGTCACCGAGCCGGAAAAGGCCAGTTGAGGCGCGGCGGACGAGCCAGCCGTAAGGCACTGCTGCGATGGCTTCGATCACCGCCTGGTCCCACTCGTCTCCCAGCCGCGCCTGAAATGCAGGATTATTACGAGCGAGTGACGCCACGAGATGGCGCGGGTTGCCGCCGCTCCCCGCCAGCATCGACTTGCGCACGGCAAGGCAGACGTTTGTGGTCCCATCCTCCTGAAGAACGAGCCCCGCGTACCCTCGTTCGAAGAGATGCAACTCTATGGTGTCAGCGAGCGAGCCGAGGCGTGATGCGGACCGCGGCAGGCGTAATCGGAGGCCCAGCGTTGCGTCGCTCGCGGAGCGGGGCCGGCCCGCACCGCGCAGATCGTGCTTACCAGTGGCGAAAAACAGCCCATTGCCGGTCCAAATCCGACGCCGACCGATTGCCGTTAGCCCGTCCAGTTCACGGATGCTGTCAATCTCGATCTGGCATCCGGCAGCTATCGCTCTGGCGCGCATCGCCGTATCGAGTGCCTGACGAGATATGGCGAGGCCGGGCTCAGGAAGCGCCGCGGTGGCCTCACAGGGGGCCGCGAACAGCGCGAGCCGGTGCACCGAGACCGCCCCAAGCGCCCGCAGATCGATCCCGAGACAGCTGAGTTGCTGCCTTGTGCGCCAGCTGAGAAAGCCGCCGCAGAGGGCATCTGGCACTTCTGCGAAGCGGTCGATCAGGACCGGCCGGTGTCCTGCTTCGGCGAGCACGATAGCGGCTGCACAGCCCGCCGGTCCGGCGCCGACAATCAGCGGAGGCGTTGGACGCATAACCGGAATGGAAAGCAGCGTTGAACCTTCGCGCCCACGATGCTCTCACTGGCAAGCATCGTCTGCCATTCATGAGGTTTGAAGCTCCGCGCGATCGACGTTCGTCCATCGAGGCGAACGATGCGGTGCCATCGCATCAAGCCAGCGAGAAGCGGCCACCCATTGTAAGCGAGGGCGTGCCGGTGGAGGTCGTTCACGAACCAGCCTAGAGCGGCTTCGGCTTCCATGAAGCGTACGAAAGCTGCGAGCTGGTTCTCGGTCATGTGGTGAGCGACGAGGCTCGATATTATGCAGTCGAAACCTATGCCTTCTAGATCCCGGTAGTCGCCATAAAGATATGTGATGGGGTCACCCGGCGGAGTTTTGGACGCTGCATGGGCCTTGCTGCGCGGGTTCAGATCGATCCCGGTCAAGCGCGCTTCAATCCCCCGGCGTCTGGCCCACCTTGCGATCGTGCGCAGCATGTCGCCATCTCCGAAACCGACGTCGAGCAAGCTGAACCGTGTGCGGCCGCTGAGAGCACGAGTTAGGAAGGAGAGCGTGGGGCGGTAAGCCAATGTAATTCGATTGACGCGCGCGAGGTCCGCGAGAACGGCTTGGTAGGTTCCGGCCTCAAGCGCGGGGTCGTCCATAAGCTCGGTCGCGTCGAGGCGGTCAGCCAACATCGCCGTTCGTCCAGCCGAAACGCAGCCCTTCCATCGCGAGCCCGGGTCCGAAGGCCAATGCAATTCCGGTTGCTGGTTGCTGGGCCCACAACGCCTTCAAGACGAACAGGACCGTGGCGGAAGACATGTTGCCAAAGTCACGGAGCACCGCGCGCGATGCGGCAAGCTTCTCGGCCGGAAGGGAAAGGCTTCGTTCGACGGCATCGAGGATGGAGCGGCCGCCGGGATGTATGGCCCAGCCTTCGATTGCCTCCACACTTGCCTCG
>CAYTPY010000021.1:0-1063 GCA_964439725.1 uncultured Erythrobacter sp. | reverse complement strand
ACACTTGCCTCGCCGGTGACCGTCAGCTGCACCTCTGCATCACTCAGCGCCTCTGCCAGACGAGCCGGAACTTCGCCGGAGAGCTCCATCGCAAACCCGGTGTTCCCGATCGTCCAGGTAATGAGATGCTGACTGTCTTCGAGCGTGAGCGACAGGCCCTGCCCCAGCGCGAGCCCCGGCCCTTCGGCAGTGACCAAAGCCGCCGCCGCCCCGTCAGCGAATTGCGCCATTGCCATCAGGCTCTCGAGGCGATCCGTCGGCTGCAGGTGCAGACTGCAGAGCTCAACCGAAACGACCAAAACTCGGGCCCGAGGCTCGGAACGGACTAAGTGGGCGGCAGTCCGCATAGCGGTGACGCCCGCGTAGCAGCCCATGAACCCGATCAGGACCCGTTCCACCGATGGGGCGAGGCCCAAGCGCCGGGCGATGACCTGATCCAGACCCGGTGCAGTGAACCCGGTGCAGCTCGCCACAACCAGATGGGTGACTTTGCCCAAATCACCCAGGCCGCGGACAGCTTGGAGCGCGAGTTCCGGTGCCTCGCGGGCATAGACTGCCATACGGTCGGCGGTCGTTGGCGGTTCGGGCGCGTCGTAGAAGCCGCCTTCTTCGCGGTAGGTGTCGGCATCCGAAAGAACCGTGAAGCGCCGCTCAATTCCCGAGCGCTGCATCATCCGCTTCAACAAGCGGGCTTCACGACGGCCCTGTAGCTGCCGCTCGGCCCAGGCATAGTACGTGGTGTCGCACTCGCTGGGCGGCACGGCCGTAGCGATTGCGTTGATGCGCGGTTGCAGGCTCGGCACCACTGTCTAACGGTCGAGGTGGCTCAAGGTGCCGGCATTGGCAGATCGACCCGGGCCAACACAGGAAGCGCCTGTTTAACACGCCCGCGCGCGGTGCCTTAGAAGGAGCGACCGCCACACTGAACGCAAGAGTTAGACGGTCAAGAAAAGCCCCGCAGATCCGAGGATCTGCGGGGTGTTCGAATGGTGGGCGTAGGAAGGATTGAACTTCCGACCCCTGCGATGTCAACACAGTGCTCTACCACTGAGCTATACGCCCG
>CAYTPY010000020.1:0-25669 GCA_964439725.1 uncultured Erythrobacter sp. | reverse complement strand
AACGCTCATGCGGTTCGGCCTAGCAGCGGCACGGCTTACGGGACAGCGCGGAACGCGTGAGTTTCAACACCCGTTGCCTGGCCAAAACACCCACAGGAGTGACCGATGACCAAGCGCGTGATGATTCTCGCTACGGACGGCTTCGAGCAGTCGGAACTGGAGCAACCCAAGCAGCGGCTCGAGGAAGCCGGCTTCGAGACGGCCGTGGTGAGCCCGAACGACGGCGAAATCAAAGGATGGGACCAGACCGACTGGGGCCAACCTGTGAAGGTCGATCTGACGATCAGTCAGGTCGACGCCAATGACTTCGACGCCCTGCTGCTGCCGGGTGGCCAGATCAACCCTGACAAGCTGCGGATGGAAGACGGCGCGGTACAGCTGGTTCGGGACTTCTGCCAAGCTGGAAAACCGGTGGCGGCGATTTGCCACGGTCCATGGCTGCTCGTCGAAGCCGACGTCCTGGACAACAAGACGGTGACAGGTTGGCCTTCGATCCGCACCGACCTCAGGAACGCGGGCGCCAACGTGGTGGATCGCGAAGTGGCAATCGACGGCAACCTCATCACCAGCCGCAACCCCGATGACATTCCTGCCTTCAGCGACGCGTTGATCAAGCTTCTGCAGGAGCAAACGGAGTCGGAGCCTGCCTAATCGACGGCTCCGAGTCGGCCGGATTCAGCCGGCGCGGCTCGACGCGATCCAGTCGCGGACCCGCGTCTCGAGCAACGGTAGCGGCAGCGACCCGCTGCCCAGCACCGTGTCGTGAAACGCTCGGACGTCGAACCGCGGCCCCAGTTCCCGCTCCGCCTCGGTCCGCAGATCGAGGATCTTGTTCATGCCGATCTTGTACGCGGTCGCTTGCCCGGGAATGACGATATAGCGCCGCACTTCGTTGCGGATCGTCTCTGGGGAAAGCGGCGCGTTCTCAGCGAAGAACGCGACCGCTTCGTCTTCCGTCCATCCTTTGGCATGGAGCCCGGTGTCGACCACCAGGCGGACGGCCCGCCACATCTCCGAAGTTAGGCGCCCGAAATCGGAATAAGGGTCTTCATAAGTGCCCGGCATCTCCTTGGCGAGCCGCTCGGAATAAAGGCCCCATCCTTCGGCAAAGGCGGTGTAGCCCACTTGCGTCTGGAACGTCGGCACCCCCGTCAGCTCCCGCGCGATAGAGATCTGCATGTGATGGCCCGGAAGGCCCTCGTGGTAGGCAATGACTTCCAGCATGTTCTTCGGCATCGCGCGCATGTCGGACAGGTGGGCGTAATAGATGCCGGGGCGCGATCCATCGGGCGTGCCCGCACGATAGTGCTGTGCCCCGCCATCCTGCTCGCGGAAAGCCTCGACCCGGCGCACCTCTAGTCCCGCCTTCGGCAGTAGTCCGAAATAAGCCGGGAGCTGACCCTCGATCGTCTCGATGGCAGCCGTTGCCGCATCGATGTAAGCTTTCGCTCCTTCGTCACCTTGCGGGAAGTAATTGAAGTCGCCCGTACGCACGTGCTCGAAGAAGGCCTGCAGGTCGCCCTCGAAGCCCACCTGTTCCCGAATGGCTTCCATCTCGCCCCGGAGGCGGCGAATATCATCTAGTCCGATCTGGTGGATCTGCTCGGCCGTCAGGTCGGTCGTGGTGTTGAGCCGCAGCCGGCTGGCGTAATACTCGGCTCCGTCAGGCAGCCCGCCGACCCCAGTGGCTTTGGCCGGAGCATTGGCCCTGTCGCGCTCCATGAAAGCGATTACTCTCTGGTAGCCGGGGAGATAGGACGTCTGCAACGCGGTCTCCAGCTCGCCCTTAAGCGTTTCGCCCGTAGCCGCGTCGATGGTCCCTGCTTCGACCAGAGCCGCGATTTTGGTTTTGCCGTCCTCCCAGAGGGCCGTGTCGGGTCCCTCGGTGAACGGCGCCCCCTCAATCAGCTTGCTCGATTCCGCGATCACGAAATCGTAGGCGAAGTACGGCGGACGGACGCCGCGTGCAGCATTGGCCGCCGCTCGGTCGGTCACCTGAGTCAGCGCGCGCTCGAATTGGCTGACGCGGGCGATGTAATCCTTCATGTCCTGGAGAGTGTCGACGCCGTGAGTCGCGATCATCAGTGACGGAAGCGCGGTGTGGATGCCCTGCATCTGCGAAAGCACGAAGGTGTTGCCGCGCCACTTTGCCGCCTCGGCCGCGCTCTCGTATTCGTATTTCCAGAGATCGTAAGACAGCCGATCCTGCGGGCTCAGGGTCTCATAGTCGAATTCGCGTTCGAGCTCTTGCACCGTCGCGAGATGCCAGGCGAGTTGCGCATCCTGCGCCTCGTCCGACATGTCGTCGAGCTCCCCATAGCGCTCCTTGCGGCCGAGCTGTGTCAGCGTGAGCGGGCTGAACTGCAGCATCTCCTCATTCTTGGCTTCGAACCACGCATGAAGTCGCGCACTCTCGTCCGGCGCGACTTGCTGCGCTTGAGCTTGCGCGATCGGCGCCGTCGCAAAGGGAGTCAGCGCGGCGGCCGCTAGAGCCAAGGAAATGGCGATACGCATGAAAAGTCCTTGCGAATGAATGAAGTGAAAAAGGGGTCGCCGCTATCCCGATGCTAAAGCGACGCAAGGCGAGCACAAGGCTCTACCGAAAGCTCCTCAACGAACTTGCATATCCCGGCTTTCAGCCGGGATGCGCACTTCGAGACCGTCGAAAACCTCTGTAAGAACGATCTGGCAGGAAAGACGGCTCGTGCGGCAGGCACCGGTCGCAAGATCGAGCATATCCTCTTCGTCCTCAACCGCTTCGGGAAGTCTCGCAAACCACTCAGGTTCGACGATCACATGGCAGGTGGAACAGGCCATCTGCCCTTCGCATGTCCCCTCGAGGGGCATCCCCGCCGCCTGCGCTACGTCGAGCAGAACCGCGCCCGGCTCGGCCGCGGCTTCGACCCTGCCGCCGTCTCGTGTGATAAAAACGACCCGAATGACTGTTATCCTTGTTGCGCGGCAGCGTGATTAATCATCTGTGCGGCGGCATCAAGCTCGTCGGCGGTCGTATAGCGCCCGAAGCCAATCCGGACCGACCCGCGGGCCTCCTCCGGCGTGAGGCCGAGGGCACCCAGAATGCGACTGGGCTTGCCGGACTCGCTCGCGCAGGCTGACCCCGCCGAGAACATGGCCTGTCTGACATCGGACATCAGCCGCGCTACATCGATCCCTTCGCGGCGGATGTTCAAATTGCCCTTCCACCGAGCTTGGGCGCTACCGTTCAGTTGCCAGTCGCCGAACAGTTGCAGAGCGTGGCACCACAAGCCCGCAACATGCGCGGCATCCTCCTCCATCCGTTCGAGCGCGAGTTTCGCAGCCGCGCCCATCCCGGCGCAAAGCGCGGGACTGAGTGTACCGGAACGCGAGCCGCCTTCCTGCCCGCCGCCGGTGATCAGCGGCCGAAGCTCGACGCCGCCGCGTACCCATAGCGCTCCGATACCCTTCGGGCCGTGGAACTTGTGCGCGCTGACGGCGATCAGGTCTGCTTCGGCGATCGGAACTTTGCCCGCGGCCTGAACCGCATCGCAGACGAACAGCGCTCCAGCCGTTTTGACGCGCGCGTAGATGTCGGCGGTCGGCTGGATCGTGCCGATCTCGTTGTTGACCTGCATCACCGAAACTAGTCCCACGTCATCGGGAAGCGGGACTTGCGGATCGATGAGGCCGTCCCGATCGACGGGGAGGATCGTGGTGTTCCCACGTAGATCGAGCGCGGTATCGAGGACGGCCGAGTGCTCGATCGCGCTTATGGCCGTCGGCCGGCCCTCTCGTGCCGGCGCGCAGCCGCGCAGCGCCAGATTGAGGGCTTCAGTGGCGCTGCCTGTGAAGATGACACGCCCACCTGGTGGAAACAGCGCCGCGACGCGTTCGCGCGCGACCTCGACAGCGGCTTCGGCTTGCCGCCCGAGCCGATGGGGAGAATGCGGGTTGCCGAAGCTCGACCCGTCGGGTCCGTCGAGCCAGCGCAGCATCGCCTCGCGCGCTTCGGGCGCAAGCGGGGTCGTGGCTTGATAGTCTAGGTAGATCATCTCACGCCCTCATCCGGGGTCGCGGGGAACGCCTCAACGGCAGCGAGCGGTAGGCCAAACACGATCAAGCCCCGGCAATCTCGCACCACGCCTCACAGAACGCGTGCAGCTCAGCGGGAGTCGTGTTCCAGCCAATGCTGACCCGGACGGTGCGGTGGGCCAGGCTGTCATCGACACCGAACGCGGCGAGTGCGCGGCTCCGCTTGAGCGTGCCCGAAGAGCAAGCGCTGCCAGCCGAGATCGCGAAACCCATCGCATCGAGGCGGATCAGCAGCGAGGCCGCGCTGAGCCGCTCGTGCGCGACAGCGACGATGTGCGAGCACTGCCGGCCGGGCCGTAGAACCTCCCCGGCGCGCGACAGCAGGTCCTTGAACTCGAATCGATCGGGATAGGATGTCGACCACGTCTCAACCCCGCCCGCTTCGAGCGCGGCAGCGAAGCCGAGCACACCGGGTAAATTCTCGGTACCCGAGCGATAGCCGCGTTCCTGCCCGCCACTCGCCTCGAGCATGCCGAAATCCTTCACCAGCAGCGCGCCGGTACCGATCGCACCGCCGAGTTTGTGGGCCGAAACGACGATCATGTCCGCTTCGGGAAGCGGCACGCGCCCTGCAGATTGCGAGCAGTCGGCGAGGAACAGGCCATCAGCTTCGCGCACCCGCTCCACGAGCGAAGTATCGTCGTGCGGCAGCAGCACCGTGCCTGTTTCGGAGTTGATCGACTGCACGGCAACGGCTGCCCGCCCAGGCCGCACCAGCGCTTCTTCGAGCGCGGCCGGATCGACCGCACCCGCGACGATCGGCAGGACTTCGGCTTGCGGTGCGGCACGAAATACGGCGTCATGCTCGGCCGCCGAGACCAGCCTACGATCGACTTTGGCCTGGCTCAGTCCGAGCGCGAGCGCTTCGCTGGCGCCCGATGTGAAGATAACCTCCCCCTCCCACTGCAGCGCCGCCTTGATCCGTTCACGCGCGTCTTCGAGTGCAGCCCGCGCCGCCCTCCCTTCGGCATGCGGGCTCGATGGATTGGCCCACGAGTCGAATCCGCGCATCATCGCCTCGCGCGCCTCGGGGCGCAGCGGTGTGGTCGCAGCGTGATCCAGATAGATGCGGCTCATTGCACGGGAATTGCGAAAAGTTGCACGGTCGCTATATAGCCGGCAACCCTGAGCGCGCCAGCGCGCACCAACCCGTTACATAGAGCACGCTATGCCCTCCGTGATTTTTCCCGGCCCTGAAGGCCGTTTAGAAGGCCGCTTCGCCCCGGCTCCGCGCCCTCGAGCGCCCGTGGCGATGATCCTGCATCCGCATTCCCAAGGCGGTGGCACGATGAACGACCGCATCGTCCAGCGCCTCTACAAGACCTTTGTCGACCGAGGCTTTGCAACGCTGCGCTTCAACTTCCGCGGCGTCGGCCGCAGCCAGGGCAGCTTCGACAACGGCATCGGTGAGCTATCTGACGCAGCTGCAGCGCTCGATTGGGTACAGTCGATCCATCCCGAGTCGCAGACCACTTGGGTTGCAGGCGTCAGTTTCGGGGCCTTGATCGGCATGCAACTCCTGATGCGGCGCCCCGAAATCCGCGGCTTTATTTCTATCGCGCCGCCGGCGAACATGTACGACTTTTCGTTCCTCGCGCCCTGCCCTGCCTCGGGCATCTTCATTCAGGGCGCGGCGGACACCGTGGTGCAACCACAATCGGTAACCAAGCTGGTCGAGAAGCTGCGCACGCAGAAGCATATCACGATTCACCACGAGGAAATCCCGCGGGCCAACCACTTCTTCGAGAACGAAATTGAAGAGCTCATGGCGTCAGTCGACAACTACCTCGACTTCCGTCTCTCGCCTGAGTGCACGATCCGCTGACGGAGCAGCAGGGGTAGCGCGAATTAACGCACTGGCCCCTCCGCGGCGCGGTCAACCGGGGCCGTGCCGCTGCTGTCCGGAATCGTCCATATAAGAACGTTGGCGATCATCACCACAGCGAGCAGGATCATGAGCCAGACCTGTTTGCTTGCTCCGCCTCGCCGCCAACGCCAAACGGCAGCGGCGACAAGAGCGATTGCCACGAGCACCAACAGCGACAGAATTGCGTCCATGGCAGTGAGCCTAGCCGCGCAGGCCCGCAAAATCCACGCGCGTTGAACGGCAAGACAACGTGGGCCCTAGGCCCGCGTTGTCCGCCATTTAACATTTAAAGTCAGGCAGCCTGCGGGGCGGCCTTGCGTACGCTCTCGTCGACGTGAGCTTCGAACTGCGCGAAGTTGTCGACGAACAGCTGGACCAGCTTCTGCGCGGTGCGGTCGTACTCGTCCTTGTCTGTCCAGGTCGAGCGCGGGTCGAGGATCGCGCTATCGACCCCTTCCACGGCCACTGGCACGTCGAACCCGAAGTTCGGGTCCTTGCGGAACTCTGCATCGTTCAACGACCCATCCAGTGCGGCGTTGAGCAGTGCACGGGTTGCTTTGATCGGCATACGCTGCCCGACGCCGTACTTGCCACCGGTCCAGCCGGTGTTGAGCAGCCAGCACTGCACACCGCCCTTGGCAATCCGCTCCTTGAGCAAGTTGCCATAGACGCTCGGGTGGCGCGGCATGAAGGGGGCGCCGAAGCAAGTGCTGAAAGTCGCTTCTGGCTCGGTCACGCCGATCTCGGTACCTGCGACTTTGGCCGTGTAGCCCGAGAGGAAGTGATACATCGCCTGATCGGGCGTCAGCCGCGCGATCGGAGGAAGCACACCAAACGCGTCGGCGGTCAGCATGACCACGTTGGCCGGAACCGGGCCCAGGTTCTTCTCGGACGAATTCGGGATGAACTCGATCGGATAGGCGCCGCGGCTGTTCTCGGCCAGCGAGTTGTCGTCGAAGTCGAGTTCGCGGGTGTCTTCGTCCATCACCACGTTCTCAAGCACGGTGCCGAACATCCGGGTGGTCGCGTAGATTTCCGGCTCAGCCTCGGGCGAGAGACGGATCATCTTGGCATAGCAGCCGCCTTCGAAGTTGAAGACCGCCGTGTCCGACCAGCCGTGCTCGTCGTCACCGATCAGCGTGCGGCTGGCATCGGCGGAGAGCGTCGTTTTGCCGGTGCCGGACAGCCCGAAGAACACCGCCGTCTTGCCGTCCGGACCGACGTTGGCCGAGCAATGCATCGGCATCACGCCCGTTACCGGGAGCAAGTAGTTGAGGATGCCGAACACGCTCTTCTTCATCTCGCCTGCATAGGCAGTGCCGCCGATGAGGATCAGCTTTTCGGACAGGTTGACCGCGACAACCGTCTCGCTGCGCGTTCCGTGGCGCTCGGGATCGGCGCGGAAGCTCGGCAGGTCGATGATGGTGTATTCGGGCGTGAAGCCCTCCAGATCCTGCGTTGTCGGGCGGACCAGCAGCGTACGGATGAACAGGTTGTGCCAAGCGAGCTCGTTGATCACGCGCACGTTGACGCGGTGCTCGGGCTGCGATCCGCCGAACAGGTCGGCAACGTAGAGCCTGTCCTTCTCGCCCAGTGCCGCCAGGAAATCGGCCTTGAGCGCGGCGAAGTGCTCCGGCGTCATAGGCACGTTGACCTTGCCCCACCACACCGTGTTCTCGGTCTCGGCATCACGGACGATGAACTTGTCCTTGGCCGATCGTCCCGTGTGCTTGCCGGTCTTGACCACTAGCGGTCCGTCTTTTGCGAGCTTGCCCTCGCCGTTCGTGACAGCGTGCTCGACCAGGTGTGGCGTTTGCAGGTTGGCAAAGATCCGGGCGCCGGTTTCGATGCCTTGGTCGGACAGGCTAACGGCAGTCGGGGCAGTCACTCAGGCGTTCTCCCGGGATAAGATCCGATTAATTTGCCGCGCCGCGGCTTGCGCGAGCGCATAATCTCGAACGCCAGTTGCGTCAAACAGCACTGAAGCTTCATGATCTTCAGTGCGGCAGCACAATTGTCTCTTTAGTACGGACGCGATAGGTCGGCTGCGATGGACGATGCAGCCCCCGCGCCCGCCGGAGATCACACGCGCACCATTGCCTTGGTGGACGACGATCGCAACATCCTGACCACGCTGTCGATCGCTCTTCAGGCGGAAGGGTATGCGACCCGCGTTTACTCGGACGGCGAAGCGGCGCTGAAGGCGCTCGTCGAGAACCCGCCGGATCTTGCCATCTTCGACATCAAGATGCCGCGTATGGACGGAATGGAACTGCTCAGGCAGCTGCGAGCTCAGTCGGAGCTGCCGGTGATCTTCCTGACCAGCAAGGACGAGGAGCAGGACGAGGAAGCCGGCCTTGCGATGGGCGCGGACGACTACATCGCCAAACCTTACAGCCAGCGGCTGCTGCTTGCCCGCATCCGAGCGATCCTTCGCCGCGCTGCGCCGGAACGCGAACCCGCGCTCGCGGGCGGTGAAGCGTCGGTTGCAGAAGGACACATGATACAGCGCGGCCGGTTGCGGATGGACCCTTCGCGGCATCGAGTGACCTGGGACGGACGGCAGGTCTCGCTCACGGTCACCGAGTTCCTGATCCTCGAGGCGCTGGCTCAGCGCCCCGGCGTGATCAAGAGCCGCAACCAGTTGATGGATGCAGCCTATCCGGACGACGTCTTCGTCGACGATCGGACGGTCGACAGCCATATCAAGCGGCTACGTCGCAAGTTCCGTGCCTCCGATCCTGACTTCGGCGCCATCGAGACGCTCTACGGTGCCGGATACAGCTTCACCGATGGCTGAAAAGGGGCTGCGCGGCCGTCTCGACAGGCTGCATTTTCCACTCTCTGCCTCGCTCACCGCGCGAATCCTCGCCGTCAACCTGATCCCATTGCTGTTGCTGGCCGGCAGCCTGTTCTTCCTCGACTCCTACCGGCGTCAGCTTCTCGAGGAGCGTTTCAAGCTCGCTCGGATCGAAGCGCAGATCACCGCCGAAGCGCTCGCCGGAGCAACACGCGAGCGGCAGGAGGCCTTGCTAATCCAGATCGGCAAGGAGCAGCGTATGCGGCTCCGGATGTACAACGCGGATGGGACGTTGTCGGCGGACAGCTTCGAGCTGGCCGAACCATCGTTCCAGTTTGGCGACCCGGTTAGCGCGCCTTGGCCGCAGGACTTCGCACGTGGGTTGGACCAAGCCGTGGACTTGCTGGTCGGGGCACCAAAACCGCCCCGCTACATTGAACCCGAGACCGAAAGAGCCTCCGCCTGGCCTGAGCTTGTCCGCGCCCGTGAACAAGGACTGACGCAAGTCGAATTGCGCCGCGCGCCGGACCGGACCCCGGTGATCACCGCGGCTGCTCCCGTCGGCCTCAGAGGAGCAACGCTCCTCACCACCCGCAATGCCGCTGACATCACGCAAGCCGTCCGCGACGCGCGGACGTCATTGCTCTCGATCATCGCGCTGGCGCTAGTCGTCTCGATCATCCTCTCGCTCTATCTGGCACGGACCATCATCGATCCGCTACGTCGGCTCGGCGGTGCGGCGGTGCGAGTGCGCCTCGGTCGTGAGCGCGAAGTCGAAGTCCCGCGGATGCAACAGCGCGGCGACGAGATCGGCGTTTTGGCCCGCGCCGTCTCCGATATGAGTGTGGCCTTACGGCAGCGGATCGATGCGGTGGAGACGTTCGCTGCCGACGTGGCGCACGAAATAAAGAACCCGCTCGCCAGCTTGCGCAGCGCGATCGAGTCGCTGCCGCGGGTAAAAGACGCGGAACTGAGCTCCCAATTGACCGAGATTGCAGCTCACGACGTGCGCCGGATCGACCGGCTCGTCACGGAGATTGCTGAAGCGAGCCGGATCGACGCCGAGCTGAGCCGTGCCAAGTTCGAGACAATCGACATGGGCCGCCTGGTGGAAAACATCGCCCAGGCGCGCGAAGACCGCGGCCTTAACGGCGATGTGCGGATCGAAATCATCCATCAGAGCCGCGTAGCTCGTGTTCAGGGCGTGCCGATGCGTCTCGAACGCGTGCTCGAAAACCTGCTCGACAACGCGGTATCGTTCTCCCCGCCGAAAGGCGCCATCGAGGTCAAGATCCGCGAGCAGGGCGAACGGGTCGTGGTCACCGTCTGCGACGAAGGCCCCGGAATTCCGGAATCCGAGCGAGAGAAGGTCTTCGCGCGGTTCCACACCTCCCGGCCGGACACGGAGTTCGGAGCGCATAGCGGCCTTGGGCTCGCCATCGCGCGCACGATCGCGGAGGCACACGACGGCTCCTTGATCGTAACGGACCGCGAGAACGAGCGGTCCGGCGCTTGCCTGATCCTGGACCTTCCCGCGGCGTGACGACCATTCCGCACCAAGCCACGGGCGTGACGATCGGCGGTCGCGGACTACTGCTCGAAGGGCCGCCCGGGATCGGAAAGTCCAGCCTCGCCTTGGCGCTGATCGATCGCGGCGCCACGCTTATCGGCGATGACGGGGTGCTGCTCGAGCGCCGTGGAAGCCGGTTGTGGGCACTTCCCCCACCTCGCATTGCCGGCCTCCTTGAAATCCGGAACGTCGGGATTGCCACGGTACCCGCAGTGCCCGCTCCTGTGTCTTTGGTGCTGCGGCTCGACGACGGCGCGGAGCGGCTACCGGAGGGGCCCGAGCAAACAACACGCGCCGGGGTAGAGCTGCCGCTGACCAAGCTCCATCCCGACACATCGGTCTTGCCGCTGCGGGCCGAGTGGGCGTTGTCGCTCCATGGGATACCGTAAGCTCGGCGCCGGCCCCCCTTCCCTTTTCTCGCAGCCAAGGCCACATCGCGTAAGATGGTCAGCGACTTATCCTCTAGCCGGCAACGTCTCCTGCTCGTCACCGGGATGCTGGGCGCTGGCAAGACCACTGCGCTGCGGGAACTGGAAGACTTCGGCTGGGAAGCGATCGACAACTTTCCCATCCGCTTGCTGACCCGACTGGTCGGAAGTGAGACCGCAGAGCATTCCTTGGCAATCGGCTTCGATTGCAGGACCCGCGGTTTCGTTCCGACGGAAATCATCGAGCGGGTGAAGAAGCTCGAAATGCGCGAGGATGTCGTCGTCAGCACGCTGTTCCTCGATTGCTCGGGACAAGAATTGGAGCGGCGTTTCAACGAAACTCGGCGGCGCCACGTCCTGGCTCACGATCTGCCGGTCGGCATGGGCATCGCGGCCGAGCGCGAATTGCTTGCCCCCCTGCGCCGCTGGGCCGACCTGTTGATCGATACCACGCACTTTTCCGCCAACGACTTGCAGCTGCGCATGCGCGAGTTGTTCGGCGCGACGGCTCCCAAGCCGATGACGGTCACGGTCTCCAGCTTCGGTTTCTCGCGCGGTATGCCGCCGGTCGCGGACCTGGTGTTCGACATGCGCTTCCTCGACAATCCCCACTGGGACCCCGACCTTCGGGAGCTGACCGGGACCGACGCCGGGGTCGGCGCCCATATCGAGCGCGACCCGGCATTCGCGTCGTCCTTTTCCCGGATTCGCGACCTGCTGCTTGAGTTGCTGCCGCGCTATGCGGCGCAGGGAAAGACCTACGTCAACGTCGCTTTCGGCTGCACCGGCGGGCGACACCGCTCGGTGTTCGTCGCTGAGCGGATTGCCGAAGCCTTGCGTCAGGGCGGGTTTTCGCCCACTGTTCTCCATCGCAACCTGGGGTCGCGCGCTGCCGAAATCATAGAAGGGCCGCACGAGCCGTGACCCGTTACACCTTCCGACCGGCCGCGTTGCCACGTGCCCTGTGCGAGCCCTACGACGTGAGCTGCCACCTGAAATGATCGGCATGATCCTGGTTACCCATGGCCGGTTGGCTGAGGAATTCGTCCACGCCATGGAACATGTTGTGGGCCAGCAGCCCGATGTCGCCACCGTATGCATCGGACCGCACGACGACATGGAAGCCCGCCGCAAAGAAATTTCCCGGGCTATTAAGCAAGTCGATTCCGGCGACGGCGTCGTGATCCTGACCGATCTGTTCGGCGGCACCCCATCCAATCTCGCCATCTCGCTGCTCGACGCGGGCAAGACTGAAGTGATCGCGGGGATCAACCTGCCGATGCTGATCCGCCTGGCCGGCGCGCGCAAGGACATGACCATGGCCGCCGCCGCGAAGGCCGCACGCGATGCCGGTCGGAACTACATCACGATCGCCTCCGAGTTTCTCGGTCAGGAAGCCTGATCATCTACGTGCAGGGAGAAACCGCGTTGGGAGAGGCGCGCCAGACAGTCACAATCGTCAACAAACGCGGGCTACACGCCCGTGCCAGTGCCAAGTTCGTCGCTGCGGTCGCCGAGATGGGGACTTGTGCGGTCAAAGTCTGCAAGGACGGGCATAGCGCTGCCGGCGGATCGATCCTGGGCCTGATGATGCTGGGAGCAGCTAAGGGCGACACCGTCGAATTGGCCGTCAGCGGCGCGGACGCCGAGGCGCGTCTCGGCGAGTTAGTGGCGCTGATCGAGAGCGGGTTCGGCGAGGACTAGACGAGCGTGCCCGGTCCTTCGACAAGTCAACATGGCCGGATATCGGGAATTAGATCACTCCGACGCTCGTGCTGTCCCGGCACGGCCGCAACGCCTCAGGTCCCATGCGCCGCACGATAACCGGTTTCTCTAATCCGACCGTCAAATACCTGCGTAGCTTGCGCGACAAGAAGCACCGCAAGCGCGAGGGCAAGTTCCTGGCGGAGGGGCTGCGGCTTCTCACCGACGCTCGGGCGTGCGGACGGCTGCCGGAGCTGCTCGTCATGGCGGCCGAACGCGAGGCGCACCCGCTGCTCGCGGCGCTGGAGGCCGACGTCGAACGCGCTGGCGGCGAAATCGTCGAAACCGGCGCGGAGATCCTTTCCAAGATCACCGGCAAAGACAACCCGCAGGCCGTGGCAGGGGTGTTCGCCGAGTTCGACACTTCGCTGTCCAAGCTCGATCGCAACACCGCCCCAATTTGGCTGGTCGCGCAGGCGATGCGTGACCCGGGCAATCTCGGCACGATGCTGCGGACCGGCGATGCCGTTGGTGCCGGCGGCTTGATCCTGCTTGACGACAGCGCCGACCCGTTCTCGGCCGAAGCGGTGCGGGCGAGCATGGGCGCCATCTTTACCCAGCGAGTGGTCCAGACACGCTGGGACGAGTTCCTGCCATGGCTGCGCGTCGGACCCGGCCAACTCGTCGCAGCAAGCCTGCGCGAGGCGGTGCCCTACCGCGAGGCCCCCTATGCCGCGCCGTGCTTCATCCTGGTCGGCAACGAGTCGCGCGGACTACCCGCGGAGTACGAAGCGGCGTGCGATCTGAGGGTAACGATACCGATGCGCGGGCGTGCCGACAGCCTCAACGCAGCCGTTGCCGGGGCGGTGCTGGCCTACGAGGTGCTGGCGCGTCTCGATGCTTGAGCAAAGTCCCTACGAGTTCACCGCGAGACCCATGCCCGCCGGCGACCAATCCCGTTATTCTTCAGCCCGCGCTGAGGGCATCCTCTTCCCCGCCGGTGTCGACCAGCCTCGCCAGGGCCGGCTCGTCGGCGGCGCCATAGCGGGGCGCACTTTCGACCAGCGGCACCTCGTCGAGCTCGCGCTTGCCGATTTCGATGTGCTTCTCACGCAGACGCCGACCGGCCGAAAGCACGTTGCGCTCGAAGCTGCCGACGAACTTGTTGTAGTTGCCGACGGCCGTCTCGAGGCCCGAGCCGACGCGCTTCAAGTGCTCGGCTGACAACGCCAGCCTGTCGTACAGCTCGCCGCCCATCCGGCCGATCTCGCGCGCCTCACGCGCCAGTCCGTCCTGCCGCCAGACCTGGGCCACCGTGCGGCAGATCGCTACCAGGTTGGTGGGGCTCGCCAGCAGCACCCGGCGTTCAAAGGCATAGTCCCACAGCCGCGGATCGTGCTCCAGCGCCGCGGCGATGAAATGCTCACCCGGTACGAACATCAGCACGTAGTCGGGCGCCTCTTCGAACTGGCTTTGATAACTCTTGGCGCCAAGCGTCTGGATGTGGTTGCGCATGGAGGCCGAATGCAGGTCGAGATGCCGCACCCGTTCAGTTTCATCGGTCGCTTCGAACGCCTCCTGATAGGCGTTCAGCGAGACCTTGGCGTCGATCACCAGCAGCTTGTTGCCGGGAACCCTGACAATCGCATCGGGGCGCAACCGGCCTTCGTCGGTCTCGACCGACTGCTCGGTGACGAAATCTGTATGCTCGGCCAAGCCGCACTGCTCGAGAACGTTGCGCAGTTGCTGCTCACCCCAACGCCCGCGCGCCTTGGGCGCGTTGCGCAAACTGTTGCCGAGTTGCTGAGCGGCGGTGCGGACCGCCTCCTGCCCCTCGCGCATTGAGTGGATCAGCCCGGTGAGCTGGCCGAACGCGTCGACGCGCTGCTTTTCAAGCGCTTCAACCTGATCCTCGTAGCGCTTCAAGCGCTGGTTGACCGGCTCGAGCAGCGCTGCAACCGCTTGCTTGTTCGCCTTCTCGGCACCCCCGAACTTTTCCTCGGCGCGCTTGAGGAACTCGTCCTGCGCCCGCGACAGCACTTCGCCGCCCGCCGCCTTGAACTGGGCAATCAGGTCCTCGCGGGCCTGGTTGAGCTGCGCGATCTGCTTGTCGAAGTTTTCCGCATTGGCGGTCAGAGTGGCGATCTCGATACGGGCCTGGCCAAGCTCGGCGACCGCCTGCTTGAACTGCGCCTCGTGTTCCTTCGCCGCTGCATCCCTTTCGGAATGCCGGAGCTGCCAATCCGCGACCGGGCGCGAACCCACGTACCAGCCCACGGCCAGCCCTCCGAACACGGCTACGACGATGAGAACGGCGGCGAGCGGATCCATGCGACCTCACAGACAGAACGAAGCGGGAACCTAGCTTTTGGTTTGCCAAGCGACAAGGCCGCCCACCCCGCAATCCCCGATAAGGGGCAAATCGCCGCAAGAATGTGGCTTGAGCATCGCCCAAAATAGATTGTATGGGCCACATACAATTTCGTGCTCGCGAAAATTTCGTGATTGCGAATAAATGAGATTACCACCGCCCGCGGCGGCGCGGGCCAGCCGGAAGAGGACTTCGCATGGCCACCGATATCGAAATCGCCCGTCAAGCCAAGATGAAGCCGATCACCGAGATCGGCGCCAAGCTGGGCATCCCGGAAGAAGCGCTCGAGCCCTATGGCCGCACCAAGGCCAAGATCGGCATGGAGTGGATCAACCAGCAACAAGGCCGCGAAGACGGCAAGCTGATCCTGGTCACTGCGATCAACCCGACCCCCGCCGGTGAAGGCAAGACCACGACTTCGGTCGGCCTGACCGACGGTCTCAACCGCATCGGCAAGAACGCGGCCGTTTGCCTGCGCGAGCCTTCGCTGGGCCCGTCGTTCGGCATGAAGGGCGGCGCTGCCGGCGGCGGCTATGCCCAGGTCGTGCCGATGGAGGACATCAACCTCCACTTCACCGGCGATTTCCACGCGATCACCAGCGCTCACAACCTGCTCAGCGCGCTGATCGACAACCACATCTACTGGGGTAACGCCCAGGAGATCGATACCCGCCGCATCACCTGGCGCCGCGTGCTCGACATGAACGATCGTGCTCTGCGCCAGATCGTCACCTCGCTGGGCGGAGTCGCCAACGGTTATCCACGTGAGTCCGGCTTCGACATCACCGTCGCGTCCGAGATCATGGCGATCCTGTGCCTCGCCACCTCAATTGAGGATCTCGAGGAGTCGATCGGCAACATCATCATCGGCTATCGCCGCGACAAGAGCGCGGTGCGCGCGCGTGACATCAACGCCCACGGCGCGATGACCGTGCTGCTTAAGACGGCGATCCAGCCGAACCTGGTGCAGACGCTGGAGAACAACCCGGCGTTCATCCACGGCGGCCCGTTCGCCAACATCGCCCACGGCTGCAACTCGGTCACAGCGACCAAGACGGCGCTCAAGCTGGCCGACTACGTCGTCACCGAAGCTGGCTTCGGCGCGGACCTAGGTGCCGAGAAGTTCTTCGACATCAAGTGCCGCAAGGCTGGCCTCAAGCCGTCGGCCGTGGTGATCGTCGCCACCGTCCGCGCGCTGAAGATGAACGGCGGCGTCGCCAAGGGCGACCTCGGCAAGGAGGACGTCCAGGCCGTCAAGAAGGGCGTGGTCAACCTGCTCCGCCACATCGAGAACGTGCGCCAATTCGGCGTGCCGGCGATTGTCGGGATCAACCACTTCGTCACGGACACCGATGCCGAGGTCCAGGTCATCAAGGACGCCGTTGCCGAACTGGGGGCCGAAGCAGTGCTGTGCCAGCATTGGGCCAAGGGATCGGAAGGGACCGAGGAACTGGCCCGCAAGGTCGTCGAGATTGCCGAATCCGGCCAGGCCCAGTTCTCGCCGCTTTATCCTTCGGAGATGCCGCTGTTCGAGAAGATCAACACGATCGCGACCCGCATCTACCGCGCCGACGCCGCGATTGCGGACCAGTCGGTCCGCAACCAGCTCAAGGCCTGGGAAGAAGCCGGTTTCGGCGATCTGCCGGTCTGCATGGCGAAGACCCAGTACAGCTTCACCACGGACCCGACGAAGCTCGGCGCGCCGACGCACCACACGGTGCCGATCCGCGAAGTGCGCCTGGCCGCCGGTGCCGGCTTCATCGTCGCGATCTGCGGCGACATCATGACGATGCCGGGCCTGCCGAAAGTGCCGAGCGCGGAGAACATCCGCCTGGTCGACGGGCAGATCGAAGGCCTGTTCTAAGCTCCGCCCCTTGGACGGGACGCGAGAGGGCCGCTCCGAAAGGAGCGGCCCTTTTCGTGTCCGGCTTTCAGGAACAGCGGGCCCGCTCGTTCGCTCTCTTCGCTAGGCACAGAGTGAAGGAGCGCCCCCCGTGTCGATCGAGAAGATGATCTCGGAACACCCAGACGTCGCCGCCACCGGTCAATACAACGAGGCGTTGGCGCTGGCCGTCCGGCACGCGATGCATTGCGCGGCGATCTGCAATTCCTGCGCCGACGCTTGTCTCGCGGAAGAGATGGAGATGCGCCAATGCATCCGGCTGTGCCTCGATTGCTCGGACGTCTGCACCGCCACCTATCGCGTGGCGACCCGCCGCACTGGTTCCAATCCTGAGCTCGTTCGCGCGACGTTGGCGGTCTGCATCCAAGCTTGCGAACTATGCGAGGCCGAATGCGCGAAGCACGATGACCCGCATTGCCGCCGCTGCGCCCGGATGTGCCGCGAATCCGCCGACGTTTGCCGCCGCGCGTTCGAAACGCTGAACTAGGAACTACACACCAAGAGCAGCGTCGAAACGCGTCTTCGAGAAAGCAGCGGAGCGGCCTCCACACTCCTCATCAGCAGGAGCGCCAAGTTGCTTAGCGGAGGTTCGCCTGCGCCGGAATTCCGGAGACCTAAGCGGCCTTCCTCAATTTCTCTAGCTTCTTGAGCGCCATGCTGCGCTTGAGGCGAGAGAGGTGGTCGATGAACAGGATACCTTCGAGGTGGTCCATCTCGTGCTGGATGCAGACCGCCATCAGGCCTTCCATCTCCTCCTCGTGGACGTTGCCTTCGAGGTCCTGCCAGCGGACGCGGCACGACTTGGGCCGGTCGACATCGGCAAAGATGTCGGGGACCGAGAGGCAGCCCTCCTGGTAGGTGTTCAGCTCTTCGTGCGGATCGAGGATTTCCGGGTTCACGAAGACGCGCGGATCGTTTTTGATCGGCTGGTGTGTGTGGGCGTGACCATCGCCGTGGTCGTGATGGCACTCTTCCGGCTCCGCGTCGGGATCCGGCTCCTGCAAATCGATCACTAAGACGCGCAGCGGCACGCCAACCTGGATCGCGGCAAGACCGATACCCGCGGCATCGTACATCGTTTCGAACATGTCCGAGACGAGCGTCTTGAGCTCCTCGTCGAAAGCTTCGACAGGCTTGGAGACGGTCTTCAGCCGGGGGTCCGGCACTTCAATGATTTCGCGGATGGCCATGCGGCGCAGATAAGCACAAGCGGGTCGAACGACAAGTGAACGACGATGGCCCTGCCGCTGGGAACTAACGGCGCCCGTCTGGGCGGTTAAGGAACAGGCAAGCGAGCGCCAGAAGGCTCACCGGAACGGCGATCGGTAGCCACCACTTGAAGAACTGCCACGGAACCTGCGCGGTCCAAGCACCGGTTTCCGCGTCGACATACTGGCCCAGGTGGTTGCTCTCGATTCTATCCAAGAGAAATCGGCCCGGTAGGAGCGCGGAAGCGAGCAGCGCGAAAAGCCATCCGCCGACGATCCAGCCGCGCCTCATCCCACCGGCCGCCGGGCCCGCAGGGCTTGAGCCAGAGTGCCCTCGTCGAGATAGTCGAGCTCGCCCCCCACGGGCAGGCCGTGGGCGAGCTGGGTCAGGCGCACCGGATAAGCTTCGAGCCGTTCGGCGATGTAGTGCGCGGTGGTCTGCCCTTCGAGTGTGGCGTTCATCGCCAGCACCACCTCGTCGATGCCGCCTTCAGCCACCCGCTCGATCAGCCGGCCGATGGTGAGGTCTTCGGGGCCGACGCCTTCGAGCGCGGAAAGCCGCCCCCCCAGCACGTGGTAGCGCCCGGTGAACAGCCGCGCCCGATCAAGCGCCCACAGATCGGCGACGTCCTCGACCACGCACAAACTGCGCGGATCGCGGCGCAGGTCGGCGCAGATACCGCAGGGGTCCTGGGTATCGACGTTGCCGCAATTTCCGCACTCGACGAGGAGCTCGCGCACCGTGGTGATCGCTTCGAGAAGCTGAACCAGCGCGGTCTCGCGCCGCTTGACCAGCCACAGCACCGCGCGCCGCGCCGATCGCGGGCCTAGTCCCGGCAACCGGGCGAGCGCTCCCGCCAGCGCCTCGATTTCCTGAGAAGCCATCGCTATGCCCTTATCCGTTCGGGCCGAGCTTGTCGAAGCCCGTGCATAGGCCCTTCGACAGGCTCAGGGCGAACGGATCGGGGTTTATGCGCGTAGTCTTCATGGGCACACCGGACTTTTCCGTGCCGACGCTCCACGCCCTCCACGAGGCGGGGCACGAGGTTGTCGCAGTCTACAGCCAACCACCGCGACCCGCCGGCCGCGGCAAGCAGTTGCAGCCTTCGCCGGTCCAGCGCGCTGCCGAGGCGCTGGGTATCGAAGTGCGGCATCCGCTCGGCCTGCGCGACCTTGATGCCCAGGCCGAGTTCCTCGCTCTCGAGCCCGAGGTGGCGGTGGTCGTCGCTTACGGGCTGATCCTGCCGCAACCGATCCTGGAAGCGCCGGCGATGGGCTGCCTCAATGTGCATGCCAGTCTGCTGCCGCGCTGGCGCGGAGCGGCGCCGATCCAGCGCGCGATCCTCGCCGGCGATCACGTGACCGGCGTCACCATCATGCGTATGGAGCGCGGACTCGATACCGGCCCCATGCTAGCCGCCGCGCGGGTGCCGGTGGAGGACAAGACCAGCGGCGAGCTGCATGCCGAACTGGCAGAGATCGGCGCCCGGCTGATGGTCGAGACGCTGGCGCAGATCGACCAGCTCAAGCCCGAACCGCAAACCGATCTGGGCGCTACATATGCGGCGAAGATCGACAAGGCCGAAAGCCGGATCGACTGGACCAAGCCGGCCGAGTTGATCGAGCGGGAAGTGCGCGCCTTCGCCCCGTTCCCCGGCTCGTGGTTCGAACTCGACGGTGAACGGATCAAGGTCCTGAAGGCGCGGGTCATCGGCGTCAACGGCGCGCCCGGCACGGTGCTGGACGAAGAGTTGACCGTCGCTTGCGGCGACGCTGCGATCCGGCCGCTCACGGTACAGCGCGCAGGCAAGCCGGCGATGGCAGTGGAGGATTTCCTGCGCGGGAAAGCGGTGCCGGCGGGGATGGTGCTTAGGTGATCTCTTTCCGGTCGTCATTGCGAGCGAAGCAAGGCAATCCACAGCGATGCTCGCTACGGCCTCGGATTGCCGCGCCGCCTGCGGCCGAAGGGAAAGGTTTGTGACCCGCTTCGCGCTCACACTCGAGTTCGACGGCGGCCCGTTCATGGGCCTGCAGCGGCAGGACCATGGGCCGTCGGTGCAGGCCTCGGTCGAGCGCGCGGTCTCTGAAGTAACCGGTGAGACGGTGACGATGCACAGCGCCGGACGCACCGACAGCGGAGTCCATGCGCTGGCGATGGTCAGCCACGTCGACATCGCGAAGGACATCGCGCCGTTCCGGCTGATGGAAGCGCTTAACGCCCGCCTGCGGCCGGATCCAGTGGCGGTGCTCAAGTGCGAGGCGAAACCGGACGACTGGCACGCGCGGTTCTCGTGCCTGGGGCGCCGATATCTCTACCGCATCGTCAACCGCCGCGCACCGCTGACGCTGGAGCGCGGCCGCGCCTGGCAGGTCACGCGGCCGATCGATGCCGAGGCGATGCACCGGGCCGCCCAAGCGCTGGTCGGGCGGCATGACTTCACCACCTTTCGCTCGGTTCACTGCCAAGCCAACGATCCGGTCAAGACGCTCGACCGGCTGGCAGTTCGGCGTGAGGGAGAGCACGTGCTCATCGAAGCCGAGGCACGCAGCTTCCTGCACCACCAGGTGCGCTCGATGGTGGGCACGCTGGCGCTAGTGGGCCTTGGCCAGTGGCGCGAAGAGCAGGTGGCGGAGGCGCTGGCCGCGCGCGACCGCGCGGCGCTCGGGCTCAATGCACCGGCTGAAGGCCTTTACTTCGTCGCGGCGACATACCCGGCGGATTAAGGGACCGGCGCCGGGGCCGGCTCTTCCGCCACTTCGCGTTCGCGGTTGCGCGCGGGGTCAATGCGGATGCCGTTCTGGTCGAGCGTCACGTCGAACGGTACCCCGCGAATGTCGGTGGAGAGCACTGCTCCGCTCTCGCGGATCTGCACGCTGGTATCGCCGATTGGCAGGTTCTCCAGGGCAGGCACGTCCTGCGGCTGCACCGGACCGTCCGGATCGGGGCTCTCGGCTGGGCGCGGTGCAGGAGCGCGGCGCTGACCATGGGCCTGCTGCATGAAATCCTTCCAGATCCGCGCCGGCACGCCGCCGCCATAGACGCCGTCGAGCGGAGTGTTGTCGTCGTTCCCTACCCAGACGCCAACCACCAGGCCCCCGGCGTAGCCGACGAAGAGCGCATCGCGGTTGTCCTGGGTCGTGCCGGTCTTGCCGAAGTTCGGGCTCGACAGCATCGCGGCGCGGCCGGTGCCGTTGTTGACCGCCCGGCGCAGCATCGCTTCGATGTTGTCGTGGGCTTGACCGGGAAGGCTGTCCATGCCGTCGAACCAGCGGCCCAGCCAGCCAGGCTCCGCACCGGGGACCGCGGTCGGTTTGACCGGGAAGCGGTTGGCGGCGACGCCGGCATAAGCAGCCGTCAGCTCCATCAGCGTCATCGTGGAAGTGCCGAGCGCCAAGCTCGGATCGCCGTCGTCGAGGGCGGAGCGGACGCCGAGGTCGCGCGCCATACGGATCACCTCGTCGTCGCCGACTTCCGCCATCAGCCGTACCGCGGCGACGTTGCTCGACTGCGCGAAGGCATCGGCCAGGGTGATCGATTCGGAATAAGTCCCGCTGACATTGCGCGGGCGATACGAGCCCTGCTCGATCGGCAAATTGGAGATCCTATCATCGGGATCCCACCCCTCGTTCAGAGCCGCGAGATAGACGAACAGCTTGAAGGTCGAACCCGGCTGCCGCCGCGCCTGGGTCGCGCGGTTGAACGGCGACTTCGCGTAGTCGGTGCCGCCGATCATCGCGACGACTTGGCCATTGGGCCGCATCGCAACCAGCGCCACTTGTGCATCGCCGAGCGGAGCCCGCTCGACCGCATGGCGTGCTGCGGTCTGAAGGCGCGAGTCGAGCGTGGTCCGCACCGTCTGGCTAGAGTAGCTGGTGCGGGTCAGCCGGCGCGCTTCCGGCAGCGCCCAGTCGGCGAAGTAAGTGCCGGTCGGCAGGTCGTTCTTGGTGCGCACGTCGACTTGGGGCGTCGGCAGAGCCGCGGCCTCGGCCTCGCTCATATAGCCGGCGTCGACCATCGAGCGCAGCACCAGCCGCATGCGCCGCTCGGCCAGCGCCGGGTTGTTGGTCGGCGCCAGGCGCGAAGGCGCCTGCAGCAGCCCAGCCAGCATCGCCGCCTGCTCCGGCTTCAGGTTCTCCGGCCTTCGATAGAAGTAATGCAACGAGGCCGCGCGCAGGCCATAGACGTTGTCGCCGAAATAAGCGTTCGACAGGTACCGCTCGAGGATCTCGTCCTTGCTCAGCCAGGCCTCGAGCCACAGCGCAATCAGCGCCTCGCGCGCCTTGCGGCCGAGGTTCTGCTCGGAGTTGAGGAACGTGAACTTGGCGAGCTGCTGCGTGATCGTGCTGCCGCCCTGGGTGCGGCCACTGGTCAGGTTCGACCACGCCGCGCGGGCGATGCCCCGCGGATCGATGCCCCAGTGGCTGTAAAAGCGGCGGTCCTCGATGGCCAGGAAGGCGTTGATGACGTGAGGCGGCAGTTGCTCTACCTGGACCGGCGTATCGACAACGGCGCCGTTTCGCGCGATCGGCGTGCCGTCGGCGGCGAGCAAAGTGAGCTGCGGCGGCACCACCGGTTGCAGCGACTTCGACAGCGGGGCGGTGATCGCCAGCCACGCGAGCAACAGCAGGAACAGCAGCAGCAAGGCGAGCAGGCCGCGCTTGATCCACCAGCCGCGGGTTCGCCCCGCCCATATGGCCGCCGACGCGGGTTCGGGCTGAGACCTCAGCCCAAGCTTGTCGTCCAGCCAGGCACCGAACTCGGGATCACCCGGGCCTTCTTCGTCGTAGAGTGGGGAATAAGGCACGTCTTCCCAGTGGCTACGCGCACCAGACTCCTCCCTGCGTTCCGCCAACCTCGACCGGCCCCAGATGCCCATAGCCACTGTATTACTTTGCCAACACAGAGCTGGCGAGCCCTTTGTTGAAGTCTTGCAGGCAAGTTCGGTACAGACTAGTTAGCATGCTAACGTTTCAGGAGCGACAGGCATGGGAGTCGGCAAATTGCATCCGCTGTTCGGCGCAGAACTCAGCGGCGTCGACGTCGCGCGGCCCGACGAGGCGCTGGTTGCCCTGCTCGAAGATCTGATGCGCGAACACGCGGTCCTGTGCATTCGCGGGCAAAGCCATATCGACGATGAACAGCACCTTGCCTTCGCGCGCGCCTTCGGCCCGCTCGAGCTCCCAGGCAACAAGCCGCACAACGGCGGCCGGGTAGCCTTCGGTCTCTACGACGTGTCCAACCTCGACCCTGACGGGGAGATCATGTCGCCCGATTCGCCCCGCGCGAAGATCTCGAAGGGTAACGAGCTGTTCCACGCCGACAGCTCCTTCAACGACTTGCCGAGCAAGTGGTCGATGCTGCGCGGCGTGATCGTAACGCCCGTAGGCGGCGCGACCGAAACGATCGACATGCGCGCCGTCTACGACGCGCTTCCACAGCGGCTGAAGGACCGCGTCGAAGGCCTCACCGCCCGCCACAACTACTTCCACAGCCGCCGCAAGGCCGGCGCCGAGGTCGACGATTCCGCCCATCCCCTCGCGCCCTACATGCGCGCCGAGCACCCGGTGGTCCGTATCAGCGCCTCGGGTCGACCCGCCCTGTTCGTCGGCGCGCACACCCAATGCATCGTCGGCATGGACGAAGCCGAAAGCGCCGCTCTGCTCGAAGAGCTGATCGCCTTCGCCACGCAGCCGCAATTCATCTACGCGCACAAATGGCGGACGGGCGACATCCTCATCTGGGACAACCGCTGCACCCTCCACCGCGGCACCGAGTACGACTACCACCACCACAAACGCGACATGCGCCGCGCCACGATCAACGAGGCGGGTGAGGACCAGAGCGCGATTCCCGCCGGGCTGAGCCTGCAGATGATGGCGGAGGGTGCGAAGGCAGGAAGCTAGCAAGAACCGCAGCGGCTCCTTCTCATTCCCTTCGTCATTCCCGCGGAAGCCAGACTCCAGTGGGTTCTAGCCACCCGAGAGCTCCAGCCGATCTGAGACTCCAGTCGGGTAAGCCGTGATGTCTCCCCTCCCGCTTTGAGGGAGGGGAATACAGGCGCCGCGGCTCAGGCCTTCGCCACCACGCTCTCAGGCAGTTCCACGCCAAACACGCGCTGGTAGTATTCCGCCACCAGCACCCGCTCCGCCTCGTCGCACTTGTTGAGGAAGGTCAGGCGGAAGGCGAAGCCGGGGTCGCCGAAGATCTCGGTGTTCTGCGCCCAGGTGATCACCGTGCGTGGGCTCATCACGGTCGAGATGTCGCCGTTGATAAAGCCCTGACGAGTCAGGTCAGCCACGCGGACCATGTCGGCGACCAGCTTCGGGGAGGCTTTCGTCTTGGCCTGGATGATGCTCTGCTCGGTTTCGGCCGGCAGGTAGTTGAGCGCGACGACGATATTCCAGCGGTCCATCTGGCCCTGGTTGATCGCCTGCGTGCCGTGATAGAGCCCGCTGGTGTCGCCGAGGCCCACCGTGTTGGCCGTCGCGAACAGGCGGAAGTACGGGTTCGGGCGGATCACGCGGTTCTGGTCGAGGAGCGTCAGCTTGCCTTCGTTCTCCAGCACGCGCTGGATCACGAACATCACGTCAGGCCGGCCGGCATCGTATTCATCGAATACCAGCGCCACCGGGTGCTGCAGCGCCCAAGGCAGCAGGCCTTCCCGAAACTCGGTGACCTGCAGCCCGTCACGCAGCACGATCGCGTCGCGCCCGATCAGGTCGATGCGGCTGATGTGCGCGTCGAGGTTGATGCGGATGCACGGCCAGTTGAGCCGCGCCGCGACCTGCTCGATGTGAGTTGACTTGCCGGTGCCATGGTAGCCCTGCACCATCACGCGGCGGTTGAACGCAAAGCCGGCGAGGATCGCCAGCGTGGTGTCCGGATCGAAGACGTACGTCTCGTCGATGTCGGGCACGCGCTCGTCGGCTGCCGAAAAGGCCGGGACTTTCATGTCGATGTCGATGCCGAAGGTCTCGCGCACGTCGACTTCGCGGTCGGGCGCGGCCATGGCGGTTCCGGACAGGGGCGTGTGGCTGGTCATCTCGTTCATCGCCGGCGGTGACTAGACGCCCTCATCGGGGGCTGCAACCGCGATTCCAGCGCCTTCAGGCGGGCATCGCGCCGGGCGGAGCGACTTTCGGCGGCAAGCTGAAGATGCGCGAGTACCGGCGCGCCAGATCGAGGTCCCCCTCCACCTGCAGCACCCCTTCGTCGAGCGCCTCGTCGAGCGGCTGCTTGCCGTAGATCACCCGCAGGAACGGCAGCGCCACCGGGATCCGGAACACCGCTTGCGCCTCGGCCGGATCGCCGCGGCGGACCGTCAGCTCTCCATCGCGCAGCTCGGCCAGGAAGCCGTCACCCGCGATGTCGAAGCCCACCACTCCTTCGACCTTGCGCGCTTCGTCTGGTAGAATCATCGTGCGCATCGACAGCATCAGGCTGACCGGTGAGAGCGGCAACTGCGGGTTGTGCTCGGGCGAGCGCGCGGCCCAGCGGCCGAGCTCCTGGATCGCCGGCTCGGCGTGGTACCCCCACTCCGTCAGTTCATAGACTTGCACTGCGGCCGGCGGCGGCAGCTTGCGCTTCACCAACACGCCCGCCTGCTCGAGCCCCGTCAGCCGCTCGGTCAGAACTTTGGCGGAAATGCCGGGCAGGCTGCCGCGCAGATCCGAGAAACGCCGCCCGCCCAACATCAGCTCGCGGATGATCAGCATCGACCAGCGCTCGCCCACGAGCTCCATCGCA